>NZ_JBFTRG010000006.1:0-351164 GCF_056399425.1 Variovorax sp. 01N429 | reverse complement strand
GCGACACGATCGTCGTGATCGACAACGGCACGCCCGTTGGCGAGACGAAGGTCGACGAAGACGGCAACTGGAGCTTCACGCCTGATACGCCGCTGGGCGAAGGCAAGCACGAGTTCACGGTGGTCGAGCGTGATGAGGCGGGCAATGAAAGCAAGCCGTCGGATCCGCACGTGGTGATCGTGGACACAACCCCGCCGGGCCAGCCGGCCGTGGGCGAAGTGACTGACGACGCGGGCTTGGTTCAGGGTCCGGTGCGCAATGGCGAGAGCACGGACGACACGACACCGACACTGGTGGGCAAGGGTCAGCCGGGCGACACGATCGTCGTGATCGACAACGGCACGCCCGTTGGCGAGACGAAGGTCGACGARGACGGCAACTGGAGCTTCACGCCTGATACGCCGCTGGGCGAAGGCAAGCACGAGTTCACGGTGGTCGAGCGTGATCAGGCGGGCAACGAAAGCAAGCCGTCGGATCCGCACGTGGTGATTATCGATACGACAGTCCCAGCACTGGTACTGAAGGCGCCTGAAGTGCCGGAGATGGCAGACGGTGTGATCGACTCGGCAGAGGCCAGCGATGGCACGTGGGTGATTATCCCGTCCTATGCGGGCATGGTCGAGGGCGACGTGATCACGATTGACTGGAACGGCAAGAGCTACGAGCACAAGGTGGAGTCGTTCGAAGTAATCSTTGGGTCAGTCAAGGTGAGGATCCCTGCAGACGATCTGATCGGGCAGGACACGGCGTTCGACATCTCCTATACGGTGACGGACGCAGCGGGCCACGGCTCATCGCCGAGCCCGACTACCCCTGTGAGGATCTACGCGATGGGACCGGGCAAGCCGGCAATTGGCGAAGTGATTGACGACTTGGGTCTGGTTCAGGGTCCGGTGGGCAATGGCGAGAGCACGGACGACACGACACCGACGCTGGTGGGCAAGGGCGAGCCGGGCGACACGATCGTCGTGATCGACAACGGCACRCCSRTTGGCGAGACGAAGGTCGACGAGGACGGCAACTGGAGCTTCACGCCTGATACGCCGCTGGGCGAAGGCAAGCACGAGTTCACGGTGGTCGAGCGTGATCAGGCGGGCAACGAAAGCAAGCCGTCGGATCCGCACGTGGTGATCGTGGACACAACCCCGCCGGGCCAGCCGGCCGTTGGCGAAGTGACTGACGACGTGGGCTTGGTTCAGGGTCCGGTGGGCAACGGCGAGAGCACGGACGACACGACACCGACACTGGTGGGCAAGGGTCAGCCGGGCGACACGATCGTCGTGATCGACAACGGCACGCCGGTTGGCGAGACGAAGGTCGACGAGGACGGCAACTGGAGCTTCACGCCTGATACGCCGCTGGGCGAAGGCAAGCACGAGTTCACGGTGGTCGAGCGTGATCAGGCGGGTAACGAAAGCAAGCCGTCGGATTCGTGGACTGTGATCGTGGACACGAAGAAGCCAGACGCGCCGGTGATCAGCGCAGTGATTGACGATCAAGGCACGGCGACGGGCCCGATTGCTGAGGGCGCGACGACGGATGATGCAAAGCTGGAAGTCCGTGGTACAGCGGAGTCGGGCAGCACGGTGACGATTTTCGATGGCGGTCAGGTGCTGGGGCACGTGAAGGCTGATGACAATGGCAACTGGAGCTTCACGCCGGACACGCCGCTGGCCGAAGGGAAACATAACCTGACGGCTGTGGCGACGAACGCAGTGGGCACCAGTGAACCGAGCGGGCAATTCGGGTTCTCGTTCTTGCTGCCCGGACACTACGAGTTGGATTTCAGTAACTCAAACGTCGTTGGGCTAGCTCACAACTTCTACAACGCTGGTGATCGTCATGATGTAAAGATGGTGAATGGCGTAATGCGTATAGGCACGCATTCCCAAGCTCCGGGACAGGACCCGACGTCACAGCTCTATTACAAACTTGGAACCTCGGATAATCGACCGACTGCCTTTTCGGTTGATTTCGATCGGATCGATCCGCAATACAACTATGTTGTGAGGGTCGTTGTCACCGAAACGAATGGAGCCTACGGGAATTCACGGCTATTAACTTCCTTTAATTTGGATGCTAAAGGTGCAAATCATATTGAAATGACCTTGCCGGAAGGCTACACGTTGCTAAGACTGGACATTGTGTTCGACAACGCATCTCCCGGCTTCGATATAACGGGTAGTTCTTACTACACTGCTGAATACCAGCCCGAAATCGGCGTGTCTGATGTCCTGACGGACGAGGTCGCGGTTTTCGAGATTCAGGACGTCGAGGATTCGTCTGATGCAGGTGCAACGGCAGATGCAGATGTCCCTGCTGACAGTGGCGTCGACGATCAGAAGCCAAGCGATTCCGATTCGGCACTCGACAGTGACGATCAGTCAGTAGACGTGACCTCGACTGAGGGCCCGGATACAGCGCTTGATCTTCAGGGCACTGAGTATTCGACCGGTATGGACGGTGATGTTCATACTGAAAGTGGTGTGGACGTGTTGACGCTGACAGGTTCAGACTTGGTGCTGGATCTGGCGAACGTTGAAGTGAAACTGTCCTCGGTCGAAGTGTTCGATATCACCGGCACGGGCGGCAACACGCTTAAGTTGTCGCTGGGCGATGTGCTCGAGCATGGCAGCCAGGACCTGTTCATTGCTGACGGCCGCACGCAAGTGATGGTCAAGGGCGATGCGGGCGACAAGGTCGCGCTGTCTGATCTGCTGCCTGAGGGAGAGGACAACGGCGACTGGACGCAACAGTCTGACAACACGACTGTGGATGGCATCCAGTATGACGTCTTCTACCACTCGGGTCTGAATGCCGAACTGCTGGTGCAGCACGGCGTCGAGACAACGCTGAACAACCACTGATCTCCGGATGGTCCGCGACGCATGACCTGCGTCGCGGACCCGGAATCACCAATCATTTAATCAGGCTCTCTGAGCAGCATTGCGCTGCCCCGGGGGACCGCTTTTGAACCAATCATGACTTCCAATCAAACCCTGATGCGTGCGCTCGCAGGCGCATTGCTCGTGACGGCGGGTACCTTGCCCGCCATCGCACAACAGACTTTCTCTAATCCGCAACCGCCGGTCACTCAGGCAGGCGCATCCGACACCACGCCGACGGTCCGTGCCGGTACGCAGCCTGGGAAGGTTTTCGGCCAGAGCTACGCGCCGGTCGGACAGGTCGGCCCTCAGCAGGCGCAGATCATCTACTACCGTGAAGCATCCGCAGGGGCAGGCCGTTCGGCCGCCGCTCACGTCTACCTTGATGGCGAATTGCAGACCGCGTTGCTGCCCAACGGCTACAGCGTCTTCTGCGTCAAGCCGGGCCAACACACGCTGGGTGCGTACACCCACGATGCGCCGCTGTACAAGGGCAAGAACGCTGGTGGATCGCGTGCTGAACTGAAGGGCGGCATGACCTACTTCGTAAAGGTCGGGCCGATTGACAGCAATGGCGCACCGGTGGTGGTGCCGCGCAACGAAGCCGAAGCCCAGTTGCAGGGCATGCGCGCCCAAATGCACGTGCTTTCCCGTGCATCGGCAGTTCAGGCGTGTGACTATCCCTCAGTCCCCGTGGTACAGGCTACTGCGGCGGCACAACCTGCCACGGCGAGAGAGTACACGCTCAAGGGCGACACGCTGTTCGCCTTCGGCAAGGCTGGCACTCGCGACATGACTGCCAAGGGCCGAGCGGAAATTTCGCACCTTGCTGAGCAGATTCTCGCGGAGAACGCCTCGTTGGAAGCAGTCACGGTGATCGGCCACGCGGACCCCATCGGCCCGGACGCAGCGGCGCAGAAACTTGGCGAGCAGCGTGCGATGACGGTTCGCCGGATGCTAATCGAGCATGGTATTCCGTCGTCAAAGATCACAGCGGAAAGCGCGGGCAACTCCAATCCGCTGGTCACAGAGTGCAGCGGCACGATGCAGCAGAAGATTGCCTGCAACGCACCCAACCGCCGCGTGGTGGTGCGCGTGAATCTTTCCCGTCCAGCCTGATAACGGGACGCGGGCGCTGGCCTTTGGCGAGCGACCTTCCTGGATCGGGAAGGTCGCCGTACCCACTGTACCCTTGACCCCGCCTTTCACCGCGCGCCTCCGGTAAACGGTGACGGTCCAAACACGGAGTGTCGCGATGACCAAACAAACAGCCACCCCTGCAATCAAGGTACTGCTCGCCTATGCGGCGTTGCGCGACAAGGATCAGGAATTCTTTAACAGGGGACTCAATGAGTTTGTCTTTGCGGCCCCGTCGCGCAAACATGAGTTTATCGAGCAGTGGCAACGAGCGCTCGCGGCTACTTGTGAAGCGCCGATACCGTCGATACACACAACTGATCGAAGGGGGCCGGGCAATAGATGATGTCCGGCTCGCTGGGCCGGCAACCTGTCAATAAGGCTTGCTCCCTCAAGCCTGGCCGGGCTGATGTAAGTGACCAGCGAGGCCGCCGATGAACATCTCGCAAGCGCTCGACAGGTGAGCGCCAATGAGGCATCGTGTCCGGTCAAATTTCATTGCCGCTGTCAGACAAAGCATCATCGCCAAGTATCGGGCCGCAGGCGTGTTGTCTGTCCCTACCCAGGAGTAACCCATAGTGACTACCCCTTCTGAGCACGCGCATCCCAACCCCACAGACTTCCCTGCACTGTTCGCGCGAATGCGCTGCGTCGTTGAACCTAAAGTCCAGCCCCTGGCGGCGCCGTGGCCGTCCTTTGTCCTGTTCTTTTCATGGAGTGATGGGCAGCGGCGGGCCGATGTCGTGAGCGCAACGGCGCCGACATTTGCCCTGGCCTGGGACGCCGGCATGGCGCAGGCGATGCAGGCTGCCGGCGCCACCGGAATGGCCGTCCAGTGGCTTCGGGTGGACTGGGTCGATAGCGTTGAGGCCATGACTTGGGACGCGCTGCGGGACCGCCTGGCACAGACCAAACGCAATTATTTTCGTTGCGGCCTGTCGCTGGACAGCGATTTCAGGCAGGCCTTCCTGGAGACCGAACTGAATGCCAGTGCCATGCTCTATGGTGGCCCGGCCCAGGCGCATGCCATGGTGAACACGAAGAACTTCGAACGATATGCCGCCAGCCGACATCAGCTTGCCAGCGTGGATTTCGAGGGCGGGCGGGATGTTTATGTGTTCTCGGCCCGCGGGGCGTTTGCAAGCCGGCAGTCGCAGGAAGTCCACCTCCTGCACGGGACGGGTCTGAATGCCGGACGCCGCATCATCGCCTCTCTCCAGCCGGCAGACGTCCGGGCGCTCGTTGCATCTGGCAGCCGCTATCTGGCCAGCCAGGTGCAGCCAGGCGGGCGCTTCCACTATGGCTGGCATCCCTGCTTCGATCGGCCCATCGGCGCCTACAACAGCCTGCGCCATGCAAGTTCGGTCTATTCGATGCTCGAAGCCTGGGAGGTGACCCGGGACAGTGAACTCAAGACAGCCATCGATGCAGCGCTGCATTATCTCGTGAACGATCTCATCCGACCGATGGAGTTGCCCGGCGGCGCCCGGGCTGCGTTTCTGGTCGAAGGGCAGACCGAAATCAAACTGGGCGGAAACGGAGTGTGCCTGCTGGCGCTGGTCAAATACAGCCAGCTGACCGGCTCAGGCGAATATCTGGCGCTGCTCGAACAACTCGCGACAGGCGTGCTCTTCATGCAGGATGCGGGCACCGGCAAGTTCATCCATGTGCTGAACTATCCGGACCTGTCGGTCAAACAGCCGTTCCGGATCATCTACTACGACGGCGAAGCGGCCTTCGGCCTGATGCGCCTTTACGGCCTGACTGGCGATGCGAGGTGGCTCGCCGCGGTGGAAAAGGCGTTCGACCATTTCATCGAGGCGAAACACTGGAAAGCGCATGACCACTGGCTCAGCTACTGCGTGAACGAACTCACCCGTCACCGGCCGCTGGAAGCGTATTACAGATTCGGGATCCAGAATTTCGCCAGCTATCTCGATTTCGTGATCGAGAGGGTCACGACGTTTCCGACCCTGCTTGAATTGATGATGGCGGCCGAGCAGATGATCAGCCGCATGCAGCAGCAGCCCGGGCTGGGGCACCTGCTCGCCGGGCTCGATCTGGATAAATTCTTCCATGCACTGCATACGCGGGCACAGCGCCTGCTGGACGGCTATTTCTGGCCAGAACTCGCCATGTACTTTGCCAATCCGGGCAGGATCACCGGGAGCTTCTTCATCCGTCATCACGCTTTCCGGGTCCGCATTGACGACGTCGAGCACTATCTGTCCGGTTTGGTCGCCTATCTGAAATATCTGGACGCGCAGCGGCCTTCCTCATCCTCCACGCCCGCGCGGGAATGGAGCGCCGCCGGGATCCAGGCGGCCACCCAGGGGACGTGGCTTACGCCGCCGCCAGCGGGGTGGACGGCGAGCGGCCTGTGCATTTACGCGCCGGCCATGCAGGCCGGAAACGTCGTGGTCGCCCGGGTCGGTGAGGCAGACCGGGGGATCCCTGTTTCCGTCATCCGACAACTGAAGACGCGGCCCGCGGGTGTCATCACGAGCCATCCTGATGCGCAGGCCCAACTTGAGGATGTGCCGGTGCTGCATGTCGCCGATACGGGTGAAGCCATTCTTGCGATGGGGGCCTACGCACGCCGGCAGATGAGCGGCACCGTCCTGGCGGTGACGGGGAGCGCCGGCAAGACAACGCTCGTGGCCATGCTGGCGGACGCCCTCAATGCTTACGGCGAGACCGCAGCGAGTGCGTTCAACGCCAACCTCCCACATGGCGTGAGCTGGAATCTTGCATCAGTCCCCTGGGACGCCCGGCACGTCGTCCTGGAAGTTGCCGTCGGCAACATGCGGAAGAGCGCGGCCATTGCCCGCCCGGACATAGGCATTTTTACCAACATTCAGCCTGCCCACCTCGGCAAAAGCAGCACAGTCACCGATATTGCCCGGACCAAGAGCATGATCTTCGAGGGCATGTCTGCGGGAAGTGTCGCGGTGCTCAATCGCGACATGCTGGAATGGGAGACCGTCCGCCAAGAGGCCGTGGGACGAGATCTGAGAATCTTTGCCTATGGCACGAGCGCCGGGTGCGAATTTCAGCTCGTCGACCATGACGCGTCCGGGCAGCGGGTTGTTGCCCGTATCAGGGGGCGCGATATCACCTACCCGATCGGGACCGCAGGCTCGCACATGGCGCTGAACAGCCTGGCCGTTCTCGCCGCCATCTCGGCGCTCAACTATCCTCTCGAGCCCGCGCTCGAACGAATCGCAAACTTTGCTGCCCTGCCTGGCAGGGGAGAGGAGATTGAGTTGACGCTCCGCGGACGACACCTGACTGTCGTTGACCATGCTTACAACGCCAATCCCGGTTCGATGCAGGCCGCTTTGGAACATTTGAGGGATATTAAGGATGCCCCCAGACGGGTCGCTGTGCTGGGCGAGATGGCGGAACTCGGCCCGCAGGCGCCGCTGTTTCATGCCGAACTCGCTGCTGTCGTCGAGCGTTGTGCGGTCGATCGCGTCTATGTCATGGGCAAACTCTATGCCGACTTCTGGGAACTGCTACCGGTCGCGCGCCGTGGACGCTACACGAATTCTCTCGACGAGTTGAAGGGCGCACTTGACGACGAACTCGTCGACAGGGATGTGGTGCTGCTCAAGGGATCGAACAGTACGGGCATACATCACATCGTGGCGTGGATGAAGGCGTGTGCGTAAGCAGGCCACCTTGACATCCCGGCAAACAATATACCTGTCCGGCGCGCTGAATGACTCGGAGAGGTCAGCCCGTTTCCCATGATGGTCGCGCCTCAGAGGGCAGTCCGCGCGCGGCAGGGGAGTGGAACGCACGAACCGTGTCGGGCGTAGGAGCGCGTGCCGCCCGCGCGCTTGCACATCATTGGTCATTTCTTTTTTAGACAACCTGACGGACCCTTATTCATGCAATCGCTTGTCCGATACTGTCGGCGTTTGTCGCACCTTCTGCACTGGAGGTTCCGGCGGTTCCTGTTCGTTGCCTTTGGCGTTTTTGGCGTCATCGAGCCGAGTCTAGGGGGGCGGCCGAGGCTGGGGCCGTTTGAGGCTCCACGGCCTGCAGAGCTCAATATCCCCGTGGGAAATGAGCCTTTCGATGCCGCGCAGGCTCTGAATGGTTCCTTCAGTTCACCAGAACAGTGTGCACGGGTGCTCGACAGCCTCTGGGTGGAGGTCAGTGGTAAGGGGGATTGCATCCGGTACTACGAGCATGGACTGTCCGGCGGCGAAAATGCCACTGTCCTTGTATATTTCAGCGGCGATGTCATGCTGAGAACCACGAAGGGTGTCAGGCACATTACATCCTCCTACCAGTCCTTTTCGCCCATGAAGATTGAGAAGGATATGGCTGACTGGTCCGCTGATGCCGGCCACCCCGCGCTCTATCTTGCGCGCCCGGGTATCTATGGCTCCTCTGGCGACCATAACAAGTGGCGTACACATCGCGAGATCGAACTGATGGACCGCGCACTGGACCTGCTCAAGGTGCGCTACAACATCGCGTCATTCATCCTGATCGGACATTCCGGTGGTGGCCAGATCGTCGCGGCGCTCCTGAACAGGCGTCGGGACATCGCGGCATCGGTGCTTTCGTCCGGCCTAGTTTCCATGAAGCAGGTTACCGCGTATTGGGAATTTAGGCGTGAAATCCCTGGCCGACTACTTTACGACGCCCAGAGCTATTACGATCCCGTCGACGAAATCTGGCGCATTCGCCGGGATCCGCTGCCGGAAATCTACGTGATATCGGATCCAGAGGATCGTATTGTTCCCTTTTACAGTCAGCTTTATTACGTCCGCCGCCTGCGTGCCCTCGGCCTCAAGCCGCATCACATCTACGCCTATGCGCCCGGGCCGCAACGTCACCTGCTCGCCGGACACGCGAAACGCGCCGCAGCGCTCTTTGCCCAGGGCAAATCAGCGGAGGACATCCGCATGGCGCTTGCTGAACTTGATCTGCCGCAAGTTGTAAGCCGCGATAAGCTACACCCGGCGGCGGAGCATGGTCAGGCGTTGTCACAATGAGGAGCGTTGTCCCG
The DNA here is from genome assembly GCF_056399425.1 of Variovorax sp. 01N429. Classification (NCBI taxonomy): domain Bacteria; kingdom Pseudomonadati; phylum Pseudomonadota; class Betaproteobacteria; order Burkholderiales; family Comamonadaceae; genus Variovorax; species Variovorax sp. 01N429. Next base: position 342,113 of record NZ_JBFTRG010000006.1, on the reverse strand, counting down.
CAATGGGGTGAGCGCGCTGATCGTGGGCTTGCGCGGGGAGCGCCTCGCGCAGAAACAGGGGGCGAAATGGACAGCATCGATCCAAAACGATTCGGCAAGGTGGCGGTGCTACTAGGCGGCGTGTCCGCTGAGCGTGAAGTGTCGCTCAATTCTGGCCGTCTCGTGCTACAGCGTTTGCGCGACGCGGGTGTCGACGCACACCCCTTCGATCCGTCTGCGCGGGCGCTGTCGGCGCTGAAGGACGAGGGCTTTGCTCGCGCGTTCAACGCGTTGCACGGCGGCTACGGCGAAAACGGCCAGATTCAGGGCGCGCTCGATTTCTATGGGATTCGCTACACAGGCACCGGGGTGCTCGGTTCGGCACTCGGGCTCGACAAGTTCCGCGCGAAACTCGTATGGCAGCAGTTGGGCATTCCGACGCCGCCGTTCGAGGCTGTGATGCGCGGTGACGATTACGATGCGCGCGCGCAGGCAATCGTCGCGCAACTCGGCCTGCCGCTTTTTGTGAAGCCGGCGAGCGAAGGCTCGAGCGTCGCGGTGATCAAGGTGAAAGTGGCCGGGGCGCTGCCCGCGGCGATCGCGCAGGCGGCAAGGTTCGACACGATCGTGCTGGTCGAGAAGAGCATTGAAGACGGTGGTGAATACACCGTGTGCATTGTGGGTGATCTCGATCTGCCGGTCATTCTGATCGTGCCGGCGGGCGAGTTCTACGACTACGACGCGAAGTACATCCACGACACGACGCAATACCTGATTCCGTGCGGACTGGCCTCGCAGGAGGAGATGCGCCTTAAAGTGCTCGCGCGCCGAGCGTTTGAGGTGCTCGGCTGCAGCGGCTGGGGTCGTGCCGACTTCATGCTGGACGGTGCGGGCAATCCGTACTTCCTCGAAGTGAATACGGCGCCCGGAATGACCGATCACTCACTGCTGCCGAAGGCGGCGCGCGCTGTTGACATCAGCTACCGGGAACTGGCCCTGAAGATATTGTCACTCACGCTGAAGGATGACAGGATCGATAGCTGAAGCGACGTTCGTCACCCGGTTGCACCGGCAGGAGGTCCGGCTGTTTCGCCGCCTCGCGCTGCATGGAAACGTAATGGACTTCGACGCGCCGGAGGGCACCTGTGTCGTCCCGGAAACTCGAAGTTCTGGAGGGGGCAAGGCAGGACAAGCGCTCCCCGATTTAGTGACATGGAGGCCTGTGTGCGCGCCTCATGTTCCCGGGACGGGCTGCGTTGCCCTGTACCCCTATTCAATCGCTAGAAAAGCGTCTATTTCATTGTTTCGAACACCGCTTCGGCGAACAGCACGCTGGATGACCTTGAGAATTCGGGTGTTGAATACGGCGCTCGTCTGGTTGCCCTTCCAATCGTATTCCGGCCAACCATTCAAACTCGCCACAATGCCGTCTTCTGCATCCAAGGATTGCATAACAACGCTGAGGAAAGGAAGACCACGGACAAGATCATCTTTGAATATTGCACTGCCGTCGGTATAAGTCGCAGATCTAAGGTCGTATGGAAGCTGCATGCTCCGATCAGCTTCGTCCATAAAGCTCGCCAATCGGCTCCAGAAGTCATAAGGAAAATTCTGAGAAAAAACCCGCGACTGCATTTCCTCCATGCTTGCAGGCAGTGGCTGCGCTACGACCATACGCGATTGGTTCACTAGATTAATATCTATGTACGTGGCAGATCGAAAACGTGCACTTTCAAGAGGATCACGAAAACCAAGCAGGTTATATGCTTTTCTGATCGCATACGTCTGTCTTGCCATGTTCTCAACATAGTCGGGAATTTCATTCGGAAAGAACATCCTGTTGATCCGGCAATGCGTTCTCACCGGAAGGCGTAAAAAACCCGAATATTGCTACCGGGTAATTCGTATTATTGTTAAGGACGCCTGCGCGTTTGCATTTTGAAGCCAAAACAGTCCACTAAAAAGCAGAGATGGAAGAATTGCAATTCTTCTAAGTTTCATTAGAACTTTCTTTTACCTTTTATTAAACAATGATGTGACTCAGAGATTTGTAGCATTCACTGAGCAAATGCAGCATATCAACTCAAAAACAAACTGGCGGCGCCTCACGTGCTGCCAAAAAATTAGGACAAGTCTGAAACAGAAATTTCTGATCTATGAAAAAATATGGAATGTAATGGGAGGTATTTTTGCAACGCTAGGGGATCTGCTTAATCGCGCCCTATCTCTAGAATAAATTGGTAGGCCAGGTTGGACCTTGAATTCAGACAAGTAACAGAGCACGAGACCTCACCGTATGGGCCTACCGTTTCGGTGGCAGGCTTGGGCGACGGTCATGCACCCGGGGATGAGCTTTCCCCGTGGCTAGAGCCCGTGCTGACATCCGCATCGGCTGTAATCCGATCAAAGCCTTTTAACGGCTTTGATGGTGTAGAGATTTGGGGCAAGGGCGCCGACAAGGCTCTGCGGCCTGGATCTATGACGAAGCTGCTGACCGCCTATACCGGGCTGCTCTGGTTAAAGAGGCTGAAGGCTCTCGACGTCCAACTAGTGTGTCGCCCCGAGGACGCCACCGGGGGCTCAGCTAACAACCTCGTGGCCGGGGACATCCTTCATGTGGACGACGCGCTTGCCAATATGGGACTTCCGTCTTCTAATGTAACTACCTCCGTGTGGGCACGGACCATCGGCTCGATGATTCTTGAACAGGAGGAGAAGAAGGGAAGTGGCTTGGCGCGATTCGTCGCCGAGATGAACACCGTAAGTAAGGCACTTTGCATGAAGAACAGCCGTTGGGGCAACCCCTCGGGCCTGGACGGCGGAAACAACTTGTCCAGCGCCCGTGACTTAGCGCTGTTATGCGAAATCTCGGACCAAAATCACCCCGAAATCTCGCGGATATGGTCGAAGGCAAAACTGTCAGTGACCGTCGGGGGGCCTCAAGCACGGAAAATCGTTATTGCGCATTCGGCAAACTTCATTCGAAACAGCAGCCATAACGTGACTTGGGGTAAGACGGGGACCACTCGCGCCTCGGGTTGCAGTCTACTTTGCGAAGTAAAGGCGCCGAAAGGCGATCGTTATTACTACGTCGCCTTCGGCGCGCCGACAAATGCTGACCGCTACGCCGATGCAAGTGCGGTGCTCGACGCGGCTGAAAAAGGCATCGACTGGCCGAATCTAGTGCCAGTGGTCCGCCGTCATCGGAATCGTTGAAAATTCCATTCTGCGCGGAACGGAATAGCCTTCTGCGCGCGTGCGAATGGTTGCGCTGCTGGCTGCGTAGGACCCATGGTGGCCAAGAAAGACGAAGCGCCCTGACGGATTGTGGATGACTTCCCGTCGAGCGATGATGCCTATTTCTTGAGCACTTCCAGCCCTGCGCCCAAGTCCTTGTTGGCGTTGGATATTCCTGAATGTGTGCGGAAGAGCGCTAACAACGGTTAACACAACGGCGCCATATTAAATACTGTGCCTAACAAGCTGCAAATCGCACATATCCGGGAATTCATCTACCATTTCCGCACGTGAGGGCAATCGCCATGACCTTGGACGAATTCGGCGCGGCGCTAGCCGCCCTGCGCCGGAGGGTCTCCGACTTCTGCCGTATGACCGGCCTGCACCGCAATACGCCCTCGCGCTGCCGCACCGAAGGCGCGGATATCCCCAATGGGTGCCCAAGCATCTGCCGTTGCTGCTGAAGTTGCAGCGCCTGCACGGCGCCTATTTGGTGCCGGCAAAACCCGGGCGCGGTGCCGCCGAGCCAGACCGGGACGGCAAGGCGTCGAGGCAAAGCGCCCCATGAGCGAGACCACACTCGACACCGCGACCGCGCTGCTCGCCGGCATGCTGTACCTGGCTGCCGTGCTCTACGCCGTCGCGTTTTCGTTGAAGGCGAGGCAGACTCATTGCCGCTTTTGGATCGCATGCGCAGCCTTGATGGGGCTCGAGCGCGGCAATCTGGTCCTGCCCCTTCGCTCTCATGCCGCACTTCTCGCGCATCCTCGTCCTTACGTTCCTCCAGGGCACGGCCAGAACCAGAGAGTGCATGCGGCCAGAGCACTCCGTGCGCGGCCTCTCCCGGGAGGACCCGGTATGCGGCGCCCAAGCGCGGAAGTAGCCCTTTTTGGTCCATTCAAAGAATGGCCGGCGCGTTGGCGGGTAGAAAAGAAAAACGGGCCGAAAAGGCCCGTATTTCATAGCTATGTGGCGGAGCGGACGGGACTCGAACCCGCGACCCCCGGCGTGACAGGCCGGTATTCTAACCAACTGAACTACCACTCCTGACTAACCCTCGACCCACGCGAGTATGCCTGTCTGCGCTTTGTCTGTCACGTGTCCCGTATGTTGCGGGCTTATTTGATTGAACCTGCGCAGATGACAGCGACATCCGAGCACTGACCAGTGCGCAAGCCGAGTGGCGGCATCGAGATCAACATCGGTCCGGTTCGGGTTCGGCCGCGCGGGATATCGACGAGTTGGGTCAGTGCCTCGTGCTCGGCGCGCTGATGAGCGCCGCCAAGTGATCGCGTGGCGGCATTGTCATGTTGCCGGTGACGTAAGCTTGATCGATACAAAGAAGAGGTCGCCGTATCACTGTCATCGGCCTCCTGCGAGTGAGCGTCTCGAGCCTCATGGAGCTGAGCTGATAGATGTTTCGCGGGCACACCAACTCGTGGCGTGACGGGCGGAGTGGGCTGCTGCCGGTTTCAAAGACCCCTTTTTAAGGTGTCTTTGAAACGGGAGGTGGTTCACGCGAACGAGAAGGCAATTCAGCCTAGAGTTCAAGCGTGAAGCAGCCATGTTGGTGGAGGAATGAGGGCGTGGCCGTGCCGCAGGCTGCCCGTGACGTCAATGTGCACGAGAAGGTGCTGAAGGCGGCGACCCAATGCGAAGCATCGTCTCGATGGCGAACGGCGGGCGGCCAGTCTTTGCCCTCGGGCTGAGTGGCTCGACGATCTGCACCAACGCGCGCCAGGGCGCCACCCGATCCATCTCGTCGAGGATTCGCGCTTGCGCGTCTTCTTCGTCGACATATTCAAGCCCTGACCGAGCTGCGTCCGGCGCCTCACGCGTTTGGAACTCATGGCTCCAGATCACGCAAGGCCCGGGCTTGTTTGCAGACCATCCTAGTCCCCCTGCGACAATGGACGCCTGCAACTCTTCGACAGAAGGCCCCGACATGCAATTCGCTTCCCGTCTCGACAATGTTGAAACCTCCGCCATCCGCGAACTCTTCAAGCTGCTCGGCACGCCCGGCATCATCAGCTTTGCAGGCGGCTTTCCGGACAGCGCGATGTTCGATGTCGAAGGGCTGAGGGAAGCCAGCTCCAGGGCCCTGGCCGAAGAGGCCGGCGGTGCATTGCAATATGGCGCGACCGAAGGCTACGAGCCGTTGCGCACGCAACTCAGCGCCTTCATGAAGACCAAGGGCGTTGAAGTCGACCCGAGCGGTCTCATCGTCACCACCGGCAGCCAGCAGGCGCTAGATCTGCTCGGCAAGACGCTCATTTCCCCCGGCGACAAGGTCATCGTCGAAGGCCCGACTTTCCTGGCAACCATCCAGTGCTTTCGCCTCTATGGCGCGCAGTTGATCAGCGCGCCCATCGACGCCAACGGCGTGCGCACCGATGAACTCGAAAAGCTGATCGCCGAGCACAAGCCGAAGTTCGTCTACCTCATCCCGACTTTCGGCAATCCAAGCGGCGCGATGCTGAGCCTGGAGCGGCGCAAGAAGGTGCTGGAAATGGCGGTGAAGCACCAGACGCTGATCGTCGAGGACGACCCCTACGGCGATCTCTATTTCGACAAGGCACCACCGCCTTCGATCATGTCGCTGACCCGCGACGTGCCCGGCAGCCGTGAGCTGGTGGTGCACTGCGGCAGTCTCAGCAAGGTACTGAGCCCGGGTCTGCGCATTGGCTGGATGATTGGCCCGGCCGAACTCCTGGCAAAGGCCACGATGTGCAAGCAGTTCAGCGATGCGCACACCAGCACGTTCGCGCAGGCGACGGCGGCGCAGTATCTGAAAAGCGGCCGGATGCCGGCGACGCTCGCTAATGTGCGCAAGGTGTACGCCGAGCGTGCACAGGCCATGGGGGCGGCGCTGCAGAAGGAGCTCGGCGATGCGATCAGCTTCACGCAGCCCGGTGGCGGATTGTTCTTCTGGGCGCGCCTGACCGGCGCCAATGGCAAGGTCGCCGACGCCAATGTGCTCGCCAAGCGCGCCATCGAGAAGCTCGTGGCCTTCGTGCCGGGCGCTCCCTTCTTTGCGGAAAAGCCCGACCTCGCAACGCTGCGGCTGAGCTTTGCCACCGCGAACGTCGAGAAGATTCAGGAAGGCGTCGCGCGGCTTGGGGCGGCGCTCTGATAGCGGGCGCGCCGTCCTGGCCTACTGCGCCTTGATGCGCCTACTGGGCTTTAGGTAGCGCGTCGATCGAGAGCAGAACGCTTCGCGTGATGCTCTGCCGCTTCGGAAGGTCGGCGAGCCTCTTCGGAGTGTCCATGTTCATGGCGAAGAACACGGGGCCGGTCGGCCATTCGACCCAGCCGACCCACCAGCCGAGCTTGCCGGTCCACCCGGTCTTGCCCCGTAGGATCCAGTCCGGCCCCGCTTCATTGACGAGCACGTCCTTCACGAGCCTCTGGTGCTCGACCTTGAAGGGCAGCTGGTTTCGGTAAAGCCGCTGCAGGAAATCGATCTGCTCGAAGGATGAAATGGCGAGATCGCCTTCGACCCAGAACGGCTTGTCGCCAGTGGCAACCGCATTGCCGTAGCCGATCTTTCGCATGTAGGCAACCTCGCGTTCTTCGCCAAGTTCCTTGGCGAAGCGCTCGAAGACCCAGACCGTCGAGTTTCTGATCGCGGAGCGCAGGTTCTGGTCCTGGTTCCAGGCAGGCTGCGATCGCTTTACGCCGTCCCAGGGGATGACCTGGAATTCATCGTTCAGCAGGCCGGCGTCGAGCGCGAACAGGCTGTGCGGAATCTTGAAGGTCGACGCCGGCGAGTAGCGCCGCTCGGCGCGCGCCGGGTTGTAGACCAGGGCCTGCGGGGACTTGCCGCGGGCGTCGAGCACGACGATGCTGCCTTGAACATTCGCCTCGGCGAAGAAGCGGGACCATTCGGTCTTTTCCTGAAACTGCGGGGCGGCCAATGCGAATGGCGCAAACCCTGCAGTGAGGGCGGAGAGGGCGGAGAGCACGATGTTTCTGCGATTCATGGCGGCAAGTCTAAAGAGCAAGTGCGCGCCCGAATCTGCAAAGACCCCCATCAGTGAAAAGGATGAAGCCCCGAATCGCTTCGAGCGCAGAATGTCCCGCGCGCGATTTCCCTTCAACAAACTGGAGATGATCATGGCATTCGACGGTTCGGCCATTGCGGCGTTGCTGGATGGCTCTGTATCGAAAGGCGCTCTGCATGGCATTGCGGCGGTGGTGGTCGACCGCAACGGTCAGCTGTTCCATCACGCGGCCGGCGAGGCCACCGAGCACACCTTGTTCCGCAATGCGTCCATGACCAAGGCGGTTGCCACCACCGCCGCGCTGCAGCTTGTGGAGCAGGGGCGGCTGAGCCTCGACGCCGCGGTCGAATCGATCCTGCCGGAGTTCGGGGAGTTGGCCGTTCTGGACGGCTTCGACGGCGACAAGCCGCGCCTGCGCCCGCCCGCCACCAAAGCCACTGTGCGTCAGCTCATGACGCACTCGGCCGGGCTCGGGTACTTCTTCCTCAATGAAAAGCTGGTCCAGTACCACTCGCTGACGGGAGAGCCGAACGCGCTGTCGGGGCTCAAGCGCAGCCTCTCGGTGCCAATGGTCAACGACCCGGGCACTGCGTGGGAATACGGCGTCAACAGCGACTGGCTCGGGCTCATCGTGGAAAAGCTTTCGGGTCAGAGCCTCGGCAGCTATTTGCAGCAGCACGTCTATGGGCCGCTGGGAATGACTGATTCGACCTTCGAGCCCAGCACCGAGCAGCGGGCTCGATTGCTCCGCGTGATGCAGCGCCAGCCGGACGGCAAGCTCGTGCCGTCACCCTATGACTTGCCGCCCACCTCGGAGTGGGACGCCGCCGGCCACGGCTCTTACGGATCGGTACAGGACTATGGCCGCTTCGTGCAGGCCTGGCTGAACGACGGCGCCGGCATTCTCAAGCCAGCGACCGTGGAGTTGGCGCTGCAAAACCACCTTGGCGACATCCAACTGCCCGCACTGATCAAGTCGGCGATGCCGGATTTGTCGAACGATGTTCCTTCACTTCCGGTTCCGCAGTCCTGGGGGTTGGGCTTCCATCTCACGCTGGCCGACCTGCCGGGCATGCGCAGCAAAGGAACCGGAGACTGGGCGGGCGTCTTCAATTCGTACTACTGGATCGACCGCTCGAAAGGGATCGGCGGCGTGCTGATGACCCAGGTGCTTCCCTTCTTCGACATGCCGGTCGTCGAGACGCTCATCGCTTTCGAGATGGCGGTCTATCAGCAAGTGGGTGCAGCCGTGCCGGCAGCCTGAGCGAAGGCGCAGCCAGTCAGGCGCGAATGTCTGAACCCAGAGCGCGATCGAAATCCGCGATCAGTTCGTCCGCGGATTCCAGCCCGACGGAGACGCGCACGAGCCCATCGGCAATGCCCATCTCGGCGCGCACCTTGGCTCCGGCTTCCCAGTAGATCGTCGGCGCAACCGGAATCACCAGCGTGCGGTTGTCGCCCAGTCCGGTCGCCTTGATCGGAAGCCTGAGCCGGTCAAGCGCCGCGAGCATGTCGATGCCTTCGCGCAATTCGAATGCGAGCAGCCAAGAGCCCGCTTTGAAGTGCCGCAGTGCCAGCGCGTGCTTCGGATGGCTTTCCAGCATCGGATAGTGCACAGCGCCGACCGCCGGGTGGGTCTGCAGAAAGCGGGCGAGCGACAACGCGGTCGCGCTGGTCTGTGCCACGCGCAGCGCGAGGGTTTCGGCGCCGAGGCTGATGCGGTGGGCTTGCTCGGGCGACAGCGATGCCCCCATGTCGCGCAGCCCCTTCTTGCGAAGCTGCTGCAATCCCTGCTGACGCGCATCGAGATTGCGATAGCTCGCCGAGATGTTGGGGTACGCCGACCAGTCGAAAAGCCCCGTGTCGGTCACCGCTCCGCCCAGTGCGGCGCCATGTCCGCCGATGGTCTTGGTCAGAGAATTCACGACGAGCCCCGCGCCAACTGTCTTTGGCAGGAAGAGGGCAGGCGATGTGATCGTGTTGTCGACGACGTAGAGCAGCCCACGTTCGCGGCACAGCGCGCCGATCGCTTCGATGTCCGGAATCTGCGTGCCGGGATTGGCAACGGTTTCGACAAAGACCAGCCGCGTTTCCGGCCGCAGCGCGGCGCGCACGTTGTCCACCGAGCCCGCATCGACCTTGGTGACACCGACGCCCAGGTCGCCCAGCGTGCCGAAAAGGCTGTTGGTGTTGCCGAACACGAAATGGCTCGAGACCATGTGATCGCCGGCCCGCAGCAGCGTGAGAAAGACCGCACTGATGGCAGCCATGCCGGTGGAAAAACAGACGGTGCCGATGCCTTGTTCGAGCAACGTGATCTTGGCTTCGAGCGCCGCCGTGGTCGGCGTGCCCTGGCGTGCATAGCTGTAGCTGCCCTTGAGCGTGCCCTGGAACACGCCGATGAGGTCTTCCACCCGGTCGAAGCCGAACTGCACCGCCGTATGAATCGGCTTGTGAATGCTGCCGTGCTCGGTGCCAAAGCGCCGATCGGCATGCAAGATGTCCGAGGCTGCCGGCGGATTCTTGTCGCTGGCTTCGGTGGGGTGGGTCATGGTGTCACCTCAGTAGTTCGAGCAGACGGTCGAGACCGCCCTCGTTGATCGCGACCATGGCTTGTTCGCGCACCTTCGGCTTGGCGTGATAGGCCACCGAGAGACCGGCTTCGCCCATCATCGGCAAGTCGTTGGCGCCGTCGCCGACCGCAATCGTTTCGCCGGGGGAAATGCCGAGCAGCGACGCCACTTCCAGCAAGGTCCGCCGCTTCTCGGCTCCGTCGCAGATGTCGCCCCACGATTGCTGCACGACCTGCCCGGTGAGCCGGCCTTCGGCTTCGTCCAGCAGGTTCGAGCGCGCGAAGTCGATGTCCAGTCGATCCTTCACCCGATTGGCAAAGAACGTGAAGCCGCCAGAGACCAGCAGCACCTTCATGCCAGCCGCCTTGCAGGCCGAGACGAGCTTCTCCGCGCCGGGGTTCAGTCGCAGCCGCTCGTCATAGACCCTCTGCAACGCGTCGACGGGCACGCCCTTCAGCAGTGCCACGCGGCGGCGCAGGCTTTCCTTGAAGTCCTTGATCTCGCCACGCATGGTGGCCTCGGTGATCGCGGCCACCTCAGCCTTCTTGCCCACCGCATCGGCAATCTCGTCGATGCACTCGATGTTGATCAGCGTCGAATCCATGTCGAACGCGATCAGCTTGAAATCGGCGAGCGCCAGCGGCGGCGTGAAGCGCTGGACGACGAGCCCGGGCGAATGTTCTTTGGCGTTCATGCCGTTGCGGCTTCCTGTATTTTGGGTTGGCCCAGGCTGCGAAGCACGTCGCGCACCATCTGCGCGCGGTCCTTGGGCTCCTTCAACTCGCGTTCGATGCGCAGCTTTTCGTTGCCCGCGAGCTTGATGTGCTTGTTCTTCTGGATCAGGTTGATGATGTTCATCGAATCGATCGGCGGGTCCTTCTTGAAGGTGATGTTGATCACACCAGGCGCCGCATCGACCTTCGTCACGCCGTAGGGTCGCGCGAGCACGCGCAGTCGGTGCACGTCGATCAATGTCTGTGCCTGCGGCGGCAGCTTGCCGAAGCGATCGACGATTTCTTCCAGAAGCGTGTCGATCTGGTCTGGCGTCTTGGCCGTCGCGAGCTTCTTGTAGAACGACAGGCGCAGATGCACGTCACCACAGTAGTCGTCGGGCAGAAGGGCGGGTGCGTGCAGGTTGATCTCGGTCGTCACGCTGAGCGGCGACAGCAGATCGGGCTCCTTGCCGGCCTTGAGCGAGCGAACGGCCTCGGACAGCATCTCGTTGTAGAGCTGGAAGCCGATCTCCATCATGTTGCCGCTCTGGTTTTCGCCGAGAACTTCGCCGGCGCCGCGAATCTCCAGGTCGTGCATCGCAAGATAGAAGCCCGATCCCAGTTCTTCCATCTGCTGGATGGCGTCGAGCCGCTGCGCCGCTTGCTTGGTCAGACCATCGATGTCCGGCACCATCAGATAGGCATAGGCCTGATGGTGGCTGCGGCCAACGCGGCCACGCAATTGGTGCAACTGCGCCAGGCCGAATTTGTCGGCGCGGCTCATCACGATGGTGTTGGCGCTCGGCACGTCGATGCCGGTCTCGATGATGGTCGAGCACAGCAGCAGGTTGTAGCGCTGGGCCACGAAGTCGCGCATCACGCGCTCGAGTTCGCGCTCGGGCATCTGGCCATGGGCCACGGCGATGCGCGCTTCCGGCAGGATTTCTTCCAGCTTCTGGCGGCGGTTCTGGATCGTCTCGACCTCGTTGTGCAGAAAGTAGACCTGTCCGCCGCGCTTGAGTTCGCGCAGCACGGCTTCGCGGATCACGCCCGTGCCCTCATTGCGCACGAAGGTCTTGATCGCGAGTCGCCGCTGCGGCGCGGTGGCGATGACGCTCAGGTCGCGCAGGCCTTCGAGCGCCATGCCCAGCGTGCGCGGGATCGGCGTGGCGGTGAGCGTCAGCACGTCGACTTCCGCGCGCAGTGCCTTCATCGCTTCCTTGTGGCGCACCCCGAAGCGATGCTCCTCGTCGATGATCAGCAGGCCCAGGTTCTTGAACTTGACCGATTGCGAAAGCAGCTTGTGCGTGCCGACCACGATGTCGATGCTGCCATCGGCGAGGCCCTTGGATGCGGCGGTGATTTCCTTGGCCGAGCGGAAGCGGCTCATCTCGGCGACCTTGACTGGCCATTTCGCGAAACGGTCGACCAGTGTCTGATAGTGCTGTTCAGCCAGGAGCGTGGTGGGCGCGAGGAAGGCGACCTGCTTGCCGCCAGTCATCGCGATGAATGCGGCGCGCAACGCCACTTCGGTCTTGCCGAACCCCACGTCGCCGCAAACCAGGCGGTCCATCGGCTGCGGCGAAATCATGTCCTGGATGACCGCGTGAATGGCGGCCTTCTGGTCGGCCGTCTCGTCGAATCCGAAATCGTTGGCGAAGACCTCATAGTCGGCCGCGGAGAAGCGGAATGCGTGGCCTTCACGCGCGGCACGGCGCGCGTAGATGTTCAACAACTCGGCAGCCGAATCGCGCACTTGCTCCGCCGCCTTGCGCTTGGCCTTTTCCCACTGGCCGGAGCCGAGCTTGTGCAGGGGCGCCTCGTCGGCGCTGACGCCGGTATACCGGCTGATGAGATGCAGTTGGGACACTGGGACGTAGAGCGTGGCCTTGTCGGCATATTCCAGATGCAGCATTTCCTGCATCAGGGGCTTGCCGTCAGGTCCCGTGCCCTGGCCGAGATCCATGTTGATCAGCCCGCGATAGCGCCCGATGCCGTGAGCGGAATGGACCACTGGATCGCCGATGGCGAGCTCGCTCAGGTCCTTGATCAGAGCCTCGACATCGCTGACTTGCTCCTGTTTGCGGTTGCGGCGGCGCGTAGTCGGCGCGGCGGCGAAGAGTTCGGTTTCGGTGACGAGGTCGATGCCTTGTTCACGCCATGCAAAACCGGAGACCAGCGCGGCGGTGGCGATGCCGATCTTCTCGTCCGGCGACGCCTCGAATTCGGCGAGCGAATCGAAGGCCGGCGGACCGACGCCACTGGCGCGCAGGAAGTCGAGCAGGCTTTCGCGCCGGCCGTCGCTTTCGGCGATGAAAAGCACGCGGTGCGGCGTGACGCGGATGTGTTCCTTGAGCTTGACAAGCGGGTCGTCCGCGCCGCGAACCACGGCAAAGGCCGGAAGCACGTCGAATTCGGCGTAAGGCGCTTCGGTCGCCACATCGCCGCGGATGGCGAGTTGTGCGTAGGGCTTGGCGCGCTGGTAGAACTGCTCGGCATTCAGGAAAAGTGCTTCGGGCGGCAACGCCGGCCGTTCGGGATCACCACGCACCAGTCGGTAGCGCTCGCCGGTGTCCTGCCAGAAATGCTGGAAAGCGGGTTCGAGGTCACCGTGCAGCACGACGGTGGCTTCGCTGCCGAGGTAATCGAAGACGGTCGCGGTTTCTTCGAAGAAAAGTGGCAGGTAGTACTCGATGCCCGCCGTCGCGACGCCATTGCCCATGTCCTTGTAGATGCGGCTGCGGGTGGGGTCGCCTTCGAGAAGTTCGCGCCAGCGGCTGCGAAAGCGCGTGCGCGCATCGTCGTCCATCGGGAACTCGCGGCCCGGCAACAGGCGCACTTCGGGTACCGGATAGAGGCTGCGCTGCGTGTCCGGGTCGAAGGTGCGGATCGAATCGATCTCGTCATCGAACAGGTCGACACGGAAGGGCACTGGGGAGCCCATGGGAAACAGATCGATCAGCCCGCCGCGCACTGCGTATTCACCGGGACTCACGACTTGCGTGACGTGGCTGTAGCCAGCCAGTGTGAGTTGGGCCTTGAGCTTCGCCTCTTCAAGCTTCTGACCGCTCTTGAACTGGAAGGTGTAGCCCGCGAGGAACCCGGGCGGCGCGAGCCGGTAGAGCGCCGTGGTCGCCGGGACGAGCACCACGTCGGCCTCTTTCTGGCTGATGCGCCAGAGGGTTGCCAGACGCTCGCTGATCAGATCCTGGTGCGGCGAGAAGGCGTCGTAGGGGAGCGTCTCCCAGTCCGGAAAGAGCGCACAGCGCAGGTCGGGCGCAAAGAATGCGATCTCATCGATGAGGCGCTGTGCATCGGTCGCGTCCGCGGTGATCACGGCGGTTGCACGGCCGGCAGACTTTTCGCGTTGAGCCAATTGCGCCAGCAACAGTGCATCGGCCGACAGCGGTGGGCGCGGCAGCGTGAAACGCTTGCCGGCCGTGAGTTGAGGGAGGTCCATGAAGTGCCTGGAGAGCCTGGGAAGCCTGAAAATGCCCGGGGAATGCAGAACACCCCGCGCCGGGCGGCGAGGGGTGTGAAAGCGGATTCTAGAATGGCTGCTCTTTTGTCGCAGGCCAATGTCGCACCCATGTCAGCTTCCAGATTTTTCGTTCTGATCCCTTGCGCGGGGTCCGGAATTCGCGCCGGTGGACAGGGGCCGAAGCAGTATCAGCGCATCGCTGGCCGCCCGATGGTGGAGCACACGCTGGAGGTCTTCCGGTCTCTCAAGGGTCTGTTCGAGGGCATCGCGCTGGCGGTGGTGCCGGAAGACGCTGACGTGGGGATCGTTCTTCCTCGCTTCCCGGCGGCAGGTGAACACCTGCTGCGAGTCGGAGGCGCCACGCGCGCGGCCACGGTCCGCAATGGCCTGCGAGCACTGCGCCAGGCTGGGGCCGGGCCTCACGATTGGGTGTTGGTTCATGACGCAGCGCGCTGTCTGGTGACGCCGACGCAGATCGAAGCCCTGATCGCTGCTTGCGAACACGACGCCGTCGGCGGTTTGCTGGCGCATCGCCTGGCGGACACGCTCAAGGTCGCCTCGCCAGAAGGGCGCGTCGCCAGCACGGCAACCCGCGCCGACAAATGGCTTGCCCAGACGCCGCAGATGTTTCGCATCGGCATGCTGCTCGATGCGCTGGAGCGCGCCGGTGATGCAGTGACGGACGAGGCCAGTGCCATCGAGTCGGTCGGCCTCGCGCCACTGCTGGTTCCAGGAAGCGGCCAGAACTTCAAGCTCACGTTCCCGGAGGACTTTGCGCTCGCCGAAGCGATCCTGCGCAGCCGGCGGACGACGCACCATGATTGATTTCAACTTCCGCATCGGCGAGGGCTGGGATGTTCACCAGCTGGTCGCCGGCCGCAAGCTGGTGCTCGGCGGCGTCGAAGTGCCGCACATCACCGGCCTGCTGGGTCATTCGGACGCCGATGTGCTGCTGCATGCGATCACGGATGCATTGCTGGGTGCGGCGGGCCTCGGCGACATCGGGCGGCATTTTCCGGACACCGATCCGCAGTTTCTCGGCGCGGACTCGGCTGTCTTGCTGGCCGAGGCCGCACAACGGGTGCGTGCCGCGGGCTGGCAGATCGGCAATGTCGACAGCACCGTCATCGCGCAAGCGCCGAAGCTCGCGCCTCACATCCCGGCGATGTGCAAGCGCATCGCCGCGACGCTTGCCGTCGACATCGACCAAGTCAACGTGAAAGCAAAGACCGCCGAAAAACTCGGGCCAGTGGGCGAGGGCCTCGCCATGGAAGCGCGCGCCATCGTGCTGATTTACCGCTGAACGCCGAATTCCCTTTTTGCCTGGCCTTGTGCCTCCTTGTCCTTCGATGCTGAAGGATCAGGTTTGGCCGATGCCGCACGCGGCATGCGAATGTGCGCAGCCAGTCCGCGTCCTGGCGTGCTCGTGAGTGCAAAGGTGCCGCCCATGCGCTCGATGTTCTTCGTGACGATGGACAAACCCAGCCCGGCGCCGGCCGCGGAAGTTCGCGCCACGTCACCCCGGAAAAACGGCTTGCTCAGCTGCGAAAGCAGGGCAGGTGCGACGCCCGCGCCGTGGTCGCGCACCTTGATCAGCACCGCATCGTTGTGCGCCTGCGCCTGGATCGTGATATCGGCCACGCCCGTCGATGGCGTCTTGCCGTAGCGCCGTGCGTTCTCGACGAGGTTGGAGATCACGCGCTGCAACTCGACTTCGTCAGCCATCACCCGCAGATCGGACGCCACGTCGACCGTGATCTTGATGTCCTCATGATCCTGAACGGCATAGGTGCAGGCGTCGATCACGTCACGCAGCAGCACGGGCTTGAAGTCCACATGGTCCGGGCGCGCGTAGTCGAGGAACTTGTCGATGATCGCGTCGAGCTGCGCAATGTCGGCGGCCATGTGATCGCGCGCGTCCTCATCGGCCACGCTCATTTCGGTTTCGAGCCGCAATCGCGCCAGCGGAGTTCGCAGGTCGTGCGAAATGCCGGCGAGCATCACGGCGCGATCCTGCTCGATCTTGGCGAGCTGGTCGGCCATGCGGTTGAAGCCGACGTTCACCGCCCGGATTTCGTTGGTCCGGGCGCGCTCGTCCAGGCGGTGCGCCTCGTATTCGCCTTCGCGCACCTGCATCGTTGCCTGCGACAACTGCTTGAGCGGCCGGTTGATCAGCCGGGTGATCAGCGCCGCGCCCGCCAGCGACAGCGCCATGGTGGTCGCGAGCCAGATGAGCCAGGTTCGGCGATCGAGCCGGCTGAAGCGGGTGGGGTCGACCAGCAGCCAATAGGTATCGCTTTCGATGGTGAAGCCGATCCAGAGGCCGGGCTCGTCGTTGACGCGGCTCGCCACCGTCGTTCCCTCGCCGAGGCGGGCGATCAGCTCCTCGGTGACCCGCTGGTCCAGCGCGCCGCTGGTGTAGGGCAGGAAGCGATCGCCGGGTTCGCGCGGCAGGATGCGCACGCCTTCCTGGTCGGCCAGCGTCTTGATGAGCGAAACGCGGGTGATGGCGTCCGAATACACCAGCGCCGCGCGAGTGAGGTTCACGAGCGAGGCAATCTGGTGCGCGGTCTGGATGGCGCGCGGCTCGTATTCGAGCGCGCGAAAAGTCTGCAGCCAAGCGACCGTGCAGCCGACCAGCAGCAGCACGAGCAAGAAGAAGGTCCGCCAGAAAAGACTCAGCCCGAGCTGCAGCCGGGTCCGGCGCCGACGATGGCCGAGGGCGTCCAGCGGGCTCGGCAGCGTGCCCTGGGAGCTGTCCTCTGCGAGCGGGCTCGGCTGGGTGGTCTGGGGGCCGATCGTGGCGGCCACGGATCTCGACGCTTTCAGGTCGTGCCGTCCGGCACGAACACGTAGCCAACGCCCCAGACAGTCTGGATGTAGCGTGGCGCTGCGGCATCCGACTCGACCAGTTTGCGCAGGCGCGAGATCTGGACGTCGAGGCTGCGGTCGAAGGGCTCGAACTCGCGGCCGCGCGCCAGCTGCGCCAGCTTTTCGCGAGAAAGCGGCTGTCTGGGATGACGCACGAGCGCCTTCAACATCGCAAACTCGCCAGTGGTCAAGGACAACTCTTCACCATCCTTCTTGAGCGTGCGCGAGCCGAGGTCAAAGCTGAACGGCCCGAAGTTCACCGTTTCGTTGTCGGTCGATGGCGCGCCTGGTGCTTCGAGCGGCGGACGGCGGCGGAGCACCGCGTGCACGCGGGCCAGCAACTCGCGTGGATTGAAGGGCTTGCCGAGGTAGTCGTCGGCGCCAACCTCGAGGCCGACGATACGGTCCACGTCCTCACCCTTGGCCGTGAGCATGATGATGGGGGTGCGGTCGTTGGCTGCGCGCAGTCGTCGGCAGACCGAAAGGCCGTCCTCACCGGGCATCATGAGGTCGAGGACGATCAGGTCGACCGTGTCTCGCAGCAGGATGCGATTGAGAGCCTTGCCGTCTTCGGCCACGATCACCTCGAAACCTTCCTGAGTGAGGTAGCGGCGGAGTAGGTCGCGGATGCGTGCGTCGTCGTCGACGATCACGATCTTGTCTGTGCGTGCTGGAGCTTGATTCATTTTTACAACGCCAAATTTGTAACAGCACCAATTTTGAGGGTGTTGCGGAGTCGTTGAGCCGGTTTCCCGAAAGGTTTGACACTAAGTTACAAAACTTGCGGCCGCTAGCCTTCCGGACGTTCCCGCATTGCGCAGCGATGGCAAAGTGGGCTTGGAAGTCTCGCAATCCTTATGAAAACCAATAAATTCGCGGTACCTGTCTTGCTCACGACCTTCTGCCTCACCGGCTGGGCGGGGAGCTTCAGCTTCATGAACGTCAACGACCAGCGGCGGAGCGACGGCTCCGACGCGCAACGGCCCAGTATCGGTGTCAAGCGCAGCGAGATGGCTGGCGGCCGCCGCCTGACAGCTGCAGAGTTGGCGCAGCTGAGGCAGCAGGTGCGCCAGCAATGGTCTCCGGCTCCGCGGCAGGATATTGCCAGGTCGGCAGAAACCCAGACTGCTGACCGAATCGACCGTATGGACCGTATCGCACCGGTACCCGCTACCAAGGGCATCACGCTGGATTCGCCAGGACGGCCGCGTCGCTGAGTGGCGCCCCGTGCGGGCGCCGCCTACTTTCCACCACCTGACTTGAGGTTTCCTGAATTGATCAACATCAAACGACTCGCGGTATGCGCCGTCCTGATGAGTGCCACCGCTGCATGGTCCCAGAACGTGACGCTGCCATCACCGCAGAATGTGCTGCAACTGTCGGCCGACTCGTCGGTCGAGGTGCAGCAGGACCAACTCAGCATGACGCTTTCGACCACGCGCGACGGCTCCGACGCCGCCAGCGTCCAGAGCCAGCTGAAGACGGCCCTCGATGCAGCGCTCACCGAAGTGCGCAAGAACGCCCAGGCGGGCCAACTCGACGTTCACACCGGCAGTTTCAGCCTCTTTCCCCGACGCAGCCGCGACGGCAAGCTGACGGGCTGGCAAGGCACCGCCGAACTGGTTCTCGAAGGCCGGGACTTCCCGCGCATCGCCCAGACGGCGGCGAAGATCTCTACGCTGACCGTCAGCAACGTCGGCTTCAGCCTGAGCCGTGAGCAGCAGGCCAAGTCGCAAACTGAAGCACAGGCGCTTGCAATCGACAACTTCAAGCAACGCGCCGACGAACTCGCCAAGCGCTTCGGCTTCAGTGGCTATACGCTTCGCGAGGTGTCGGTCAACGCCCACATGGGCGGCCCGATCCGCCCGCGCATGATGGCAATGGATGCAGGCGCAAAGATGGCTTCGGCCGACGCGCCGGTGCCGATCGAAGCCGGCACCACGACCGTCATCGTCAACGTCTCGGGCTCTGTGCAGCTCAAGTAAGACCGCCTGCTGCAGGCTGGGGCTGGACGTCGCCTACTGCGCGGTCCAGCCGCCGTCGACCTGCCAGGCGACGCCCCGCACCTGATCGGCCGCCGGCGAGCACAGGAACACCGCGAGCCCGCCTAACTGATCGACTGTGGTGAATTGCAGCGACGGCTGCTTTTCACCCAGCAGGTCGTTCTGCGCCTGGGCGACTGAAATACCTTCGCGCGCCGAGCGGTCATCGATCTGCTTTTGCACCAGCGGCGTCAAGACCCATCCCGGACAGATCGCATTGCAGGTGACGCCGGTGGTGGCCGTTTCGAGTGCCACCGATTTCGTGAATCCGACAATGCCGTGCTTGGCTGCCACGTAGGCCGACTTCTGCGCCGACGCGACAAGGCCATGCGCCGATGCGATATTGATGACACGGCCCCAGTTGGCCTCCCGCATTGCCGGTACGGCCAGCCGGGTCGTGTGGAAGGCACTGGAAAGATTGATGGCGATGATGGCGTCCCACCTTTCCGGCGGAAAGTCCTCGACCTTGGCAACGTGCTGGATTCCGGCGTTGTTAACCAGGACGTCGATGCGGCCGAAGTGGGCGGCAGCGAACTTCATCATGTCCTCGATCTGCGCTGGCTTGCTCATGTCCGCGCCGTGGTATTCCACCTTGACGCCCATAGCGGCGATCTCGGCCCGCGGGCCATCCGCGTCGCCGAAACCATTGAGCACGATGTTCGCGCCTTGCTGCGCAAGCGCCTTCGCAATAGCAAGGCCGATGCCACTGGTGGACCCCGTGACAAGCGCGGTTTTGCCTTTGAGCATGATGACGATCTCCGAATGAATTAGGATGCAACGAGACCATTATCTTCACCGCGAATTCGCTTCTTCCATGACCGCGCTCGCTTCTCATCACGTCCTCCGTGAGGCTTGCTGGCAGGCACCGCGGGCAATCCTTCTGCATTCGACAAAGTGAAGCGCGAACAGACCAATTTGCACGTCCCGCCCGCTTCGGATTCGCAGGTGGTCGACTATCCGCTGTCGGCGGCAACCGCCGAGCGCGCGCCGGTGATGGAGAACATGCTCGCGCGGGCGCGGGCTTTCGCCGAGCCCCTGATCGCGGACGAAACGCTGGACACTGGCGAGAACACGCTCTCCCATGCCGATGCGGTTGCGGCCATCGTCTCGTCGATGGGCGGGTCGGAGGCCATGCAGGCCGCCAGCTATCTTGTCTATTCTTGCCAGCACCTCAATCGGCCGCAGGAAGTCATCGCCAAGGTTTTCGGCGACAACTTCGCGGCGCTGGCCGTGGAGACAACGAAACTCGTGCACGTGCAGAAGCAGGCGCGCTCGGCCACTGCCAGCGTTCATGCGGCGGATGGCGTCGGCGCCCAGACCGAGAACGTGCGCAAGATGCTCCTTGCGTTCTCGCGCGATCTGCGCGTGGTGATGCTCCGTCTCGCGTCGCGACTGCAGACGCTGCGCTACGCCGCCGCGAGCAAGCGCCCGCCGCCCGAGAACGTGGCGCGCGAATCGCTGCAAGTGTTCGCGCCGCTGGCCAATCGCCTGGGTATCTGGCAGGTCAAATGGGAAATCGAGGACCTCTCGTTCCGTTTCCTCGAGCCGGAGACCTACAAGCTCATAGCACGACTGCTCGACGAAAAGCGCGTCGAGCGCGAAGGCTATGTCGAGCAATTGAGGACACGTCTCGAAAGAGACCTGGCTGCCGAAGGAGTCAGGGCCAAGGTGCAGGGGCGGCCGAAAAACATCTACAGCATCGTCAAGAAGATGCGCGGCAAGTCGCTCGACTTCGCACAGGTCTTCGACATCATGGCGCTGCGCGTGGTTGTCGCGGACGTCAAGGATTGCTATGCGGCACTGGCGTGGGTGCATTCTCATTTCCAGCCGATCGACGAGGAGTTCGACGACTACATCGCGCGCCCGAAGCCGAACGGCTATCAGTCGCTGCATACGGTCGTTCGCGAAGTCGTCGATGGGCATGCGGGCAAGCCGATCGAGATCCAGATCCGCACGGAGGAAATGCACGACCACGCGGAGCACGGCGTGGCCGCGCACTGGGCCTACAAGGAAGCGGGGCACAAGGGATATGCGGGCGTCTGGGCGAGCGGCGAATACGACGCCAAGATCGCAGTGCTCAGGCAACTGCTCGCGTGGGAGCGGGACCTGTCCGGCGGCCAGCAAGGGCAGGGCCTTTTCGACGACCGCATCTATGTGCTGACACCCGATGCGGCAATCGTCGAACTGCCGCAGGGTTCGACGGCGGTCGACTTTGCCTACACCGTTCATACGAGCCTTGGGCATCGCTGTCGCGGTGCGCGCGTCGACGGCGCAATGGTGCCGCTCAACACGCCGCTACAAAACGGGCAGACCGTCGAAATCATTGCAGCCAAGGAAGGTGGCCCATCGCGAGACTGGCTCAACGCCGAGTTGGGCTATCTGGCGAGTCATCGTGCGCGCGCGAAGGTGAGGGCATGGTTCAACGCACAGATCACCCACGAGACCGTCGCGCGTGGCCGGGAAGCCGTCGAACGGCTCCTTCAGCGCGAAGGAAAGACCGCGCTGAAGCTCGACGACCTTGCGTCGCAACTGGGTTTCAAGTCCGCTGACAACCTCTTCGAAGTGGTGGGAAAGGACGAGTTCTCGCTGCGCAACATCGAGGTGCTGCTGCGGCCGCCCGAGCCAGCGCCCGGGCCGGACGATGGGGTCATCATCAAGAAGGCGCGCGGCAGCGACCAGGCAGGGCGCGGCGGCGTGCTGGTCGTCGGCGTTTCGTCGTTGATGACGCAACTCGCCAAGTGCTGCAAGCCTGCGCCGCCCGATGCGATTCGCGGCTTCGTGACCAAGGGCCATGGCGTGAGCATCCATCGCGCCAACTGCAGCAACTTCCGCTCGATGGCCAGTCAGAACGCCGAGCGCGTCATCGATGTCGAATGGGGCGTGCAGAAAGGCGATGCCGGCTCCGTCTATGCAGTGGACGTGGCCGTCGAAGCGGCCGACCGGCAGGGCCTTCTGCGCGACATCTCCGACGTCTTCGCGCGCGAGAAGATGAACGTCATCGGCGTGCAGACGCAGTCGGTGAAGGGCACCGCGTGGATGACGTTCACCATCGAAATCAGCGATGCCGCACGCCTCACTCAGGTGTTGGGTGTGGTGTCGGGAGTGACAGGTGTGCGTTCTGCACGACGCCGTTAAAAAGTGCTCTCGGAGCCTGCTACAATTCGGCCTCTCGAATACAACCTAGGCGCGTAGCTCAGCTGGTTAGAGCACCACCTTGACATGGTGGGGGTCGTTGGTTCGAGTCCAATCGCGCCTACCAATTTTTGGTCACAGCATCTGATTAACCACCAGATGCGCAGCTGATCAAAGTCTTCTTCCTCTCTCCTCTTCCCTCTGTTTTTCGGCATAGCTCAGCCATCGTTCTATGGCGTTCGGGCGACTGGCGACTGACGCGGCAGTTGTGTTACCTTGACTGCATTCACCTCAATGCACCAGGTTTAGGAACCGATGAATACTGCCGCCGAGATCGATCCTTCGCAGGAAGAACTCCGAATCGCGGCGCTGGTGCGCCAGGCGCCGCTCGAATTCGCTCGCGTGGTCTACGGCCTCAACGATCGCGCCAACGGGCGCGCTGGAACCATGGCCGCTGAAGACGTCGCCCGAACTGTCCGCCACGGGACGCCCGTCACACGGGAACGCGCCGAGCAGCGGGCCCGCGGCTACCTGCCACTCGCAGGCCAGGAACACTGCCCTCGCTGCTGGGTGTTCAACGGCACGAAGAACCCACTGCAATATCGCGAAGCGACCGACACCCGTCCCGAGACTGGAATTTGCAAGACATGTGGCGCCGAATACGCGACATCGGTGGACTGAAGCTTCTTCCTCTTTGGCTTCTCCCGCTCCTTCTTCTCCGGTCAGGGTAAACCTTGGCGCAGTGCAATATGAGCGCTCCCTAGAATTGTTCGCGCACCAATTGTTGCGAAACCGAAGGAGTTCCTAGTGCAGAGCAAGAAGTCCGGTGTGAAGCCGGTCCAGCGGGTGATCAAGAAGTATCCGAACCGAAGGCTCTACGACACGGAAACCTCCAGCTACATCACCCTTGCGGAGGTGAAGCAGCTCGTCATGAACAAGGCATTGTTCGTGGTGCGCGACGCCAAGACGGGCGACGACCTCACGCGGAGCATCCTCTTGCAGGTCATCCTCGAGGAAGAGGCGGGCGGGGCGCCCATGTTCACCGAGCAGGTTCTCGCCAGCATCATCCGGTTCTATGGCCAGGCGATGCAAAGCTACATGGGGCCGTATCTCGAAAAGAATATTCAGGCGATGGCAGAGGTGCAGGCCCAGCTTGCCGAAAAGTCCGAAGGGCTGACGCCGGAGATGTGGTCGAGATTCATGGCCTTGCAGTCTCCGGTGCTTCAAGGACTGATGGGGAATTACGTCGAGCAGTCCAAGAATGTTTTCCTGCAGATGCAGGAGCAGATGCAGAAGAACACTGAACAGGTCCTGGGCGCCTTTGGCATCAAGCGTCCCTGAAAGAGGCAGGACGGTCGATAGCTGGGACAATACGGGGATATGAGCGAAGTTGCCTCCCCCGAACGAATTGCCGCGCCAACTGCGCCGAAAGTTGGTTTCGTGAGCCTTGGTTGCCCAAAGGCCCTTACCGACTCCGAATTGATCCTTACCCAACTGAGTGCCGAGGGCTACCAGACTTCGAAGACCTTCGAAGGTGCCGACCTGGTGATCGTCAACACTTGCGGCTTCATTGACGACGCCGTCAAGGAGAGCCTCGACACGATCGGTGAAGCTCTGGCCGAGAACGGTCGCGTGATCGTCACTGGTTGCCTGGGCGCAAAAACTGGTGACGGGGGCGGCAACCTCGTACGCCAGATGCACCCGAGCGTGCTGGCAGTCACCGGTCCGCATGCGACGCAGGAAGTGATGGATGCGGTGCATGCGAACCTGCCCAAGCCGCACGATCCGTTCATCGATCTGGTGCCGCAGGCGTTCGGGGTTGCCGGGCTGAAGCTCACGCCGCGCCATTACGCGTATCTGAAGATCAGCGAGGGATGCAATCACCGCTGCACGTTCTGCATCATTCCTTCGATGCGAGGAGACCTCGTATCGCGGCCGGTCGGCGACGTGCTTTCCGAAGCCAAGGCTTTGTTCGAGGGTGGC
This sequence comes from Variovorax sp. 01N429, assembly GCF_056399425.1. Taxonomy (NCBI): domain Bacteria; kingdom Pseudomonadati; phylum Pseudomonadota; class Betaproteobacteria; order Burkholderiales; family Comamonadaceae; genus Variovorax; species Variovorax sp. 01N429. Next base: position 318,098 of record NZ_JBFTRG010000006.1, on the reverse strand, counting down.
GTCAAGGAACTGCTCGTGATCAGCCAGGACACGTCTGCCTATGGCGTAGACGTGAAGTACCGCACCGGATTCTGGGACGGAAAGCCGGTCAAGACGCGAATGCTCGAGCTTGTTCGGACGCTGGGTGAAATCGCAGCGCCCTATGGGGCGTGGGTGCGCCTGCACTATGTTTATCCTTATCCGAGCGTCGACGAGATCATTCCATTGATGGCCAGCGGACAAGTGTTGCCCTACCTCGATGTGCCGTTGCAGCACAGCCATCCCGACGTTCTGCGCCGCATGAAGCGGCCAGCAAGCGGCGAAAAGAATCTGGAACGCATCGCGCGCTGGCGGGAGGTCTGTCCCGAATTGGTGATTCGGAGCACCTTCATTGCCGGGTTCCCCGGTGAGACGGAGGAAGAGTTCGAGCACTTGCTCGATTTCATCCGCGAGGCGGAGATCGACCGCGCAGGCTGTTTCGCCTATAGCCCTGTGGCGGGCGCCGCTGCGAACGACATTGCAGGGATGCTGCCGGAGGGAGAGCGCGAAGCACGGCGTGCGCGCTTCATGGAAGTCGCGGAGGCCGTGTCGATTGCCAAGCTGCGCAAGCGAATCGGCGCCACGATGCAGGTGTTGGTGGATTCGGCACCCGGGTTGGGACGCAAGGGCGGCGTCGGTCGCAGCTACGCCGATGCGCCCGAGATCGATGGCATCGTGCGGCTGCTGCCGCCGGAAAAGATCAGCAAGACATTGAAGGTCGGTGAGTTCACTCGCGCACGCGTCGTCGGCGCTGAGGGACACGACCTGATTGCGCTGCCCATTTGATGTTGGTGATGTTGGGCAGCCCCAACGAAAAAGCCACCGGAGACCGGTGGCTTGAATCGAAAAACCCGGAAAGGGTGAACTTAAACTTGGTGCCCAGAAGAGGACTCGAACCTCCACGATGTTACTCGCTAGTACCTGAAACTAGTGCGTCTACCAATTCCGCCATCTGGGCCCACATACCTGCAAAAGCAGTTATGTTTTGAATTTCAGGAAAGAAGGAGATCATATCAAAAATATTGGCCATCCCAGCGGCTTGCTGGATGAAGTTGAAGGCACAGTCCAAGGACATCGCGATGGTCACGGCTTCGTGCAACGCGATGACGGTGAGGCCGACATCTATCTGCCCCCGAACGAAATGCGTGCCGTGTTGCACAAGGACCGCGTCAAGGCGCGCGTCGTGCGGCAGGACAGGCGCGGTCGCCCCGAGGGCCGCGTGGTCGAGATCATCGAACGCTCCGGGCAGCCCATCATCGGCCGCTTGCTTCATGAGGGCGGAGTCTGGCTCGTGGCGCCGGAAGACAAGCGCTACGGACAGGATGTTCTGATTCCCAAGGGCGCAACAGGCACGGCAAAGGTCGGGCAGGTCGTCGTCGTTCAGTTGACAGAGCCGCCCGCGCTGTTCGGGCAGCCTGTGGGGCGCGTGAAGGAAGTGCTCGGCGAGATTGACGACCCGGGCATGGAGATCGAGATTGCCGTGCGCAAATACGGCGTGCCTCACGAGTTCTCGGAGGCTTGTCTTGCGGAAGCGAAAGCCTTGCCCGACAAGGTCCGCCCAACCGACAAGAAGGGGCGCATCGACCTGACGGACATTCCGTTGGTCACGATCGACGGCGAAGACGCGAGAGACTTCGACGACGCGGTGTATTGCGAACCGGCGAAGGTCGGCCGAGGCAAGGGTTGGCGTCTGCTGGTTGCCATTGCGGACGTGAGCGCCTATGTGCAGACAGGCTCTGCGATCGACATCGATGCATACGACCGAGCGACGAGCGTGTACTTTCCGCGCCGTGTCATTCCGATGCTGCCCGAGAAACTGTCGAACGGGCTGTGCTCACTGAACCCCGAAGTCGAACGGCTGTGCATGGTCTGCGACATGTTGGTTGCGGCCGATGGTGAAATCTACGCATACCAGTTCTATCCCGCGGTCATGTTCAGTCATGCGCGGTTCACGTACACCGAAGTGGCGGCGATTCTCGGCAACACGCGCGGACCGGAAGCTCAGAAGCGCAAGGACCGAGTCAAGGATCTGCTGAATCTGCACGACGCGTACCGTGCTCTGCTCTCGCAACGTTCAAAGCGCGGTGCTGTCGACTTCGAAACCACCGAGACGCAGATCATTTGCGACGACGCTGGCCGCATCGAGAAGATCGTGCCGCGCACGCGCAACGAAGCGCACCGCCTGATCGAGGAGGCGATGCTCGCGGCCAACGTCTGCAGCGCCGACTTCATCGCAGAGGGCAAGCACCCCGGTCTCTACCGTGTGCACGAAGGCCCGACGCCCGAGAAGAAGGAGATCTTGCGCGGCTATCTCAAGGCCATGGGCGTGGGGCTTTCCATCACGGACGATCCGAAGCCGGGCGAGTTCCAGGCGATTGCCAATGCAACTAAGGAGCGCCCCGACGCGCAGCAGATCCACACGATGCTGCTGCGTTCGATGCAGCAGGCGATCTACACGCCGATCAACAGCGGGCACTTCGGGCTGGCCTATGAGGCCTATACGCATTTCACGAGCCCGATTCGCCGCTATCCGGATTTGCTGGTGCATCGCGTCATCAAGGCGATCCTTGGAAAAACCAAGTACCAGTTGCCGATGTTGCCGACACCCGGCGAGGCACATGCCAAGCTCGCCAAACGGCTGGCTTCGCGCGTGAAGTCGCCCACTGCGAAGCCGCAGAAGGCCACCGTGGCACCGAGCAAGGAGGTGCAAGCCTGGGAAGCCGCCGGCCTGCATTGCAGTGCCAACGAGCGCCGGGCCGACGAAGCCAGCCGCGATGTCGAGGCCTGGCTGAAATGCAAGTACATGCGCGAGCATCTCGGGGAGGAATACGGCGGCGTCGTMACGGCGGCCACGACGTTCGGCATCTTCGTCACGCTCGATGCGATGTACGTTGAAGGGCTGGTGCACATCACGGAACTCGGAGGCGAGTACTTCAAGTTCGATGAGCAGCGACAAGAATTGCGGGGCGAACGCACGGGGATCCGCTATGCCATCGGAACCCGCGTCCGCGTGCAGGTGAGCCGGGTCGACCTGGACGGCCGCAAGATTGACTTCAGGCTGGTGCGCGAAGGCGAGGAATTGGGCACTCGCGCCATGAAGGACAAGGGCGTCGCGCCGAGCGGCGTGCCTGTCAAGGCATCGGCCAAGCGAAGTGCGCGCAAGAAACCCGAAGCATTTGCGGAGCGCGATGACCGAGCGGTCGAGCGAGCGCCACAATCGGCGATGCAGGCTTTCAAGACAGCCGTCAAGAAGGCGACCAACAAGATGAAGGGGCGCAAGGCGCGCCGCTGACCCAAGGAGTCATGAATGAGCATGGAGAACAAGAGCCGCATCGCAATCGTCACCGGTGCCGGAACCGGCATCGGCCGCTCTGCCGCGCTGGCATTGCTCGCGGACGGCTGGAGCGTTGCGTTGGCGGGTCGCCGTCTTGAACCGTTGCAGCAGGTGGCGAACGAGTCGGGCGCTGGGGCGCGAGCTTTCGCGGTGTCGACCGATGTGGGCAATCCCGAATCGGTGCAGGCGCTGTTCGCCGGGACGGTCAAACAGTTTGGACGCGTGGATCTGCTTTTCAACAATGCCGGCGTCGGCAATCCGCCAGGGCCATTCGAGGATTGGACACCTGAACAATGGCGGGGTGTGGTCGACATCAACCTGAGCGGCATGTTCTATTGCATCCAGCAGGCGTTTCGGACGATGAGATCGCAGACGCCGAAGGGCGGGCGAATCATCAACAACGGGTCGATTTCTGCGACCGCCCCCCGGCCGAATTCAATCGCCTATACGGCGACGAAGCACGCGGTCGAAGGGTTGACCAAGACGGCATCGCTCGATGGCCGCAAGTACGACATCGCAGTCGGTCAGATCGACGTCGGCAACGCCCTGACTGAACTGGCGGCCCGTATGACGAAGGGTGTTCCGCAGGCGAATGGCGAAGTCGCGATCGAGCCCGTGATGGATGTGTCCATCGTGGGTCAGTCGGTGCTTTACATGGCAAACCTGCCGCTGGAAGCAAACGTGCTTTTCCACACGGTAATGGCGACCAAGATGCCCTTTGTCGGGCGCGGCTGAAAGTCAGATCAACGGGCGCCGGCAGGGACGCTGCCGGAGGCGAGAGCCCCCGCTGTGAGCGGAATGTCGGCTGGCCAGCGATCGGCCAGATCGCCGTGGTGCCAGACGGCTTCCAGGGCTGCGGCAAACGCGGATCGGCCGGCCGCCAGCGCAGCGCCGGTCATCCCTGCAAGTACGTCGCCGGTCCCGGCGGTCGCCAGCCGCGCGTTGCCGCTGGGATTGATCACCGGCACTTCATCGGGCGCGGCGATCACAGTACCTGAGCCCTTGAGCACAACAGTGGCGCCGAATTGCGCTGCAAGCCGAGTGGCGGCTGCGATACGGTTGTTCTGGATGTCGGCGGTGGCCGCTCCGAGCAAGCGAGCCGCTTCGAGTGGATGCGGTGTGAGGATCGTCGGCCGTCTGGAGCGTGTACGCGCAATCAGCAGACCCTGCAGGGCGCTATCGCCAGCGATCGCGTTGAGCGCATCCGCGTCGACCACGAGTCCCGCAGCAGTCTCCAGAACGTGCGGCAACACGTCGGCCACGAGCGCCCCCCCGCCGCATCCGCAGACGACAGTCATCCCTGCAAGGTCCAGGGTATCGGGGCGGCGGAACATCAGCTCCGGTCGCAGGACGTCCAGTGGAACGATGCCCGCGTCAAGTGGCGCGACGAATACGCGCCCCACGCCGGCGTTGACCGCGGCGGAGGCCGCCAGGAGTGCGGCTCCCGCCATGCCCGGGGCGCCACCAATCACTGCGAGGTCGCCGTAACTTCCCTTATGGGATGCCTGCACACGGGGCAGGTGTACCGGAATGCCAGGAAGGCGGGCGACGGGCTTTTCGGAAGCTCCAGAGACACCGAGGTCGTCAAACCAAACATCCCCTGCTGCATCGCGACCCTGCGCAGTGAAAAGGCCCGGCTTGAGTGTCAGAAGGCTCAGGCATGCACGGCGCGAGGCGCTTCTGCCGGGCCGCGGAGGAGCAAGGTAGTTCAAAGAGAGGGTGCCGGTGTCCGCATCCAGGCCCGAAGGTGTGTCGATGCTCAGCACCGGTGCATGACTGCCGCCCATGAGTCGCAGCCAGTCCAGCATCAAACCGCCGGGTGGTCTTGCAGCGCCGATCCCCAGCAGTGCGTCAATGGCCAGGTCATAGTTCGACGGCGGAGCTTCTGAAAAAAGCACGCCGGCCTTCTGCGCGCGCTCAAGGGAGGCCTTGGCGTCCGCGGTTAGCCGGTGGTCGTGGCCGATGCGCGTGACGATGGTGGCGAAGCCGCGTGTCTGCAAATGGCAGGCAGCCTCGAAGCCGTCGCCGCCGTTGTTGCCGGGGCCGCAAGCAATCCAAATGTGCCGAGCGTGCGGCGCGATGGCCATCGCCAGGCGGGCGACCGCGAGTCCTGCGCGCTGCATCAACTCATGAGGCGGCAACGCGGCAGCAGCAGCCTCTTCGATCCGGCGCACCGCCGAAATGTTGAAGAGGTCGGCTGAGGTGGAGGAAGCAATGCGATGCACGTCTGGATGCCTCGAACGTCAACGTTGCAGCAGGCGCTCGACTCCCAACCCCTCGAGATCGATGCCAGGATCCCGGCCTGACATGAGATCTGCAAGCACGCGCGCGCTGCCGCAGGAGAGAGCCCAGCCGCTTGATCCGTGGCCCAGATTCAGCCAAACGCCGGGTACCCCGCTCGGGCCGATCACGGGAGGTCCGTCTGGCAGCATCGGCCGTGCACCTTTCCATTGCTGGACGCCTGAGCGGAGCGTTACCGCGCCGGGGAACCAGTCCTGCAGCACCTTGTAGAGCGTCTGCAGGGACGCAGGATTGAGGGTGTCGAGCGAGCCGCCCAGCTCGGCGCTCCCCGCCACTCGCACGCGCTGGCCCAATCTTGAAATGGCAACTTTGTAGCGCTCGTCCATGACTGCACTACGCGGCGCATTGAGCGACTCGCGGATGCTGGCGCTGATGGAGTGCCCGTAGACCGGTGCGAGCGGAACACGCAAGCCCAGCGGCCTCAGCAGGTTGGCCGAGGCAACGCCGGCGCACACCACCACCGCATCGAAGCGGTGGCCCTCGGAGCCGCTCGCCAGCGCGAGTTCGGTGGGAGCCGAGCGCTTCATGGGCGCGAGGTCGCAATTGAAATGAAACTGAACGCCCAAGGCCTCGGCTTCCCACTTGAGAAGCAGCGCGAACTGCCTGCAATTGGCCACTTCGTCGTCAGGCAGGTGGATGGCGCCGGCGAGAGCGGTCTCATGGCTGAGCGCGGGTTCGATCTTGCGTGCTTCGTCGGCATCGATTTCGCGGAACGCAGCTCCGGCATCGCGCAGCACCTCAAGACCCGCCTGAACCAGTTTCTTCTCGCGCTTTGAGCGCAAGAGCACCAGATAGCCGTCGCTGCGTTCGTATTCCAGTTCGCACGCGGCGGTGATGGCGTGCAGGCGCGTGCGGCTGTAGAACGCCAGGCGCTGCATGCGTGCGCGATTGGCCAAGTAGGTTTCGAGCTTGCAAGCTCGCTGCCAATGCCCCATCCAGCGCACATCTCGAGCCGAAAGAGGCCAACGCAGCTTGATGGCGCCGTGCGTCGAAAAAAGCGACCGGAGGACCTTTCCGCGCATCCCCGGACCGGCCCATGGCGTCACGTATCCTGGCGCCACGACACCGGCATTTGCGAAACTAGACTCCTCGGCGGCGGCGCCGCGGCGCTCAAAGACAACGACGTCATGGCCGTCGCAGGCCAACTCCCATGCAGTGGTGACGCCGATGATGCCGGCTCCCACGATCGCTACTTTCATTCGGTACTTTGCGTCATTGATTTTTTGTTGAGAAGGCACGCTCGGCCTGCAGCGCGGCCGCCAGCACCGTGTCGTCGCGCAGGGCGGCGTGCCAGAGCATGAGGCCCACGGGCAGTTCCCCCGCCGCATGACAGGGAATGGAAATCGCGCAGCCGTCGAGCATGTTGACGACCGAAGGATTGCGCAGCAGCAACGCGTTGATCTTGAAAAATGCCGCATCGCGCTCCTCTCCCGGGGCGACGCTCGCGATGGGAGGGGCCACCATCGGGACCGTGGGTGAAAGGACCGCGTCGAAGGGCGCGAGAGCGGTTTCCATGCGAGAGATCCACGAGCGGCGGGCGTTGACCAACTCGATGTACTCGTACGCCTTCATCGTCGCACCCTTCAGGATGCGCTGCGCCACGCGAGGGTCATAGCCAGCTCCGCTGCGCTCCAGCAGCAGCCGATGCCACGCATAGGATTCGGCCGCTGAAAACCCGCCGGTTGCGTTGATCGCAGGGAGGTCTGCCAGCGCTGGCAGGCTGACTTCTTCGATGTGCGCGCCGGCTTTCCGCAATATTCGGAGCGTTCGTTCGAAGGCGCCAGCTACAACTTGCTCGAGATCGTCCTGAAACAGCTCCTTGGCGACGGCGAAGCGGTAGTTCGCCAGCGGTGCATTTCCGGGCGTGGCTCGACGGGCCGCCAGGATTTCGTGGACGGTGACAGCATCGCGCACCGACCTTGTCATCGCGCAGACGGTGTCGAGGGTGGTCGAAAGCGGCAGCGCGCCATCGGCCGGGACGAGCCGCGCCGTGCTCTTGAAGCCGACGATTCCGTTCAGGGCCGCTGGAATCCGGATCGATCCGCCTGTATCTGAGCCGAGCCCCACGAAGGCCGCGCCCGTGGACACGGAGATCGCCGCGCCGGAGGACGATCCTCCAGGGATCCGCGGCGTTGTCGGGTCGCTCGGGTTCACCGGGGTTCCTAAATGCGGATTGACACCGACACCCGAGAAGGCGAATTCGGTCATGTTTGTGCGCGCCAACAATGCGCCCCCGGCGTGCCGGAGGCGTGCGACAGCGACGGCGTCAGCCTTGGCTGGTGGCGCGTGGGAAAGTACAACGGACCCCGCGGGGGTCGGCTGGTCAGCGACGTCGAACAGGTCTTTGATGGAAAAGGCCAGGCCGGCTAAAGGCGTATGCGCGGCCGCATTGGTGGCTTCCCTGCGTGCCTCGGCGAAGAATGTGCGTGTGAACGCGTTCTTGCAGGCGGGTGACTCCGCGGCAGCCACGGAATGCTCCATTTCAGTGCGCGCGTCGGAGGCGCCCGTCATCAGGGTGATGCGGGTGGCGTGCAAGTCAGGTCGCATGGTGATTTGGGGCCGAAAAAGGGGAGAGGTGGGTGCTATACTCTTTGGGTTTCGCTCCGGGTACTTTTACTCACTTTCCCGGGTATTTTTCCAGGGCGAAGCACATCCGCAAACCAGCCCACTCAAGGTGTTGTGAGTCTTCGAATTTCATCGAAAGAAGGCGCACAAAACGGGCTGGATTTTAGACCCAACCTTTGGAGTTATTGCTATGTCGACGACCATGCGCGAAATGCTCGAAGCCGGTGTCCATTTCGGTCACCAAACGCGCTTCTGGAACCCCAAGATGGCCCCGTACATCTTCGGCCATCGCAACAAGATTCACATCATCAACCTGGAAAAGTCGCTTCCGATGTTCCAGGACGCGATGAAGTACGCCAAGCAGCTCACGGCCAATCGCGGCACCATCCTGATGGTGGGCACCAAGCGCCAAGCTCGTGAAATTGTCTCCGCCGAGGCGCGCCGCGCCGGCGTGCCTTACGTCGAAACCCGCTGGCTCGGCGGCATGCTGACCAACTTCAAGACCGTGAAGACCTCGATCAAGCGTCTGAAGGACATGAAGGCTCAACTCGAAGCCGGCCTCGATAGCCTGAGCAAGAAAGAGCAGCTCACCTTCACGCGCGAAATTGAAAAGCTCGAAAAAGACATCGGCGGCATCCAGGACATGACCGCTTTGCCGGACGCTATCTTCGTGATCGACGTCGGCTTCCACAAGATTGCAGTTGCCGAAGCCAAGAAGCTCGGCATCCCGCTGATCGGTGTGGTTGACTCGAACCATTCGCCTGAAGGCATCGACTACGTGATCCCCGGCAACGACGACTCGTCGAAGGCTGTCACGCTGTACGCCCGCGGCATCGCGGATGCGATCATCGAAGGGCGTTCGAGCGCGGTCAGCGACGTTGTCAAGGCTGTGTCCGAAGGCAACTCCGACGAGTTCGTCGAGGTCGAAGAGGGCGCTTCCGCCTGATTCAAGCTCGTTCGAGCCTGAAGAAGGGGCCTCGAAGCCCCTTTTTTTTAATCTGATTTTCGCGGCGCCCGGTGTGGGCGGCTGCAATGACAAACCGAACGGAGAGTACACATGGCAACAATCACCGCAAGCATGGTCGGCGAACTGCGCGCGAAGACTGACGCACCCATGATGGAATGCAAGAAGGCCTTGACCGAGGCTGAAGGCAATATGGAAAAGGCAGAAGAGCTTCTGCGCATCAAGCTGGGCAACAAGGCCGGCAAGGCATCCGGTCGAATCACTGCCGAAGGCGTGGTCACGGCATTCGTCGAAGGCGACGCTGGCGCGATGATCGAAATTAACTGCGAAACCGACTTCGTGACGAAGAACGACAGCTTCCTCGCGATGGCCAATGCTGCCGCAATGCTGGTCGCCAAGCACAACCCTGCTGATCTGGCGGCCCTCGGCGCTCTGCCGTACGAGCAAGACGGTTTCGGCCCCACGCTTGAAGACGTGCGCAAGGGTCTCGTCGGCAAGATCGGCGAGAACATGAGCTTCCGTCGGTTCAAGCGCTTTGCTGGCAATGGCAAGGTGGCGTCATACCTGCATGGCACGCGCATAGGCGTCATGGTCGAGTTCGAAGGCGATGACACTGCCGCCAAGGACGTGGCAATGCACGTGGCGGCCATGAAGCCGGTCGCAATTTCGGCAGCTGACGTTCCGGGCGAACTGATCGAAAAGGAACGTGCCGTCGCTGCCGGCAAGGCCGAGGAAGATCGCAAGGCAGCTGAAGCCGCCGGCAAGCAACCTCAGCCTGCGGATATCGTTGCCAAGCGCATCGAAGGTGGCGTGCAGAAGTACCTCAAGGAGGTTTCGCTGCACAACCAAGCGTTCGTCAAGAACGACAAGCAGACCGTCGAGCAGATGCTCAAGGCAGCTGGCACGTCGATCAAGGCCTTCACGCTCTATGTGGTGGGCGAAGGCATCGAAAAGAAGGTCGACGATTTCGCAGCCGAGGTCGCCGCCCAAGTCGCAGCGGCCAAGGCTGCGGCTTAAGCCGATATCAGGCAATGGTGCGCATTGCTCCATTGCCTGCTCGCTACCACGTCTTACACTCGCACCCGCCAACCTCAAAGGAAATCCTCCATGCCTGAAGCCCGCCCAGCCCACAAGCGAATCTTGTTGAAGCTGTCGGGAGAGGCATTGATGGGCGACGACGCCTTTGGCATCAATCGCGCAACGATCGTCCGTATGGTTGGCGAGGTGGCAGAGGTGGTGAACATGGGCGTCGAAGTCGCAGTTGTGATCGGCGGCGGAAACATCTTTCGTGGCGTTGCCGGCGGTTCCGTCGGAATGGACCGCGCCACGGCCGACTACATGGGCATGCTGGCGACTGTCATGAACGCACTTGCCTTGGCCGACGCTATGAACAAGCAAGGCCTCATTGCGCGCGTGATGTCCGCCATCGCCATCGAGCAGGTCGTCGAGCCTTATGTGCGCCCCAAGGCCCTCCAGTATCTGGAAGAAGGCAAAGTGGTGATTTTTGCTGCCGGCACCGGCAACCCGTTCTTCACGACGGACACTGCCGCGGCGCTGCGCGGCGCCGAAATCGGGGCCGAGCTGGTCCTCAAGGCGACCAAGGTCGATGGCGTGTATACCGCCGATCCCAAGAAAGACCTGAGCGCAACCCGCTATTCGATGTTGAGCTTCGACCAAGCTATCGCTCAAAACCTCGGCATTATGGATGCCACGGCTTTTGCGCTGTGCCGGGACCAGAATCTGCCGATCAAGGTGTTCTCGATTTTCAAGAATGGCGCGTTGAAGCGCGTCGTTATGGGCGAGGACGAAGGCACGCTGGTGCATGCCTGAGCGGAGAAAGTATCTATGACCATTGCAGACATTCGAAACGCAACAGACGCCAAGATGAACCAATCGCTGGCGGCGTTCCAAAACAACCTCACCAAGATTCGGACAGGTCGGGCAAGTCCCGCTCTGCTGGACTCCATCCACGTCGAGTACTACGGTTCGTCGGTGCCGCTGTCCCAAGTTGCCAACGTTGCACTGCTCGATTCGCGGACCATCAGCGTTCAGCCTTGGGAAAAGGGTATGGGCGCCAAGATTGAAAAGGCGATTCGCGAAAGCGACCTCGGCCTCAACCCCGCTTCGATGGGGGACTTGATCCGCGTTCCGATGCCTCCCATGAGCGAGGAGCGGCGCAAGGAAATGACCAAGCTGGTCCGCAACGAAGGCGAAAGCGCGAAGGTCGCCACGCGGAATCTGCGGCGCGATGCAAACGACGCAATCAAGAAACTGGTCAAGGACAAGCTGGCATCCGAAGACGATCAGAAGCGCGCAGAGGCTGAAATCCAAAAGGTCACCGACCGACACATTGCTGAGATCGACCGGCTGGTGACAGCCAAGGAAGCCGAGATCATGGCGGTCTGACATGAAGAGTCCGCGCGCGATTCCTCATCACATTGCCATCGTCATGGACGGGAATGGGCGCTGGGCAACGCGTCGTTTCCTGCCGCGGGTGGCGGGGCACAAGCAGGGCGTCGAATCCTTGAGGCGATGCGTCAAGGCTTGCGTGGCGCGTAGTGTCGCTGTGCTGACGGTCTTCGCCTTCTCGTCGGAGAACTGGAATCGACCCATCGAGGAAGTGTCCGGACTAATGGACTTGATGGTTGGTGCGCTTGCTCGTGAGGTTCCGAAGTTGAGCCACGATGGCGTCCGCCTTCATTTCGTGGGTGAGCGGGGGGGGCTGTCCGAGAAGATCGCGGCCGGGCTGATCCAGGCGGAAACTGCGACGGCTCACAATAGTCGACTAGTTCTCAACGTTTGTTTTAACTACGGCGGCCGCTGGGACATTGCCAGGGCCGCGGCGCAACTGGTGGCTCGAGGCGAAGCGCTGACGGAAGCCAATCTCGATGCCGCCATGGCGCTCTCGCACGTACCGGACCCCGATCTATTCATCCGCACCGGTGGCGAACAACGGCTTTCCAATTTTCTTCTCTGGCAGAGCGCCTATTCCGAGTTGTTCTTCAGTGACAGGCTTTGGCCCGATTTCGATGAAGCCGCACTGGACGAGGCTATTGATGCGTACCAGCTTCGCGAGCGTCGATACGGAAAAACGTCGGCGCAGGTCCGGTTGCCGGCTCGGCCTGATCAGCAAGTAGCCTGAGCGCATGCTCAAACAACGCATCATCACAGCGGCCGTCTTGCTGGCGATCCTTCTCCCAGCGCTTTTCTATCCGTCCTACGTTCCCTTCGGCTGCGTCATGCTCGCCTTGATCGGCGCCGCTGGCTGGGAATGGGGCCGCCTCAATGGCTACGGTCAAGCCGTATCGCTGTTCCTCGGGGTCGAAATCGTCTTGCTTTGCTCGCTGTCCTGGTGGCTGGGACTGCTCGATGCGCCCCTGCTTCTCGTCTGGATCGTCGCCAGTGCTGCCTGGGTATTGGGTGGCGCCGCACTGCTCCGGGTTGCAGTGCCAGGATGGCCGCGAGTCCCCAAGGGATTGCGGTTGGTAGGAGGCTTGTTGGCACTGTGGGTCGCGTGGCTTGCCGCAGTGCAAGCGCGGATGATCGGGATCAACTTCCTGTTGTCGATCCTTGTATTGGTGTGGGTCGCCGACGTGTTTGCCTATTTCGCGGGCAGGGCGTTCGGGCTCAAATTTACTCATAACAAGCTTGCGCCCAGCATCAGCCCCGGCAAGAGCTGGGAGGGCGTATGGGGAGGCATGGCTGGCGTGATCATTTTGGCCATCGCCTGGACCTGGAGCGACGCGGCGCTGCAGGCCACGGTCGTCAGCCTCTATACGCGGCTGGCTGATCGTGGCTGGTGGCTCCTGTTGATAGGCGTAATATTCCTCGCGGCAATGAGCGTGGTGGGTGATCTGGTCGAATCCTTGATCAAGCGAAGTGCGGGTGCGAAGGACAGCAGTTCCCTGCTGCCGGGGCATGGCGGCGTTCTTGATCGGGTTGATGCTTTGCTTCCGACGCTGCCTATCGCAATGATGTTGGCCTCCCTGTGAACTCAATCAGACAGCGCGTCACTGTGCTCGGCTCGACGGGGTCCGTCGGCGTGAGCACCTTGGACGTGATCGCTCGACATCCCGACCGGTTTGAAGTCTTTGCCTTGTCCGCGGCAACGAAGGTCGACGAGATGCTGGCGCAATGCGCGCGCTTCTCACCGAAGTTCGCCGCCATGGCCAGCGCGGCGCACGCGGATCTTCTTGCTGAAAAACTAAGGCAAAACGGAATACCTACACGCGTATTGCAGGGTAGGAATTCGATCGAGACGATTGCGTCCCACGACGAAGCGGATGTCGTCATGGCGGCCATCGTCGGCGCCGCAGGACTGGGGCCTTGCCTGGCCGCCGCTCAAGCAGGCAAACGGCTATTGCTGGCAAACAAGGAAGCCTTGGTCGTTGGCGGCGAACTGTTCATGAGCACTGTGCGGCAGGGCGGAGCGACCCTGCTGCCGATAGACAGCGAACACTCGGCGATTTTCCAGTCGCTTCCGGAAGACCCGTCGACGTGGGCGCGGCGGATCGACAAGATCATCTTGACTGCTTCCGGCGGGCCGTTTCGAACGCGTGAACCCGCATCGCTGATCAACGTCACGCCAGAAGAGGCTTGCGCTCATCCGAACTGGGTGATGGGCCGCAAGATTTCGGTGGACTCCGCGACCATGATGAACAAGGCGCTCGAAGTGATCGAGGCACGTCACTTGTTCGGAGTGCGGCCGGATCAAATCGAGGTCGTCATTCATCCTCAGAGCGTGGTGCACTCGATGGTTCAGTTTGCGGATTCATCTGTGATTGCCCAACTCGGAACGCCTGATATGCGTGTACCCATCGCCGTGGGGCTTGCCTGGCCTGAGCGGATCGAAAGCGGCGCGGGCAGACTTGATTTTCGTCAAATGTCGGCCTTGACCTTCGATCCACCCGACGCGGCGCTCTTTCCCGGCCTCGAACTGGCCTGGCATGCACTTCGCGCCGCTCCGGGGACGACGGCGATTCTGAACGCTGCCAACGAAGTGGCCGTTGAAGCCTTCCTGGACCGGCGACTTCGCTTCGACCGCATTCACGCAGTCAACATGGAAACTTTGGAGGCGGTGCTTCCCTCCAAGCCGGAGTCGCTTGGCGACTTGCTCGCACTCGATGCCAGCGCCCGTGCCGCAGCCAACGCAGCCGCATTGCGCTTCGCTGCCTAACCACCCACGATCGGAAATCCGATGCTCACAGTCGTTGCCTTCATCGTCGCGCTCGGCTTGCTGATCGCAGTTCACGAGTACGGTCACTACCGAGTGGCGGTGGCCTGTGGCGTGAAGGTCCTGCGCTTCTCGGTCGGATTTGGGGCGGCGCTCTATCGCTGGCAGCCGAAGCGCCAGCATCCTGGGCAGACCACCGAGTTCGTGATCGGCATGTTTCCGATCGGCGGATACGTGAAGATGCTGGACGAGCGCGAAGGCCCGGTGCTCCCTGAAGAGCGGCATCGCGCATTCAACACACAACCCTTGCGGTCGCGCGCTGCGATAGTCGCTGCGGGGCCCATTGCAAATCTGCTCTTGGCAGTGCTGCTCTATAGCGTCGTGAGTTGGGTTGGCGTCGAGGAGCCTTCCGCGAAGCTTGCGCGCCCCGTGGCGGCGTCGTTGGCCGAAGGCGCGGGGCTGCGCGGCGGAGAGCACATCACGCGGGCGGGCTTCGACGGTGCGCTGGAGCCGGTGCGGTCTTTCGAAGATCTGCGCTGGCGCATGACTCGTGGCGCCCTTGACGGGCGCGACCTTACGCTTGAGATTGCAGGTGAGGGCGGGCGCCCATCGCGCGAACTCATATTGCCGTTGAGCCGTATAGAGGCCAAGGACGCCGATGCGCAGATGTTCCGAAAGATCGGCATCGTTGCTCCATTGACGCGTCCGGAGATTGGCGAGGTGATGGCGAACAGTGCTGCGGAGCGGGCCGGTCTGCACGCGGGCGACGTCGTTCGGGAGGTGGGTGCGACCACGATCGTCGATGGCCAACAACTGCGTGAGGTGATCCGCGCTTCGATCGACGGCGACCAGCCGAGGGTCCAGCCATGGAGAGTCGAACGTGCCGGCCAGGTGCTGAAGCTCGATGTGGCCCCCGACGTTCGCGATGAGGCAGGCGTCAAGATCGGCCGCGTCGGTGCTTACGTCGGGGCTCCTCCTGAGATGGTTCTCGTGAGGCAAGGGGCCATTGACGGGCTCTTGCATGGGTTCGTTCGGACATGGGAAGTGTCCGCCCTCACGGTGCGCATGATGGCCAAGATGGTCGTCGGCGAAGCATCGCTCAAGAATCTGAGCGGCCCCCTGACGATCGCCGACTATGCGGGCAAGTCCGCAAGCCTTGGCATTACCCAATACCTGGTGTTCCTCGCACTCATCAGCGTCAGTCTCGGCGTGCTGAACCTCATGCCGTTGCCGGTCCTCGATGGAGGACACCTGATGTATTATCTTTGGGAGGGCCTGACCGGCAGGAGTGTCTCAGACGCATGGATGGAACGGCTTCAGCGCGGCGGTGTTGCGTTGTTGCTTGTCATGATGTCGATCGCACTTTTCAACGACGTCACGCGGCTCTTTGGTTAACTATCTGCCGGCCCATTCCGCGCCGGCGCAAATTCACAGATGAACAAAACATTCAGTCGCTTTCGCCTGCGCAGCGTCGCCGTAATGGTGGCCAGCGCAATTGCCGCCACTGCGGCCTGGGCGGTCGAACCATTCACGGTTCGCGACATCCGCGTCGAAGGCCTCCAGCGTGTGGAGCCGGGTACGATTTTCGCCTCGCTGCCCTTTCGCGTAGGCGACACGTACAACGACGAACGTGGCTCGGCAGCGATCCGTGCTTTGTTCGATCTGGGCTTGTTCAAGGACGTGCGAATCGACGTCAATGGCAATGTGCTCGTCGTCGTCGTCGAAGAGCGGCCGACCATTGCCGAGGTCGACTTCGTCGGCACCAAGGAATTCGACAAGGCCGCACTCGTGAAATCGTTGCGCGAAGTGGGTCTGGCCGACGGACGCCCTTACGACAAGGCACTGGCCGATCGTGCGGAGCAGGAGCTGAAGCGCCAATACGTGAGCCGGAGCCTGTACAACGCCCAGGTCGTCACGACTGTGACTCCGATCGAGCGCAATCGCGTCAATCTCACCTTTACCGTGACCGAAGGCGAGCCCGCACGCATTCGCGAAGTGCACATCGTCGGAAACAAGGATTTCAGCGAATCCACGCTGCTCAGCCTCTTCGACCAGGACAGTGGTGGCTGGTTGAGCTGGTACACCAAGTCCAACCAGTACTCTCGCACCAAGCTCAATGCCGACCTGGAGACGCTGCGCTCCTACTATCTGTCACGCGGCTACCTGGAGTTTCACATCGACTCGACCCAGGTTGCAATTTCTCCGGATCGTCAGGATCTGGCAGTTACCGTCAACATCAGCGAAGGCGAAAAATTCATCGTCTCCGGCGTCAAGCTGTCTGGCAATTTCCTGGGACGCGAAGACGCATTCAAGTCGCTGGTGACCATTCGACCCGGCGAGCCCTACAACGGCGAACAACTCAACGAGACAATCAGGGCGTTTACCGATTATTTCGGCTCTTTCGGCTATGCGTTCGCGCGAGTGCAGGCCGAGCCCGAGATCGACCGCACCAACAATCGTGTCGCATTGACCCTGAACGCCGATCCAGGTCGGCGCGTGTATGTGCGCCGTGTGTCGATCGGCGGTAACAATCGCACGCGCGACGAAGTCATCCGACGCGAATTCCGGCAGTACGAGGCCTCCTGGTATGACGGCGACAAGATCAAGCTGTCGCGCGATCGTGTGGACCGTCTGGGATTCTTCACCGACGTCAACGTCGACACCCAGGAAGTGCCGGGCTCGCCCGACCAGGTGGACCTGACTATCAACGTGGTTGAAAAGCCCACTGGCTCATTGCAGTTGGGCGCCGGCTTCTCCACCGCGGACAAAGTTTCGTTGACCTTTGGTATTTCGCAGGAGAACGTGTTCGGTTCCGGCAACTACCTGGGCGTGCAGGTCAACACGAGCAAGTACAACCGCACGATCTCGTTGACCACCACCGATCCTTACTTCACTAAGGATGGCATCTCACGCACTTTCAGTCTCTACACCACGACGACCCGGCCGTATTACAACGTGGATGGCGACTACAAACTGGTGAACGAGGGCGGGAGCATCCGCTTCGGCGTGCCGTTCAGCGAGGTGGACACGGTCTATTTTGGCGCAGGCCTCGAGCGTTACCGTTTCGACCCCGGCACTTACATCTCCGCGGCAACGCCGCAGTCGTACCGCGACTACTTCGGATGTACGACGGGACCGGATGGCCTTGTTTCATTCTGTGCAAACAACTCGGTCTGGGGCATCCCTCTGACCGTTGGCTGGGCGCGCGACGATCGCGATAGCGCGCTAGTCCCGACGCGTGGTCGTCTGCAGCGTGCCAATCTCGAAATTGGCTCCGGCGGAGACATGAAGTACTACAAGACCAGCTACCAATACCAGCAGTGGTTCCCGCTCAACAAGCAGTACACATTCGCAGTGAACGGCGATTTCGGGTACGCCAAGGCCTTTGGTGACAATCCTTATCCGATCTTCAAGAATTTCTATGCTGGCGGGTTGGGCTCCGTTCGCGGCTTCGAACAGAACTCCCTGGGGCCGACGGACGTGCCAGTCTATGGCCAGGTCGAGGGTGCGGCGCTGGGTGGCACTAAAAAGGCTATCTTCAATGCCGAGTTGAGCACTCCGTTCCCGGGTGCGGGCAACGATCGGACTCTGCGTCTCTACGGATTCTTCGATGCCGGCAACGTCTGGGCAGAGCGCAATACGTTCTCCACCGATGCTCAGTGGGATGCGATCACCAAGATCCGCGCGTCCGTCGGCCTTGGAATCAGCTGGATATCCCCCCTTGGCCCGCTGCGCCTGGCGTATGCCATTCCGGTCGTGTACCAGAAGGCGGACGTCTTGAACAACATCCCGGAGGATAGAATTCAACGCCTGCAATTCCAGATCGGAACTTCCTTCTAATGACCCCATTGCTCCGTGTCGCAGGTGCGCTGCTGATCCCCGCCTTTCTGGCGGTGGGGACACCCGCCCACGCGCAGGAAACATTCCGCATCGGTTTTGTGAATCCTGACCGCGTTCTGCGCGAAGCGCTGCCCGCCAAGGCAGCTCAGGCAAAACTGGAGGCCGAATTCCTCAAGCGCGAGAAGGATTTGACCGCACAGGGCGAGGCGCTCAAGGCGGCGTCCGAGAAGTTCGAAAAGGAGGCTCCGACGCTTCCAGAGGCACAGCGCATCACACGGCAACGTGCCTTGATCGATCAGGACCGGGATTTCCAGCGTCGCCGCCGTGAGTTCCAGGAAGATCTGAACGCCCGCAAGAACGAAGAACTGCAGCAGGTCTACGAGCGGGCCAATCGCGTGGTCAAGCAGGTGGCCGAAGCTGAAAAGTACGATGCGATCCTGCAGGAAGCGATCTATATCAATCCCAAGCACGACATCACCGAGAAGGTGATCAAGGCGCTGAACGCGTCGTCCTCGAACGGCGGCAAGTAGCGCCGAAGAACGGCGTGGCACTGCGGTTAGGCGCGATCGTCGATGCTCTCGGGGGCGAGCTTAAGGGCGATCCGGCATTGTCCATCGAGCGGCTGGCACCGCTTTCGGTGGCAAGACCCGATGCCATCAGCTTTCTGAGCCATCCCAAATATCGCAAAGAGCTGGCCGCCTCGAAGGCGGGCTGTGTCATCGTCGCACCTGCCATGCGAGAAGCCGCCGCAGAGCGCGGCGCATTCATTTCTACACCGGACCCATACCTGTACTTCGCCCGGTTGACTCAGCTCTGGAAGAAGGCACACGCACGACCGGAGACCGTGCGCATTCATCCGAGCGCCGTCATCGATCCAGATGCTGCGGTCCATCCCACGGCCAGGATTGGCGCGCTGTGCGTCGTGGAGCGGGGCGTGCGCATCGGTGCCGATACCGTGCTGAAGTCCCGAGTCACGGTGAGCGAGGATTGCGTCATTGGAGACAGGTGTCTTCTGCATCCGGGCGTCGTCATCGGCGCGGATGGATTCGGGCTTGCCCCGCACGAAGGCGCATGGGTCAAGATCGAGCAACTTGGCGCCGTGCGAATCGGCGACGACGTCGAGATCGGTGCCAACACCTGTATCGATCGAGGTGCGCTGGAAGACACCGTGATTGAAGACGGCGTCAAGCTCGACAACCTGATCCAGATCGGCCACAACGTGCGAGTGGGCAAGCACACGGCAATGGCCGGCTGCACGGCGGTGGCCGGCAGCGCGACCATCGGCGCGTACTGCACGTTCGGCGGCCGCGCTGGCGTCCTGGGCCATCTCACGATCGCCGATCACGTGCATATCTCGTCCAACTCGCTCGTGACGCGATCCATTCTCAAGCCGGGCCAATACACTGGCGTGTTTCCCATCGACGACAATGCCGCCTGGGAAAAGAATGCAGCCACGCTCAAGCAACTGCACAGTCTGCGCGAGCGCCTCAAGGCGCTGGAAAAACTGACGATGCAGGACAAGAAATCATGACGCTCGATATCCATCAAATCCTCAAGCTGCTACCTCACCGCTATCCGTTTTTGCTTGTGGATCGCGTGCTCGAAATGGAAAAGGGCAAGCGAATCAAGGCTTTGAAGAACGTGACCATGAACGAGCCTTTTTTCAACGGACACTTTCCGCATCGCCCGGTAATGCCGGGTGTGTTGATGCTCGAAGCCATGGCGCAGGCAGCCGCGCTGCTCTCCTTTCATTCGCTGGACATCATTCCGGACGACAACACCGTCTACTACTTTGCGGCCATCGATGGCGCCCGTTTCAAGCGGCCCGTCGAACCTGGGGATCAACTCACGCTCGAAGTGGAAATCGAACGAATGAAGGCTGGCATCTCCAAGTTCAAAGGTCGAGCGTTGGTCGGGGCAGAGCTGGCATGCGAGGCCTCGCTGATGTGCGCAATGCGCCAGATCAATTGAAACTGCGGTGGGCATGACGCTGATTCACTCGACGGCCATCGTCGATCCCGGTGCTGAACTGGATCCGACTGTGAGCGTGGGGCCTTATGCCGTGATCGGGCCGCACGTTCGTGTGGGGGCTCGCACGACCATCGGCGCGCACTGCGTGATCGAAGGCCGGACCACTATAGGCGACGACAACCGCATCTTCCAGTTCGCATCGCTCGGCGCGGTACCGCAAGACAAGAAATATGCTGGGGAGCCGACAGAACTGGTGATCGGCAATCGCAACACCATTCGCGAATTCTGCACATTCAACCTGGGTACGGTACAGGACGTCGGCACCACGCGAGTTGGCGACGACAACTGGATCATGGCTTACGTGCACATTGCGCACGATTGCCAACTCGGCAGCCAGATCACCATGGCCAATAACGTGACGTTGGCCGGGCACGTGCGAATCGGCGACTGGGCCACAGTCGGCGGCCTCGTCGGCATCCTCCAGCGGATGCGCATCGGCGCCCATTCGATGATCGGCTTTGCAAGCCACGTGGGCAAGGACGTTCCGCCTTTCATGGTGGTCGACGGCAATCCGCTCGCTGTCCGCGGCGTCAATCTTGTAGGCTTGCGTCGGCGCGATTTTTCCGCTGAACGGATCGCCGCGATCCGAGAGATGCACAGGATGCTCTATCGCCAGGGCAAGACGCTCGACCAAGCCCGGGAAGGCATCGCCGAGTTGGCCACTGAGATGCCCGGCGCAGCGGCGGACGTGGCGCAAATGCGCGCGTTCCTCGGCAGCGCAGCAAGCGGCATCGCGCGCTGAAGGCAATGACGGCGGAAGTTGCAGGGCGGCGGTTTTCGCTGGTCGCGGGCGAGGCCTCTGGCGACCTGCTGGCCAGCCTTCTCATTGATGGGCTTCAGGCGCGTTGGCCGGACGTGAAGGCTGTGGGCATTGGCGGCCCGCGGATGCTTGCCCGCGGATTCGAGACCTGGTGGCCTCAGGAGAAGCTCGCTGTCAGCGGGTACGTCGAGGTCCTGCGCCACTATCCGGAAATAGCCGGCATCCGGCGGCAATTGCGAGCTCGCCTGCTTCGCGAACGGCCGGACATCTTCATCGGTGTCGACGCGCCTGACTTCAATCTGGATCTCGAAGTGGCGCTGCGAAACAGGGGCATGAAGACGGCGCATTTTGTCTGTCCCTCGATCTGGGCGTGGCGACCGGAGCKGGTGGAAAAGCTGCGGGCCGCTGCCGACCACGTTCTTTGTATTTTCCCTTTCGAGCCGAAACTGCTCGCAAAGCATGGAATTGCCGCGAGTTATGTAGGCCACCCGTTGGCAAACGTCATTCCGATGACGCCTGACCAAGCGGCCGCCCGCCTGTCTCTTGGACTGGATGCAGAGGCGACCGTTGTCGCGCTGCTGCCCGGAAGTCGAGGCTCGGAGATCCGGCGCCTTGCACCGCTATTCTTCGCCGCTGCCGCGGTCATGCGCGAATCGCGTCCGGCGCTCCAGTTCATCCTGCCCGTACTGCCGAACCTGCGAGCCGAAATGGAGCAACTGCTGCGAGACAGCGTTATGGACGGCCGTGTGAAGCTCCTGGACGGTCAGTCACACGCGGCGCTGGCTGCCTGCGATGTGACCTTGATCGCCAGCGGGACCGCAACGCTCGAAGCCGCCCTGTTCAAGCGGCCGATGGTGATCTCGTACCGGGTCAATACGTTGACGTGGAACCTGGTCATGAAGCACAAGCAGCTTCAACCATGGGTCGGACTGCCGAACATTCTTTCCGGCGAGTTCGTCGTCCCTGAACTGCTGCAGGACAACGCGACCCCGCAGGCTCTCGCCGAAGCGACTCTTGGGTGGCTCGCTGCGCCCGAGAAGGTTCACGCTTTGCAACAACGTTTTAGCGCGCTGCATACTGAATTGCTCCGCGATACGCCGACACTGTGCGCCAATGCAATCCAGAAAGTTCTTGAAGGCTGAACAGGCCACCCTGGTGTGGGATGCGCCGGGCTTGCTCGCCGGTGTCGACGAGGCAGGCAGGGGCCCGCTGGCCGGGCCGGTTGTCGCCGCTGCCGTCATATTGGACGAAAAACGTCCGATCCGTGGCCTCGCCGACTCCAAGACGTTGACGGCGCTGCAGCGCGAGCGCCTCAACGAACAGATCCTTGCGAAAGCTCTGTGCTGCTCGGTCGCGCAGGCGAGCGTCGAGGAAATCGATACGCACAACATCCTCCAAGCCACTATGCTTGCTATGCGCCGCGCCGTGGAGGGCTTGCGACTGAAGCCGGGCAAGGTGTTGGTTGACGGCAATCGGCTCCCCACGCTCGGTGTGCTTGCCGAAGCGGTGATCAAGGGCGATGCCCGCGTCAAAGCCATTTCGGCGGCGTCGATCCTGGCGAAGGTGTATCGCGATCGACTTTGTGAGCAACTGCATGCCGAATATCCCCAATATGGCTTTGCCGGTCACAAAGGCTACGGCACGCCCGAACACCTGGAGGCGTTGATGCGCCACGGTGCTTGCGTGCATCACCGCAGGTCGTTCAGCCCGGTTGCCGCCGCACTCGTGCGCACTTCCGGGTCTCTCGAGGCTGTTGGCGCCGCTGGCGACGCGACGGTGACGCGGGTCACCAGCATCGAAATACAGATCTCGCCATGACATCCGACGTCGGGCACATCACTTCGCGAGACAACCCGCTGCTCAAAGAACTCCGCAAGCTTGCGCACGAGCCCGGCGCCTACCGGAAGACGGGGCGCGTATGGCTGGAGGGGGATCATCTGTGCCGGGCAGCTCGAGAACGTGGCGTTCGTGCGTCGATTGCGGTTATTGCGGAGTCGCTTTGGCCGACGTCAGCGCGCGAATGGACGAACGCCGCCGAAAAAACGGTGGTGGTCGCCGATGCCCTGCTGGCGGGAGTCAGCGGCCTTGAATCGCCCGCTCCGATGGGGTTTGTGCTCGATTTGCCTCTCACGCCGGATCTCGAGGCATCCGCTCCCACTGTGGTGCTCGATCGCCTGCAGGACGCGGGCAATGTCGGCTCAATCTTGCGAAGCGCCGCCGCATTCGGATTCACCCAGATCATCGCGCTCAAGGGGACTGCTGCGCTCTGGGCGCCAAAGGTGCTCCGCGCCGGCATGGGCGCGCACTTCGGACTGAGACTGATCGAGTCTGCGGAAATCGACGCGCTGGACGCCTTGGCCGTGCCGTGCGTTGCCACCAGTTCGCACCGTGGCGATTGGCTTCATCGGGCCCGATTGCCTCATCCCTGTGCATGGCTGATGGGACACGAAGGGCAGGGCGTTTCGGCCGCACTGGAGGCGCGGGCTGCCCAACATATCCGGATAGCGCAGCCGGGCGGCGAGGAGTCGCTCAACGTAGCCGCGGCCGCCGCGATCTGCCTGCATGCGAGCGCGGCGGGAGCCATTTCCTGAGCCGCCCACGGCTATAATCAAGGGCTTTCCCGCTCACACCCCGCCCTCAGCGCACGCAAGCCAACTCCTCGACGAAAGTCGCAGCCCAAATTCAGTTCTTGGGTTCGCTTTGGGCGTCATCCATCCGGAGATCCCAGTGCTTTTGTCTCTCAAGGGAAAATTCCCGCCCGCCATCCTGGCGCTTGCAGACGGCACGATTTTTCTCGGCAATTCGATCGGCGCCACGGGCGTCACGACTGGCGAAGTGGTGTTCAACACCGCCATGACCGGTTACCAGGAAATCCTGACCGATCCGAGTTACTGCCAGCAGATCGTGACGCTCACGTACCCGCACATCGGCAACTATGGCACCAACGAGGAAGATGTCGAGGCCGACAAGATTCATGCATCGGGCCTGATCATCAAGGACCTGCCGCTCGTCGCGTCGAACTTCCGCAAATCGGCGACGCTGAACGAATACCTCGTGCGAGGCAACACAGTCGCCATTGCAAACATCGACACCCGAAAGCTGACACGCCATTTGCGCACGCAAGGCGCCCAGAACGGCTGCATTCTCGGGTTGCCAGAGGGCGAAACGGTCTCCCAGAAATTGATCGACAAGGCCGTTGCCGCAGCCAAGGCTGCGCCGAGCATGGCAGGCCTCGATCTTGCCAAGGTGGTTTCGGTCAAGGAAACGTACGAATGGACGCAGACCGAGTGGAAGCTCGGTTCCGGCTATGGCGTGCAGATCACGCCCAAGTTTCACGTCGTCGCGTTCGACTACGGGGTCAAGAAGAACATCCTGCGCATGATCGCCCAGCGCGGCGCGCGTATCACCGTCGTGCCGGCGGAGACCCCTGCTGCCGACGTGCTCAAACTGCGCCCGGACGGCATTTTCCTGGCCAACGGCCCCGGCGACCCGGAGCCCTGCGACTACGCCATCGATTCGACGCGTGAACTCATCGAAACCGGCATCCCGGTTTTCGGAATCTGCCTCGGCCACCAGATCATGGCGTTGGCTTCCGGCGCGAAGACCTTCAAGATGAAGTTCGGCCACCACGGCGCCAATCATCCGGTGAAGGACCTCGACAACGGTCGGGTGAGCATCACCAGCCAGAACCATGGCTTTGCGGTCGACGAGAAGACGCTGCCCGCCAACTTGCGCCCCACGCACGTCAGCCTGTTCGACAACACGCTGCAAGGTTTGGCACGAACCGACAAGCCCGCCTTCTGCTTCCAGGGCCATCCTGAAGCTTCGCCGGGACCACATGACATCGGCTACCTGTTCGACCGCTTCACGGCACTCATGCAAAGTCACAAAGAAGGACAGAAGAATGCCTAAGCGCACAGATCTCAAGAGCATCCTCATCATCGGCGCTGGCCCGATCATCATCGGCCAAGCCTGCGAGTTCGACTACTCCGGCGTGCAAGCCTGCAAGGCGCTGCGCGAAGAGGGCTACAAGGTCATCCTCATCAACAGCAATCCGGCGACGATCATGACGGACCCGGCCACCGCCGACGTGACCTACATCGAGCCGATCACCTGGCAGACGGTCGAGAAGATCATCGCCAAGGAGCGCCCGGACGCAATCCTCCCGACGATGGGCGGACAAACTGCGCTCAATTGCGCGCTGGACCTTTGGCGCAACGGCGTGCTCGAGAAGTACAAGGTCGAGCTGATCGGCGCCACGCCCGAAGCCATCGACAAGGCCGAGGACCGCCTGAAGTTCAAGGACGCAATGACGAAGATCGGCCTGGGCTCTGCACGCTCGGGCATCGCGCATTCGCTCGACGAAGCCTGGGCTGTGCAGAAGACGGTCGGGTTCCCGGTCGTAATTCGTCCGAGCTTTACGCTCGGCGGCACGGGTGGCGGCATTGCCTACAACCCCGAAGAGTTCGAAACCATCTGCAAGCGCGGCCTCGAAGCCTCGCCGACAAACGAGTTGCTGATCGAAGAATCGCTGCTCGGCTGGAAAGAGTACGAGATGGAAGTCGTCCGCGACAAGGCCGACAACTGCATCATCGTGTGCTCAATCGAGAACCTGGATCCCATGGGCGTGCATACCGGCGATTCGATCACCGTTGCACCCGCACAGACGCTATCGGACAAGGAATACCAGATCCTTCGCAACGCCTCGCTGGCCGTGCTGCGCGAGATCGGTGTCGACACGGGCGGCTCCAACGTCCAGTTTTCGATCAACCCGATGGACGGCCGCATGGTCGTCATCGAGATGAATCCGCGTGTGTCGCGTTCGTCCGCTCTGGCCTCCAAGGCGACGGGTTTCCCGATTGCGAAAGTGGCCGCCAAGCTGGCGGTAGGCTACACGCTCGACGAATTGCGCAACGAGATCACGGGCGGCGCCACGCCTGCGAGCTTTGAGCCGAGCATCGACTACGTGGTCACCAAGATTCCGCGTTTCGCTTTCGAGAAATTCCCGCAGGCCGATTCGCGCCTGACGACACAGATGAAGTCCGTCGGCGAGGTGATGGCGATGGGCCGCACCTTCCAGGAATCGTTCCAGAAAGCCCTGCGTGGCCTCGAAGTCGGCGTCGATGGGCTGAACGAGAAGACGCAAGACCGCGAAGTGCTTGAAAAGGAACTCGGTGAGCCGGGGCCCGACCGGATCTGGTACGTCGGCGATGCCTTTGCAATGGGCTTGAGCGTGGATGAAGTCTTCGCCTTGACCAAGATCGACCCCTGGTTCCTTGTACAGATCGAGGAAATCGTCAAGATCGAACTCGAACTGGAAACCAAGTCCCTCGACGAGATCGATCGGGACACTCTGCTCGCGCTCAAGAAAAAGGGCTTCTCCGACCGCCGCCTCGCGCGCCAGCTGAAGACCACCGATACCGCAATCCGCGAAAAGCGTCGTGCGCTGGGCGTGCGTCCCGTCTATAAGCGTGTCGACACTTGCGCGGCCGAATTCGCCACCAACACCGCCTACATGTATTCGACCTACGACGACGAGTGCGAGGCCGAACCCACCAGCAAGAAGAAGATCATGGTCCTGGGCGGAGGCCCCAACCGCATCGGGCAGGGCATCGAATTCGACTACTGCTGCGTGCATGCCGCACTGGCAATGCGCGAGGACGGCTACGAGACCATCATGGTCAACTGCAATCCTGAGACGGTGTCGACGGACTACGACACGAGCGACCGACTGTATTTCGAGCCACTCACGCTTGAAGACGTGCTGGAAATCGTCGACAAGGAAAAGCCGACGGGTGTCATCGTGCAGTACGGCGGTCAGACCCCCCTCAAGCTCGCGCTCGACCTCGAAGCCAATGGTGTGCCGATCATCGGCACTTCGCCGGACATGATCGACGCCGCCGAAGACCGTGAGCGCTTTCAGAAGCTGCTGCATGAGCTCAAGCTACGTCAGCCGCCGAACGCCACCGCCCGCACCGAACCCGAAGCGCTCGAGAAGGCTGCTGCGCTTGGTTATCCGCTTGTCGTGCGTCCGAGCTACGTGCTCGGTGGTCGCGCCATGGAAATCGTGCACGAGCAGCGCGACCTCGAGCGCTACATGCGCGAGGCGGTCAAGGTAAGCAACGATTCGCCGGTGCTGCTTGATCGCTTCCTGAATGATGCGGTCGAGTGCGATGTCGATTGCCTTCGCGATGCGGAGGGCAACACGCTTATCGGCGGTGTGATGGAACACATCGAGCAGGCGGGCGTGCATTCCGGCGATTCCGCTTGTTCTTTGCCTCCCTACAGCCTGAAAGCGGAAACCATTGCCGAGCTCAAGCGCCAAAGCGCCGCCATGGCGAAGGCGCTGAACGTGGTGGGCCTGATGAACGTGCAGTTCGCGATCCAGGAAAAGGACGGCGAAGATGTGATCTACGTGCTGGAGGTGAATCCGCGCGCGTCCCGCACGGTGCCTTACGTGAGCAAGGCGACGGGGATTCAGTTGGCCAAGGTGGCCGCTCGTTGCATGGCCGGCCAGTCGCTGACGTCGCAGGGCGTCACGCGCGAGGTCACGCCGCCGTACTTCAGCGTCAAGGAGGCCGTGTTCCCGTTCGTCAAGTTCCCTGGCGTGGACACCATTCTCGGCCCGGAGATGAAGTCGACCGGCGAAGTGATGGGCGTGGGCAAGACCTTCGGCGAAGCCTTCGTCAAATCGCAATTGGGCGCCGGCACGCACCTGCCGAAGTCCGGCCGAGTCTTCATCTCGGTGAAGAACAACGACAAGCCGCGCGCCGTGGAAGTCGCTCGCGGGCTGGCTGCGCTGGGATTCGACCTCATCGCCACCAAAGGAACCGCTGCGGCAATCAATGCGGCGGGTGTGGGTTGCGCGGTAGTCAACAAGGTCACCGAAGGGCGTCCGCATATCGTGGACATGATCAAGAACAATGAGATCGCCTTGGTCATCAACACGGTGGAAGAGCGGCGAAACGCTATCGCTGATTCGCGTCAGATTCGTACGTCCGCGCTCCTGGCGCGCGTGACGACGTTCACGACCATCTTCGGCGCCGAAGCGGCCGTCGAAGGCATGCAGCACATGGACGACCTCGGCGTCATTTCGGTCCAGGAGATGCACGCTCAGCTTGCCTGATCCGTCGCTGAGTGGAAGGAGCCCTTTTCCAATGGACACCCAACTCGTAGAACTTGACCTGTCCGACTGGAACGCAGCGACGGCGAACGAGGCGTGGATTGCCGAGCTAGAGGCGGGAAAGGTTCTGTACTTCCCTCGGCTCGGATTCGACATACTGCCTGACGAGCGCGCCTTGCTGACACCGGCAGTCTTGTCGCCCGACGTGCGCAACATCAGCCTGGATGCTAACGGGCGCCTGAAAGGCGTGGCAGGAGACGAGGAGCGCCAGCGCGCGGTGTCGACCATGATCGGACGCTTTCGCGCACAGGCCCAGCAATTGATTCACGGCCTCTTGCCGCACTACACGCCGGCCTTGCGGCTGGCGCCGACCAGCTATCGTCCGGCGCAGGTTGAGACGCGGGTGCAGTCATGGCGGGCAGATGACCGTCGGCTGCACGTCGACGCCTTTCCTTCGCGCCCCAACTACGGCGAGAGAATCTTGCGTGTGTTCACAAATGCCAACCCGGACGGCGCGCCGCGTGTATGGCGCGTTGGCGAGCCGTTCGAGAAGGTTGCCGAACGCTTCCTTCCGCGCGCAAAGCCGTATTCACGTTGGGAGGCGAAGATGCTCCGGGCTCTTCGCGTGACGAAGTCGCTGCGCAGCGAATACGACCACCTCATGCTCCAACTGCACGACGGCATGAAGTCTGACCTTCAATATCAAAAGAATGCCGAGCAGGAAACGGTGCCGTTTCCGGCAGGATCGGTCTGGGTGTGCTTCTCGGACCAGACTTCTCACGCGGTCATGTCGGGGCAGTACATGCTTGAACAGACGCTGCATCTGCCCGCAGCAAGGCAATACAATCCTGAATCGAGCCCGCTCGCCATTCTGAGCCGGCTGACTGGACGCAAGCTCGTCTGAATTTTTCTCTCCCTTCAACCGCCGAACGGCAGCGTTCGGCGGTTTCGCTTTCTGGAGCAACCCAATGGCAACCATCCCCATCACCAAGCGCGGCGCCGAGAAGCTGCGCGAAGAGCTGCAAAGGCTCAAGACCGTCGATCGCCCCGGTGTGATCAACTCGATCGCGGAGGCGCGCGCGCAAGGAGACATCAGCGAAAACGCTGAATACGAAGCCGCCAAAGACCGTCAGGGCTTCATCGAAGGCCGCATCCAGGACATCGAAGGCAAGCTGTCCGCAGCACAAATCATCGACCCGTCCGAACTCGACGCGGGGGGCAAGGTCGTCTTCGGCTCAACGGTGGAACTCGAAGAAGAAAAGACCGGCGAAGCCGTCAAGTACCAGATCGTGGGCGAAGACGAAGCCGACCTGAAGCTCGGTCTCATCAACGTCTCCAGTCCAATCGCGCGCGCGTTGATCGGCAAGGAAGAGGGCGACACCGCGGAGGTGCAAGCGCCGGGCGGCCTGAAGCGGTACGAAATCGTCGCCGTCAGCTACCTCTGAACGCAGGATGAAAGACCGCATCGCCCTCATGCTCGCCGCCCTCTGGTGGGGCAGCCTGTCGGCGGTCGGATTTATTGTCGTGCCGATGTTGTTCGCACGGCTGGGCAGCCCATCTGTTGCGGGTAACTTCGCGGCGCAACTGTTCGCCGCCCAGACATGGCTGGCGCTTTCTTGCGGGCTGATCCTGCTGATCTACTTTCGCGCCCAGGCCGATGAACGCGTCACTGCTGCTGCGCGAACCGCCGTCTTTCTCGTGATCACAGCGCTGTTGCTGGCTCTACTGCAGCAATATGCAGTCGCGCCGCGCATCGTGGCGCGCGAAAACCTCAGGTTTTGGCATTCACTGGGAAGCGTCATGTACCTGGGGCAGTGGGCTTGCGCCGGTGCGCTACTCTGGCGAATGGGCCCGCGCCGAGGTTGATCAGGCCTTCCAGAACTGGGTGATCCAGCGGGCCGGCCGGATGAAACGAAAGCGGCGGTTGCGCCTCCCCGCCAGCGCATCGGGCGGATTGCATTCGCCGTGGAACACCATGATCCTGGCGCCCTCCGGCACGAAAGGTTCTCGCCAGTAATTGCTGGGCCAGCTCGGAATCCCGTGGTACTTGAAGCTCGGACACCAAGCTTCCGGCCAGTAAGCAAGCTTGCCTTTCCGGTACATGAAGTCGGACAGGTAAGTCTGCTCATTGCGAAACTCCGCCTGCACCGCGTCCATGTTCTCGCGAAAGTGGGCGAGGACGTCTGGATGCGCTCCCAGTTCAAAGCGGTACACGGACGAATTGCCGGTGATTCGCCGCCGGCGCCAAGGGCGTTCGTAGTCGTGAATGATCAGGAACTCGCCCGGATACTCAAAGAACTCGTCCAGGCTGCCAACCACGACAACGTCCAGGTCGACGAACAGTGCCGTCCCGCGCAAGCCGTGTAGGTCTTTCTCGAAGGTGGTGAGCTTCTTCCAGGCCCGATCGACCTGGCCGGGCGCCAGTTCGAGATTCAGCGGCGGAATCGGAAAACACTGGACCTCACTCCGGATACCTTCGCTGTTGTCGGTAAGGCACACGAAATTGAAGTCGCCGGTCAGATGTCGCCGCACCATGGCGTACAGGCGATTGACGTATTCGGGCCCGTACTTGGTGCCCCATTTCATGCACAGGATGTGGCGCTGCGGTCGTCCCGCGGTCTGCGTCGGCATCCTCAATCCGCCTGGCGGCGCTTCTTGTCCGACAGCGGCTTCTTCGCCTTGGCTCGCTTGATGTTGCCGCCGGGGGTCAGGCGTTGGTTGCCAAGCACGCGCAGCGTCTTGATTTCAGGACGTTGGCCGGCGCGCTTGCTGTACTTGATCACCTTGACATCGCGCGGGCCTGGCATGCGGTCTTCGTCGATCGCTTTCTCCTTTGGGGGAATAGGCCGCCAGAGGACGAGCAGCTTGCCGATGTGCTGGATGGGTGCTGCGTCCAGTTCGTCGGCCAGGGTCTGAAGCATGGCTTCGCGAGCGGTTCGGTCGTCAGAGAAGACGCGCACCTTGATCAGGCCATGCGCCTTGAGGGCGGCGTCGGTTTCCTTCTTCACGGCTGGCGTCAGCCCGTCACCGCCGATCATCACGATCGGATCCAGATGGTGCGCTTCGGAGCGGTGCACCTTGCGCTGCGCAGGGGTAAGTTGAATGGCGGGCATCCCCGTATTATCGATGTCAATGAATCCCAAACCGAAAGCCAAGAAGGTCAACAAGGCGTGGCTGCACGACCACGTGAATGACCCATACGTCAAACTCGCTTCTCGAGAGGGCTACAGGGCTCGCGCCGCCTACAAGTTGAAGGAAATCGACGAAAGCCTCGGTCTTATCAAGCCGGGGCATATGGTGGTCGACCTGGGCTCCACGCCTGGTGCCTGGAGCCAGTACGTGCGGCGACGGCTCTCACCCGGCGGAGCGGCCGCGGGAGAACTCGCGGGAACCATCATTGCGCTAGACATCCTTCCCATGGAGCCGATCGAAGGGGTGACCTTCCTTCAGGGCGATTTTCGTGAGGCCGAAGTGCTTGGGCGCCTGTCTGAGGCGATGTCCGGCCGCTTGGCGGATGTGGTCGTCTCCGACATGGCCCCGAACCTCTCAGGGATCGCGTCTGCCGACACCGCCCGTGTTGCGCACCTGATCGAGCTTGCAATCGACTTCGCACGGCATCACATGAAGCCCGAGGGCACCCTCGTTGCCAAGCTGTTTCATGGAAGTGGCTATAGCGAGCTGACCCAGCTTTTCAAGGACAACTTTCGCGTCGTAAAGCCCTTCAAACCGAAGGCTTCGCGCGATAAATCCTCGGAGACCTTCATGGTGGGCATCGGAATCAAGAGTCCGGATACAAAGTGATACGGCGGCCGTCCGGCATACGACTGTCTTAAAACCGTTTGCCCCCTATGGCTGCTATGGGGAAATTAGGGCTTTTCGCAGATTGAAAAGCCTAAAATGGTCGCCAATTGCGTCCCCACAGCGCGTTTTTAGTTTTTCATGGCACGCGCTTTCGACTGGAGCTTCGTTTGAACAATCAGTGGTTTTCCAAAGTTGCCGTATGGCTCGTCATTGCGATGGTGTTGTTCACTGTGTTCAAGCAGTTCGACACCCGCGGCGTAGCCGGCGCAGGCAACATCGGGTATTCGGACTTCCTCGAGGAGGTCCGCAGTAACCGCATCAAGAGCGCCACGATCCAGGAAGGCCAGGGCGGCAGCGAGATCGTCGCGATCACCAACGACGACCGCAAGATCCGCACGACGGCCACCTATCTCGACCGCGGCCTCGTCGGCGACCTGATCGCCAACAACGTCAAGTTCGACGTCAAGCCGCGTGAAGAAGGGTCCCTCCTCATGACGCTGCTGGTAAGTTGGGGGCCGATGCTGCTCCTGATCGGCGTGTGGGTCTACTTCATGCGACAGATGCAGGGGGGCGGCAAAGGCGGCGCCTTCAGCTTCGGCAAGAGCAAGGCTCGGATGCTCGACGAGAACAACAACCAGGTCACTTTCGCGGATGTCGCAGGTTGCGACGAGGCGAAGGAGGAGGTCAAGGAAGTCGTCGATTTCCTTAAGGACCCGGCGAAGTTCCAGAAACTGGGTGGCCGCATCCCGCGGGGCCTGTTGCTCGTCGGCCCTCCAGGCACCGGCAAGACGCTCCTGGCCAAGAGCATCGCAGGAGAAGCCAAGGTCCCGTTCTTCTCGATTTCGGGTTCGGATTTCGTCGAAATGTTCGTCGGTGTGGGTGCTGCGCGCGTCCGCGACATGTTCGAGAACGCCAAGAAGAACGCGCCTTGCATCATCTTCATCGATGAAATCGACGCTGTCGGCCGCCAGCGCGGCGCCGGCCTCGGCGGTGGCAACGACGAGCGGGAACAGACCCTCAATCAGATGCTGGTCGAGATGGATGGCTTCGAGACCAATCTTGGCGTGATCGTCGTCGCTGCAACCAATCGGCCGGACATTCTCGATGCGGCGCTGCTGCGTCCAGGTCGCTTCGACCGCCAGGTCTATGTGACTCTGCCGGACATTCGGGGCCGCGAACAGATCCTCAACGTCCACATGCGAAAGGTGCCCTTGGGGCAGGACGTCAACGCGAGCATCATTGCGCGCGGCACTCCAGGCATGTCGGGCGCGGATCTCGCCAACCTGTGCAACGAAGCCGCGCTAATGGCCGCGCGCCGCAATGCGCGCGTCGTCGAAATGCAGGACTTCGAGAAGGCCAAGGACAAGATCTTCATGGGCCCCGAGCGCAAGAGCATGGTCATGCCCGAGGAAGAGCGACGCAACACTGCCTATCACGAGTCGGGCCATGCGCTCATCGGCAAGCTGTTGCCCAAGTGCGACCCGGTGCACAAGGTCACCATCATTCCGCGCGGCCGTGCCCTTGGCGTGACGATGAGCCTGCCTGCGCAGGACCGCTACAGCTACGACCGCGAATACATGCTGAACCAGATCAGCATGCTCTTTGGTGGACGTATTGCTGAAGAAGTCTTCATGCACCAGATGACGACCGGCGCGAGCAACGACTTCGAACGCGCGACCCAGATCGCTCGCGACATGGTGATGCGCTATGGCATGACCGAATCGCTGGGCCCAATGGTGTACGCTGAAAACGAGGGCGAAGTATTCCTCGGACGCTCGGTCACCAAGACCACGAACATGAGCGAGTCGACCATGCAGAAGGTGGATGCCGAAGTTCGCCGCATCATCGATGAGCAGTACGCCCTGGCGCGCCGCCTGATCGAGGAAAACAGCGACAAGATGCATGCGATGGCCAAGGCGCTGCTCGAATGGGAAACCATCGACACCGAGCAACTCGACGACATCATGGCGGGCCGTGCGCCGCGTCCTCCGAAAGACTGGACGCCGCGTATTCCGCCTTCGGGCAGCGGCGGCGGCAGTGGCGGAACGCCGGCGGTGAACCCCGACCCGACGCCGACTGCAGCCTGAGCATGACGCTTTGGCGATCAACGGGGCCTCTGGCCCCGTTTTTTCATGGAGCCGGGGAATGACGGCGATCTGGCGCACCTCGCGCTTCGCGATCGATTTGGCCCAGCCCAAGGTGATGGGCATCGTCAACGTCACGCCTGACTCGTTCTCCGACGGCGGCGCCCATGCGTCCACTGAAGCCGCTGTGCGTCATTGCGCCGAGTTGGTCATACAGGGTGCGGACATTCTCGACATCGGCGGTGAGTCGACCCGCCCCGGAAGTCCCGCCGTACTTCTCGATGCGGAACTGGCGCGCGTGGTGCCTGTCGTTCGCGAAGCGGTGAAACTTGGAGTGCCAATCTCCGTCGACACCTACAAACCCGAGGTCATGCGTGCAGTGCTGGAATTCGGCGCTGACATCATCAATGATGTGTGGGCGCTACGGCGGCCGGGTGCGCTGGAAGCCATTGCGGCGCATCCGCTCTGCGGCGTTTGCCTGATGCACATGCATCGCGATCCGCAGACCATGCAAGTCGCACCGATGATCGGCGACGTTGTTCCTGCCGTTCACACCTTCCTGGTGGAGCGCGCATCGGCGCTGACGACTCTGGGCGTCAAGCCGGACAGGATCGTGATCGATCCGGGCATCGGCTTCGGCAAGACTGTGGTGCAGAATTTCGCTCTGCTGGGCCGTCAACGCGAGCTGCTCGCGTCGGGTTGGCCGTTGCTCGCAGGATGGTCTCGCAAGTCTTCACTGGGCGCGGTCGCAGGCATCGAATCGGCGCAGGATCGCATGGTGCCCAGCGTCGCGGCCGCCGTGCTGGCCGTGGAGCAGGGCGCATCGATCGTGCGCGTGCACGATGTGCGTGAGACAGTGGCGGCGCTCTCCGTTTGGTGCGCCATGAAGCAAGAACAACGAGGACAGGAAACATAACGATGACAAGGCAGTATTTCGGAACCGATGGCATTCGCGGAACGGTCGGGCAAGCGCCGATCACGCCTGACTTTGTATTGCGCCTTGCCCACGCCGTCGGCCGTGTGCTCAAGAAGTCGGAAGCGCGGCCGACCGTGCTGATTGGCAAGGACACCCGCATCTCCGGGTACATGCTGGAGTCGGCGCTCGAGTCCGGGTTCAATTCCGCGGGTGTCGATGTCGTTCTGCTCGGGCCGCTGCCCACTCCGGGCGTGGCCTACCTGACGCGGGCGCAACGCGCGAGTCTCGGCGTCGTCATTAGCGCCAGTCACAACGCCTACCCAGATAACGGCATCAAGTTCTTCAGCGCGCAGGGCACCAAGCTCAGCGACGAATGGGAGCTGGCGGTCGAAGCCGTGTTGAAGGAGCCACCAGTCTGGGTCGATTCAAAGAATCTCGGCAAGGCGCGACGCCTGAACGACGCGCCCGGGCGCTACATCGAATTCTGCAAGAGCACCTTCGCCACCGACCTGACGCTGCGAAATCACAAGCTCGTCGTTGACGCAGCGCACGGCGCCGCCTACCAAGTGGCGCCTTCCGTCTTTCACGAGTTGGGCGCGGAAGTGACGAGCATCGGATGCGCACCGGACGGTCTCAACATCAACAAGGATTTCGGGGCGACGCATCCGCAAGCCTTGATCGATGCCGTGAAGACGCAAGGTGCCGACTACGGCATCGCGCTCGATGGCGACGCCGATCGTTTGCAACTGGTCGATGCCAGCGGGCGGCTTTTCAATGGCGATGAGCTGCTGTACCTGATGGCGATGGAGCGCATCGCGCGCGGCGAAAAGCCCGCTGGTGTCGTCGGCACGCTGATGACCAACAAGGCGGTCGAGATGGGCCTGAGGGCTCACGGGATCGAATTCGTGCGGGCCCGGGTCGGTGACCGCTATGTTCTGGAAGAACTCGACAAGCGCAATTGGCTGCTCGGCGGCGAAGGCTCGGGCCACCTGCTGGCCTTAGATCGCCACACCACGGGCGACGGCATCGTCAGCGCGCTGCAGGTGCTTCAAGCATGCGTGCGAAGCGGCCGCAGCGTGGCTGAACTGCTCGCGGGCGTGACGCTCTTTCCGCAAACACTCATCAATATTCGGTTGAGCGAGGGCCAGGATTGGAAGGCCAACCGGGTGCTCGCGGCCGAAACGGAGCGCGCCGAGGCTGAACTGGGCGACTCAGGCCGCGTGCTGATTCGCGCCAGCGGCACCGAGCCGCTTCTTCGCGTGATGGTCGAGGCCAAGGATGCCGCGCAAGCCGAGGCGTGCGCGCGGCGGTTGGTCGCAGCAGTCGAAGCCGGTTGAAGTGGGGCGGCCATGATCAACGTCTTGACGGCGGACTACCGCAATCCCGCGCATGCACGCGCACTGGTCGACTTGCTTGACACCTATGCGCGGGATCCTGCTGGCGGTGGAACTCCGCTTGCCCCCAGCGTGCTGGCCGGCTTGCCCGAAGCCTTGGCAGCACGCCCGCAAGCCTTCAGCGTGCTGGCCTATGACGGTGAGCAGGCTGTGGGCCTCATCAACTGCATCGAGGGCTTTTCTACCTTTGCGTGTCAGCCGCTCGTGAACGTCCACGACGTCGTGGTGTTGGCCACTCATCGCGGGCAGCGGGTCACGCAGCGCATGTTCGCGCACGTCGAGGCGGAGGCACGAACGCGCGGCGCGTGCAAGCTCACATTGGAGGTGCTTTCCGGAAATCGGAGCGCGCTGCGAGCGTATGAGCGCGAAGGCTTCGCCAGCTTCCAGCTCGACCCTGCCTTCGGCAGCGCCATATTCCTGGAGAAAAAGCTCGCCCCCAGGTTGGCTCACTTCGTGTAGCCGCCCACCCCCTCTGACCGGGGGCAACACCAGCGGCCTGGCAAAGCCAGTTCCGCGGTGTTTCTGGATTAGAAGCGAGTGACGGGCATTCCTTCGTCGCCCTTGCTCGGCGCGTACTTGCCGAGTTCCCACTTTGCGATGGCGTTGCGATGGACCTCGTCCGGACCATCCGCAAAGCGCAGCGTGCGCGCGCCGGCGTAGGCGTAGGCGAGCGGGAAGTCGTCGCACATGCCGCCGCCGCCGTGGACCTGCATGGCCCAATCAATGACCTGGCAGGCCATGCTGGGCGCCACGACCTTGATCATTGCGATTTCAGTCTTTGCGACCTTATTGCCGGCGACGTCCATGAGCCACGCGGCCTTGAGGGTCAACAGCCGCGCCATGTCGATCTTGCAACGCGCTTCGGCGATGCGTTCCTGCGTTACGGTCTGCGATGCAACCGTCTTGCCGAAAGCCACCCGCGACGAGGCGCGCTTGCACATCAGTTCGAGGGCGCGCTCCGCCAGCCCGATCAAGCGCATGCAGTGGTGAATGCGTCCAGGGCCAAGCCGGCCTTGTGCGATTTCGAAGCCGCGGCCCTCGCCCAGCAGGATGTTGCCCACTGGCACGCGAACATTCTCGAAATACATTTCGACGTGCCCGTGTGGCGCATCGTCGTAGCCCATGACATTGAGTGGCCGCACGATGCGAATGCCTTTGGTATCGGCCGGCACGATCACCATGCTCTGCTGTGAATGCCTGGGCGCGTCAGGTTCCGACTTGCCCATCGTGATGAAGACCGCACAGCGCGGGTCGGCAGCACCCGAGATCCACCATTTGCGGCCGTTGATGACGTACTCGTCTCCCTGGCGCTCGATCCGGGTCGAGATGTTGGTGGCGTCGCTCGATGCCACGTCAGGTTCCGTCATTGCAAACGCAGAGCGGATCTGGCCTTCGAGCAGTGGCTTGAGCCAGCGTGCCTTGATCTCGTCGGAGCCGTAGCGCGCGATCGTTTCCATGTTGCCGGTGTCGGGCGCCGAGCAGTTGAAAGCCTCGCTTGCCCATGGCACACGTCCCATGATTTCGGCGAGCGGTGCGTATTCCTGATTGGTCAGGCCCGCGCCTTCGTAGCCCGATGCCGCGGCGCTGTCGACCGGCAGGAACAGATTCCACAAGCCGGCCGCCTTGGCTTTGGTCTTGAGCTTCTCGACGGTGTTGAGTGCGGTCCACCGCTTGCCGGCGGCCGTGTTCGCCGCGAGTTCGGCCGAATACTCGGCTTCAGCGGGGTAGATGTAGTCTTCCATGAAGGCCGCGACGCGCTTCTGCAAGTCTTTGGTTTTGGCCGAATATTCGAAGTCCATTTCGTCTCCTGGTGTTAAGGGTTCAGGCGCTCATCGCGAGCTCATGCCCGTTCTGCGAATTGCCATGCCATTTCGGCCATCGGGCGCGCGCCGCGGCCGGAAGCCACTGCCTGCTCGCTGGACGCAGTGCCGGCCTCGACCCGCTTGGCAATACCTTGCAAGATCGCTGCCATGCGGAACAGGTTGTAGGCCTGATAGAAGTTCCAGTCGGGTGCGAGCGCCTCGGGCGTCGTGATGCCGGTTCGGTCGCAGTACTTGCGGATGTACTCGCTCTCGGTCGGGATGCCGAGGCTCTTGAGGTCGAGCCCACCAATGCCGCGGAATGAACCGGGCGCGATGTGCCATGACATGCAGTGGTAGCTGAAGTCGGCAAGCGGATGGCCCAGCGTCGACAGCTCCCAGTCGAGCACGGCGATTGCACGCGGCTCGGTAGCGTGGAACATCAGGTTGTCCAGGCGGTAGTCGCCATGGACGATCGAAGTCATCTTCTCGTCGCGGGCACTGGCCGGGATGTGCGCCGGCAACCATTCCATCAGCCGATCCATCTCCGGAATCGGCTGCGTGACGGACGCCACGTACTGCTTGCTCCAGCGGCCGATCTGGCGTTCGAAGTAGTTGCCCGGCTTGCCGTATTCCGCAAGGCCGCGCTCGGCGAACTTCACCGAATGCAGCGCCGCGATCACCCGGTTCATTTCGTCGTAGATTGCGGTGCGCTCGGCATTGCTCATGCCGGGCAGAGCTTGGTCCCACAGAACGCGTCCGGCCATGAACTCCATGACATAGAAGGCGCGGCCGATGACCGCCTCGTCTTCGCAAAGGCAGTACATGCGCGGAACCGGCACGTCGGTACCTGCAAGGCCGCTCATGACCTTGAATTCGCGCTCGACGGCATGAGCGGAAGGCAGCAGCTTGGCGACAGGACCCGGCTTGGCGCGCATCACATAGCTCTGCGTGGGCGTGACCAGCTTGTACGTCGGATTGGACTGGCCGCCCTTGAACATCTCGATCGTGAGCGGTCCCTTGAAGCCATCGAGGTTCCTTTCGAGCCATGCGGTCAGCGCGTCGACGTCGACGACGTGCTGCGGAGAGACGGCACGCGTGCCGACGAATTTGTCGAAGTCCTGGGTCATGTCTCTGCAGTCTTGAGTTATTGGTCGTCGGCTTCCGAAATGCGCATCAGCGCCGAGCGATCGAGCACCACCAGACCGGCTGGTTCGATGCGGATCGCGTCCTCGCGCTCCATGGCCTTCAGTTCCTGGTTGACGCGTTGACGCGACGCGCCGAGCAATTGGGCGAGCTCTTCCTGGGCGAGCTGCAGACCGATGCGCATCTGGCTGCCGTCCGCGAGATTCGGCACGCCGTAGCTGCGAACCAAATGGACGAGTTGCTTGGCAAGGCGCGCTCGCAAGGGCAGGGTATTGAGATCCTCGACCAGCCCGAACAACTGCCGAATGCGACGCGCCTGAAGCCGCATCAGCGCTTCGTAGAGCTCGATGTGATTGGCCAGGATCTTCTGGAAATCCGCACGCGCCACGCAAAGAATCGTCGAATCGCCATGCGCATAGGCATCGTGCGTGCGCCGATCCCCGTCGAAGATCGCCACGTCGCCAAACCAGATGCCCGGCTCCACATAGGTCAGCGTGACCTGCTTGCCCGACACCGCGGTCGAACTCACACGCACGGCACCCTTCGCACACGCGATCCACTGCTCGGGCGGATCGCCGCGAGCGGCAATCAGTTCGCCGTCCTTGTAGCGTTTGACGAATGCACATCGGAGGATGTCGTGGCGCAGTGAGGGGGAAAGTGAAGAAAACCAGCGACCACCGTTGATCGCTTCTCGTTCTTCGATGGTAAGAATGGGGTCGTCCATGGACTGTCCTGTCGGTGACTGAAGGAGGTAGGGGCTGTCGCGAGAGCGACCTGCTGCTATTCGTAACGTGGTGTTTGCTTGTCGAGAAAGGCGGCGATGCCAATACCCGCATTCGCGTGATGAAGATTGCGAACGAAGTGGTCACGCTCTGCCGACAGCTGCGAAACGAGGGTGGCGCCGCGAGCTTCACCGAGCAGTTCCTTGATGCTTGCCATCGAGTTCGGCGCGCGCGCATTGAGCTTTGCGGCAAGCGCGAGAGCACCTGAAAGAGCCTGGCCGTTTTCGGTGATCTCGTTGATCAGGCCCAATGCATGCAGGCGCGATGCATCGAGGCGCTCGCCCAGCATGAGCCATTCGCTGGCCAGTTGGCGGGGCAGCATCCGTCCGAGATGCCAACTCAGACCGCCGTCCGGCGACAGTGCGACATTGCTGTATGACGCCGCGAAGACGGCGTCGCGTGCGGACACGACCAAGTCGCACGCCAGCGCCAACGAAAAGCCCGCGCCTGCGGCCGCTCCTTCGACCGCGGCGATGACAGGCTTGGGAAACGTGCGGATCGTGTCGATCCAGGTGTGCAATGCCTCGATGCTTTCGGCCTGCACCGAGGGATCGAGCGTCCGGTTGTTCTGGAGCCGTTGCAGGGATCCGCCCGCGCAGAACCATTTGCCTTCGCCGACGAAGACGACGCTGCGGATCTCAGCACTGTTCTCGGCGCCGTTGAGCGCCTCGATGCCTGCCGCGTACATCTCGGGCCCGAGCGCATTGCGCTGCGATGGGTTGGAAAGCGTCAGCACCATCGTGCTGCCTTCTGTGGTGCTCTTGAGTTCTGCGGTCATGGGTGGTCTCGTGTGTCTCAGGGTTCTGCTCTTTACTCTTCTTGATGTGTGAGGCTCAGGCCGAGCGCTCCGCGGCGGCGCAGCCAAGGGCTCGGGCGATAGCGCGGGTCGCCGTACACGGTCTGCAAGTTGAACAGCACCTCCAGCATGTTGGTCGGGCCGTACAAGTCACCCATTGCCAACGGACCTTGCGGATAGCCGAGGCCGAGCCGCACCGCCAAGTCGAGATCGGCGGGCGTGCAAACGCCTTGCTGGCACATGTCGCAGGCGATGTTCACGATGGTGGCGACCACGCGTTGCGTGACGAAGCCACCGCTGTCGCGGATCACGCTGACTGCCTTGCCGTCGCGCGCGAACAGTGCATGCGCCGCGTCGCGCATGTCCCGGCGTGTTGCAGGATTGGTTGCGATGACGCGCCGCTTGGTCGCGGCATCATCGACCATCATGTCAATGCCGACGGTGCGCGTGGCGTCAAGCCGTTCGACGGCCGCCACGGTTGTCACATCGAAGCCAAGGGGCGCAACCAGGATCAGCGCGGAAGGAGAGGGCGTTGCACCACTTTCGAGTTGGGCGCCAAGCGCATGCACCAGCCGCAGCAGCTCAGGGCGCCGGGCTGCGCGGGGAGACACCCAAACCGCCGGCATGGCGTCGACGGTGGGTGATGGCGCCTCGGGGGTCTGTTGAATGGCACCGTCGACATAGCGATAGAAGCCTTCGCCCGTCTTGCGGCCCAGCGCGCCGGCGGCCAGCCGTTGTGCCGTGATCACGCTCGGGCGATATCGCGGTTCGTCGTAGTACTGGCGATAGATCGACTCCATGACTGGGTGCGAGACGTCGAGCGCCGTCAGGTCCAGCAACTCGAAGGGCCCGAGTCGGAAGCCCGCCTGATCCTTGAGGATGCGGTCGATCGTCGCGAAATCCGCGACCCCTTCGCTGGCGATGCGCAATGCTTCGGTGCCGTAGCCGCGCCCCGCGTGGTTGACGATGAAACCGGGCGTGTCCTTCGCCTGGACCGCGCTGTGGCCCATCTGCTTGGCATAGCCTGAAAGCCGGCGGCAGACTTCAGGGTCCGTCTTGAAACCGGCTACCACCTCCACGACTTTCATCAGCGGGACCGGGTTGAAGAAATGAAAGCCGGCCATGCGCTCGGGATGTTTCAGCGCGGCGGCAATGGCAGTGACTGAGAGGGACGATGTGTTGGTGACCAAGGTCGCCGAAGGCGCGACGGCGGC
Organism: Variovorax sp. 01N429; assembly: GCF_056399425.1. NCBI lineage: Bacteria > Pseudomonadati > Pseudomonadota > Betaproteobacteria > Burkholderiales > Comamonadaceae > Variovorax > Variovorax sp. 01N429. Next base: position 276,057 of record NZ_JBFTRG010000006.1, on the reverse strand, counting down.
TTCGAGATCGCTGAACAAACGACGCTTGACCTCGAGGTCTTCGATCACCGCCTCGATCACGAGATCGCAGCCGGCGAGCTCCTGCATCGAATCGACGGCGGTCACGCGGCTGGACAACTCATCGCGTTGTGTCGCGTCGAGCTTGCCTTTTTCGTGTTGCTTTTGCCATTGGGCAAGAATGGCGTCGCGGCCGCGCAGAGCTGCGCCTTCGAAGCTGTCCAGAAGGAAGACCTTGCTTCCGGCTTGGGCAGCGATTTGGGCAATGCCTCGCCCCATTGCGCCGGCGCCGATCACGGCGGTGTTGGAAAAGTTCACAGTCATTTGATAATTGTCTCTCCGTGGGTCGGGGTCCCTGACGCACATGTCAGAATGTGTCAACTTTTGATTGCTTCTTGAAGCCTATTTTGCGATTTCCACGCTTGGCGGCGAGCCTGCTTCTTTTCGGGGTCGTCCTCGAATCATCCGCCTTGACGATAGGCCGGCCCCAGGGCGCCGTCTGGATCGGCAAGCCGATCGACATGGTGATCCCGATCTCGCTGGCAGCCACCGAGGACGGAGGCTCCCTATGCCTCAACGCCGATATCTTGCAAGGGGACACGCCCATGCTCGACCGGCGAGTGACTGTATCGCTGGAATCAGGCGGGAGTCCGGGCAATTCGAACATCCGGGTGCGCTCGACAGTCCCCGTCGAAGAACCGGTCGTCACGGTGACCGTCCGCGCCGGGTGCGACACGAAGACGAGCCGGAGCTATGTGCTGCTTGCGGATGTGCCTTCGGACGTGACGCCGCCGGCTGTTGCGTTTGCCAGTGCTCGCGCCTCCGTAGAAGTGGCGACCGCACCGCGGGCATCCCTGCGCCCGGTGTCGCGTACGGCCGGCAGCGGCGGAGCGTCCGGTTCCGATGGGGCGGCGACGGGGGCGAAACGCTCTGCGGCATCGGCCGACTCGACATCCGACCGCGATCCGGCAACGTCCGCGCAGCGCAAACCAAGCGCCTCGCCCGCACCTCGTCGCGCTGCCGTCGTTCAGGCGCCGGCCGCTTCGCGTGCTGTCAATGTGGCTCAGGCATCCCCGGCTGCTCAGCCGGCGAAGGCGGCACCCGTCGCCGCAGGACCTCGACTCCAGGTGGATGCGTTGGAGCCGGAGCCGGCAAAAGACGCGGGCCTGAAATCGACCAGCCAATTGAGCTTGCCGGCCGTAGAGGATCCGACTCGCCGGGCCGCGGCCGCCGCTCTCTGGGGCGCCCTGGATCCTGCCGCCGAGCAGGCCGGGCGCGATGCCCAACGCGCCAAGGAAATGGATGCCACCTTAGCTGCCATGCGCGAGCAAACGGCGCAGAACCAGCGCGCACTGGCCGATATGCGGAGCGAACTGGCACAGGCACGCGAAAGCCAATATCGCAATCCGCTCGTCTACGCGCTGCTCCTCGCATTGTTGTTGGCTCTGGTCGGCATACTGCTGCTGTGGCGCATGTCGCGCAGGGCGGTGGCGCCCGCGTGGTGGGGTGATTCGGAATTGAAGCGTGGCGACCCGATGCCAAAGCTCGGAGCGAAGCGCGTTCGGCGGCACGGCGGTTTGCTTGACGAAGATGAGGATTTGGACCCGGATCCCGATTCGGAGCAGCATGAGCAGCCGCGCAAGCGCAGCCTCGGTGTGTCGACCTTCGGTGCCAAGCCGTTTGCCATACCCGATCAGCCGGATCAGGCCGACAGTGATTTCGGCGAGCCGCCGCATCCCTCTCGCGCCTTGGACAGCGTGCCGGCGCGGCTCGTCAATACCGAAGAACTCCTGGACGTGCAGCAGCAGTCGGATTTCTTCCTCTCGCTGGGCCAGCACGATCAGGCCATTTCGGTTTTGCGGGAGCACATCGAAGCCAACCCGGGCACCAGTGCGCTGGCGTACCTCGACCTTTTGCGGATCTACCATGCGCTCGGGCGCGAGGACGACTACGCCGGCGTCGCCGAAGAGTTCGAGCGGGCATTCAATGCCGACGTGCCCGCATTCGAGAATTTCACGGATACGGGCAAGGGCCTCGAACATTATCGAAGCGCCCTGGCGCGCATCGAATCGCAATGGCCTGCGCCGAGCACTTTGGCCTTTATCGAAGAACTGATCTTCCGAAAGCCCGGTGTCCACGAGGACGGGGCCTTCGATCTTGCCGCCTACCAGGAGCTTCTGCTGCTCTATTCCCTGGCCAAGGAAGTCATCGAACCCGCGAGCGCGCCGCCGGTCCTGGTCACGCCGCAGGCGTTTGCGGACACCTATGGGCATGATGGCGAGCTGACGGCGACTGCGCCTCTCGGCCCGGAAACGGAGCCGCCTGCAATAGAGGACGGTCCTGTCCTTCCGCCGTCGATCTATGGGTCGATCGACGAGCGTTTGCAACATGACACCGTGCTGATCCCGGATGCACCGGCGACGCTGCCGGCAGACGTCGATGCTCCGGCGCCAAGGCCAGAGAGGCCTCCGCTTGAACTCGATCTTGCCGAATTCGACAAAACGGCTTACGAGACGATGCCGACGCCGCTCGAGCAGCCCAAGGCGCCGCCAGCGCCTTCGACCGACCCGCATCTGATCGACTTCGAACTCTTCGATCCGAGCACCGAAGCGGAAATCGCCCCGCGCCCGATCATCAAGCGCTGAAAGCGGGGGCGCGCCGCTGCGCCTTTTCGACGGCGATGCTGAGCGCAATGGCAAAGAGCATCGTCGCAAAGCCAACCCAGCTCATCCATGCGGATTCGTCGTTAGCGAGGAGCCAGCCTCCGGCTGCTGCACCGATGGCCTGACCGATGTAGATCCCTGAACTGTTCAGTGCGACCGAGCCAGGCGCAAGCGAAGGCTCGAGCGACACCAGGCGCGCCTGTTGCGCCGAATTGGTCGCGAAGCAGCCCAGCCCCCATGGCGTCAGCAGCAGCGCTAGCCACGCCAGCGTGACGCCGAGCGGCCAGAGCAGCAAACTCAAAGCGATCAACGCCGTCGTCAGCAAGACCATGCGCGGTGGCCCCACACGGTCGATGTAGCGGCTGACGAGCACGTTGCCCACCACGCCGCAAGCGCCGAACCATGCCCACATGAGACCCTGTTGAGTGGCGTTTGCACCCAGCTGCTGCTTAAGCAGCGGGGCGAAATAGCTGAACAAGACAAACTGGCCGGACCCCTGCAGCGCGGTGACGCACACCACACCCATCAGCAAAGGACTTTTGAGCACACGGCCCCACGACTCGCGCGACAACGCAGCGGGTCGAATGCCGGAGGGCAGTTGCCGCCAGACCCAGATGGCGCTCACGAGCGACAACATCGAGATCAGCAGGAATGCGGGCCTCCACCCGAAATGGCCGCCTATCAGCGCGCCGATCGGAAGCCCCAGCACCGACGCCATCGACCATCCGAGAAAGACGAAAGTGACGGCACGCCCGCGTTGTTCGTTCGGCACCAGGAGACCGACACAAGCGGCTGCCTGCGGCGTGAAGATGGCTGGCGCCACCACCGTCAACATCCGGACGACAAGCAGTCCGACGAAGTTCGGCATCAGGGTCGCAACAAGGTGCCCGCCCGCGTACCAGAGCATCGTGCAGGTCAGCAACACGCGGCGATCCCACCCGGCGACAACGGCGGCAAGCAACGGAGCCCCGAGACACATCACGACCGCCGCGGCGGTGATCAACTGGCCGGCGGTTGCAGCGCTGACCTGCAGTGATGCACTGAGCTCATTGAGCGTTCCGGGCACGACCATCACGCCCGTGCCGATCACGAAGTTGCCAGCCAGCAGGGACCACAGCGCGGCCGACGGTGCCGACTGTCTCAACGCCGGACCTGCAGCGCGCCAGGATTGACGATGTTGGTCGGATTGCCCTTGATGAAGCTGACGACGTTGTCGAAGGCTTGCCCGAAGTACATCTCGTAGCTGTCTTGCTCGACATAGCCGATGTGTGGCGTGCAGATGCAGTTTTCGAGGCGGAGCAGCGCGTGGCCTTGCAGCGGCGGCTCGCTTTCGAACACATCAATGGCGGCGAGGCCAGGCCGACCACGATTGAGCGCAGCAAGAAGAGCGTCTTGCTCGACAAGCTCCGCGCGCGACGTGTTCACGAACAGCGCCGTCGGTTTCATGCGCGACAGGTCTTCGAGCGTCACAAGCCCCCGCGTCTCTTCCGTCAGCCTCAGGTGAACCGACAGGACATCGGCCGCGGCAAAGAAGGTGTCTCGGTCCGATGCGACCTGGAAGCCGTCGGACCTTGCCTTGGCGCAGCTTTGCTCCCGGCCCCAGATGACCACCTGCATGCCGAAAGCCTGCCCATAGCGAGCGACCAATTGGCCGATGCGACCATACCCCCAGATGCAGAGCGTCTTGCCCTTGAGCACCGAGCCCAGGCCGAAGTTCGGAGGCATCGACGCCGACTTGAGGCCCGACTGCTGCCAGGCGCCGTGCTTCAGGTTGCTGATGTATTGGGGCAGCCGGCGCATGGCGGCCATGATCAGGGCCCAGGTCAGCTCGGCCGGGGCCAGCGGCGAGCCCGAGCCTTCGGCGACGGCGATGCCGAACTCGGAACAGGCATTCACGTCGACGTGACTGCCGACGCGACCTGTCTGGGAGATGAGTCTCAGCTTCGGCAGCTTTTCGATGAGTTGCCTGGAGATGTTGGTGCGCTCACGGATCAACACAATCACTTCGGCATCCTTGAGGCGGACCGAGAGTTGCCCGATGCCCTTGACTGTGTTGGTGTAGACCTTGGCCGCATAAGCGTCGAGCTTGGCTGCGCACTTGAGCTTGCGCACCGCGTCCTGATAATCGTCGAGGATCACAATGTTCATGGCGTGCCATTGTGCCTCGCACCGCCCACGTGCTGTGTCGGCGCACTGCCTGGCCTCCGCTTATCTTGAACAATTTTGCGGCGAGAGCAGCGCGCTTGCGGGCTTCTCTGCCGTCAATGCAGATGAGCGCGAAGGCCTGGCGACGGGGGAGAGGCGGCGGCCTCGAGTGCTACGAGCCTGTCGAGCTCGGCGCATACGTCCGCCATGCGGCCGGAAATCACCACCCGGCCTGGATGGCGACCGGTTTGCTGGGCATCGACCATCCGCACGACTCGAAGCGGCCGTGCCGCCGAGCTCGGCGCATCCTCGCGAGTCGCCGGACTTTGGCGCAACCCGCAGCTTGGCCGAACCCCGACATAGCGCAAGCCCGCCGTGCTGATGTGGCTTGACCGACGCGTTGGCATCCATCGGCTGGCCAATGTCTGCAGAGGCGAGATCAGGTCGACGATGCTAAGAAGAGCGATTCCCATGTGAACTCCAGAAAAGTCAGAGATTGAACATAGGCAGGATTGCTTTCATTGGCCACGACAGGGTGATGGCACTACGCCATACGCCCGCCACCTGTCGCGGCCGTCAACGAGGCGAACACGGGTGCAGGCCGAGTTCGCTTGCAGGATGGTCGAAGGGTTACATCAACATCGTGTTGCGGATCAGTCCGACAGCGAGGCCTTCGATCTCGAAGGGCTCACCCGGTTGAACAACGATGGTGGGGTAGTCAGGGTTTTCGGCGTGCAGTTCGATGACTTGCTTGTTGCGCTTGAGCCGTTTGACAGTGACCTCATCGCCCAGGCGGGCGACCACGATCTGGCCGTTGCGGGCTTCCTTCGTGGCCTGCACCGCCAGCAGATCGCCGTCCATGATGCCGGCGTCGCGCATGGACATCCCGCGCACCTTGAGCAGATAGTCGGGTTGCCGCTGGAACAGCGTGTTTTCGACATAGTAGGTTTGGTCGACGTGTTCTTGAGCCAGGATCGGCGAGCCGGCTGCCACTCGGCCGATCAGCGGCAGCGCGAGTTGTGCCATACCCGGAAGGGACAAGGAAAATTGGCTGTTTCGGGACTCGTTGAGCGCGCGCAATGCATCGCCCTTGAGGCGGATACCGCGCGACGTGCCACTGACGAGTTCAATCACCCCCTTGCGCGCGAGCGCCTGCAAATGCTCTTCGGCTGCGTTGGCAGACTTGAAGCCCAGTTCAGCCGCGATCTCTGCGCGAGTGGGAGGCGCACCGGTGCGCGCGATGGCGCTTTGGATCAAATCCAGAATCTGCTGCTGGCGGGCGGTAAGCTTGACTGCGAACTGCATGTGGGCTCCTGAAGGAACTGGCTGAATATCCAGTACCTGTATTTTTAACCAGTTTTCTGTGGTTGGCAAGTCATGAATGAAATCAAACAAGGCGACGAGCGCATCCGCAAGGTGATCGTGCTGGGAACAGGCGGCACGATCTCAGGCCGCGCCGAGTCTTCGGCCGACAACATCGGGTATACGGCCGGCCAAGTGGGCGTCGAGGAACTGCTGGGTGGAATCAAAGCGCCGGCTGGCGTGGAACTCGCGGCCGAACAGGTGGCGCAGATCGACAGCAAGGACATGAGTTTTGCAATCTGGCAGAAGCTCGCGCAGCGGTGTGTGCACTGGTTGGCGCAGCCCGATGTGTCAGGGCTCGTCATCACCCACGGAACCGATACGCTGGAGGAAACCGCGTATTTTCTGCATTCCGTCATTGCATCCGCATCGGTGAAACCTGTGGTGCTCACGTGCGCGATGCGGCCCGCCAGCGCGCTGGTGCCGGACGGTCCGCAGAATGTGTGCGACTCCATCGTCGTTGCGTCCACCCAGGGCGCGCGCGGTGTCGTGGCCGTCTGCGCCGGGGCCATGCACGGTGCGGTCGACGTCCAGAAGGTGCACACGTACCGGCTCGATGCCTTCGCCTCCGGCGATGCCGGACCGTTGGGTTACGTCGAGGAGGGGAGTGTTCGACTAGTGCGGACATGGCCGGCCCCCGCGCCAGCCGCCCACGAGGTCTTCAGTCGCGTGGTTGCCGCGCGCAAGTGGCCGCGCGTCGAGGTCCTGATGAGCCATGCGGATGCGCGCGGCAGCATCGTCGATGCCTTGGTGCGAGAGCGTGAGTTGGGGTCATCCGAAGTGCTTGATGGGCTCGTGCTTGCCGCCACCGGAAACGGAACCCTGCATCACGCCCTGGAAGCCGCTGCTTTGCGGGCTCAGGCCGCGGGCGTGTCGGTCGTCCGCGCTACGCGCTGTGCGCAGGGGCGCATCTTGCCAAGACAGAACGAGCTTCTTCGGGATGCAGGCGCACTGACGCCGGTCAAGGCGCGCATCGAGCTCGTGCTGGAGCTGCTGGCGGGGCGGCCATCGCCATGAAGATCAGGAGCTCAGTGCAGCCAGCGCGCGCTGAGTGATGTCGTCCACCGTTCCGACACCGCTGATGGAGCGGTACTTGGGTGCCGCAGCCGGGTCGGATTTGGCCCACTGCGAGTAGTAGTCGACCAGCGGCCGCGTCTGCTGGCTGTAGACCTCGAGCCGCTTGCGAACCGTCTCTTCCTTGTCGTCTTCTCGCTGGATCAAGTCTTCGCCCGTCAGGTCGTCCTTGCCGATGACCTTGGGCGGATTGAACTTCACGTGGTAGGTGCGGCCAGACGCCGGGTGTGAGCGGCGACCGCTCATGCGTTCGATGATGTCGGAAAAAGGAACGTCGATTTCAAGCACGTAGTCGAGCTTGACGCCGGCCGAGCGCATCGCTTCGGCTTGGGGGATCGTCCGTGGAAAGCCGTCGAAGAGAAACCCTTGGGCGCAATCGGGCTGCGCGATGCGTTCCTTGACGAGGTTGATGATGAGATCGTCGCTCACCAGCGCGCCCGATGCCATGACGGACTGTGCCTGCAGGCCAAGCGGCGTACCGGCCTTGACCGCGGCGCGAAGCATGTCGCCGGTCGAGATTTGGGGAATGCCGTATTTCTGGCAAATGAAGGCCGCTTGCGTGCCCTTGCCCGCACCCGGGGCGCCCAGCAAAATCAGTCTCATGGTGTCCTCGGAAGGTTTTTCGATTTATGTCGCGCCATGCTGCCTCCCATAGGATTTCCCAGGCGGAATTGCGGCGAGGATAGCATGCGCTCCCCCCGCTAAAACGAAGCTAGCCAGCAGCGAGAAGGGCGCGAACTCGCGCGAGATCCTCTGGCGTATCGATCCCGGGGCCGGGAGCATCCGAGGTGATGTGGACAGCGATGCGATGACCATGCCAGAGCGCTCGAAGTTGTTCGAGGGCTTCGGTGGTTTCGACGGGCGCAGGAGGCAGGCCCGGAAACTGCCGGATGAATCCAGCGCGGTAGCCGTAGATGCCGATGTGCCTCAAGGCCGGCGGCGACGTCGGCACTGCTTTCGGCCCCAGCGCCGCGAAGCCGTCGCGCCACCAGGGGATTGGGGCTCGGCTGAAGTAGAGCGCATAGCCCTTGGCGTCGAGCACGGTCTTGACCACGTTGGGATTGGCGAATTCCTCGGGCGAATCGATCGCGTGCGCCGCGGTGCTCATCGCTGCGTCGGGATGGTCCGCCAGAGTTCGTGCGACCGCGTCGATCAACGTCGGCTCGATCAACGGTTCGTCGCCTTGCACGTTCACGACGATGGCGTCGTCCGCGAGGCCGAGCTGCGCGCACGCCTCGGAAAGGCGATCGCTTCCGCTGGCGTGATCGGTGCGAGTCAGCAGCGCCTGCACGCCATGCGCCGCGCATGCGGCAATGATGCGCGGGTCGTCTCCCGCCACCACGACGCGCTGGGCGCCTGATACCAAGGCGCGCTGGGCAACGCGCACGACCATGGGCAGCCCGGCGATGTCAGCCAGCGGCTTGTCCGGCAGTCGGGTCGATGCGAGCCGGGCGGGGATCAGGACGACGAACGCCGCGTTCAATTCAGCCCGCCCGGTCAAAGGCCCAGCTCTTCGTCGGAAAGCGTCCTGGCTTCCGCTTCGAGCAGCACCGGAATACCGTCGCGCACCGGATATGCGAGGCGTGCGCTGCGCGAGACCAGCTCCTGCTTCTCAGCGTTCCAAGTGAGGGGCCCCTTGGTCACGGGGCAGACGAGCAGTTCAAGCAGCTTGGTGTCCATCGCGCGATGATAGCTTTGCGTCCAGCGCTGCGAAGAACGCATCCGACGTTTCGAAGACGAGCGGTACCGCCAATGCGTCGGGCACTTTGCACCAGAGCTTTACGGCGTCCTTTTCGGTGCAGAGCAGCGTGCGGCCGGTCGCGGGCGCATTCCAGTTGTCGAAATCGTCATGGTCCGGAAGTGCGATGCATTGTTCGAGGTGCAAGCCCCGCTCGCGCAGCATGTCGAAAAAGGCTTCTGGCTTGGCGATCGCCGCCACCGCGTCGAGATTTTGGTATTGAAGATCGCTCAGCGGAATCGTCGTGCCGTCTTTTCGGACGGCGTAGTCGGCCAGCATTCGCCGTGCAGTGAAGCCGTCGAACGCCGGCCGGCCGCCCGTGTGAAGCACCAAATCGCAATGACGCGGCCACTTTTCGCGCAAAGGTCCAGCGGGGAGCAGCCATCCGTTTCCGATGCCCCGGTCATCGAAAACGCAAATCTCGACATCGCGAGCCATGGCGAGATGCTGCAGGCCGTCGTCGCTCACGATGACCTCGGTGGTCGGATACCGAGCCAGAAGCGCGATCGCCGCGTCAACGCGCCGCCGTGCAACGAAGACCGGGACTCGCGTCGAGCGCCGGATCAGCGCGGGTTCATCGCCGACGTCACGAGGATGGCTGTCATCGAGGACTTCCCGGCAATCGTCGGTGACTCGCCCATGGCCGCGCGATACGACACCGGCGTGGATACCGCGCGTTTGAAGATGCCGCACGATGGCCATCACCGCAGGCGTCTTGCCGGACCCTCCGGCGATGACATTGCCGACGACCACCACGGGCACGCCAACTCGTGTGGTTCGCAGGATTCCGAGTCGATACAGGCAGCGCCGGAGCCCGGTGATCGCACCATACAACTGCGACAGCGGCCACAGCAGCCGTGCGAGCGCTCCGCGTTGCAGCCAAGCCTGCCGCAACGACGCCAAGGCTATCGTCCCGCCTGCGCGGCTGACTGTGTTGCGAAGGTGATCTGTATCAGACCCGCCCGGCGCGCCGCTTCCATGACGGTGATCACGGACTGGTGGGTTGCGCTGGCGTCGGCGCTGATGATCACGACGCGGTCCGTTGCTCCGCCGGTGGCAGCGGCCAGCGCCGCCGCTACGCCTTCCACGCTGCGGTCCGGCAGAACGCTCTTGTTGATCGAGTAGCGCCCATCGGACGACACGGCCACGATCAGTTCCTTCGGGTAGTCGCGCTGCGCTTCCGCATCCGCGACCGGCAGGCGCAACTGCATCTCGGTGAACTTGCTGTACGTCGTGGACAGCATCAGGAAAATCAACACGACCAGCAGGACGTCGATGAACGGAATCAGGTTGATCTCCGGTTCCTCGCGCGAGCCGTGGCGAAAGTGCATTCTCATCGGCGCAGCGTGTTCAGATGGCGTGCAAAGCGCTCGCCCGAGAGCTCGAGGTTCAGCAGGTATTCGTCGACCCGGCTGCGGAAGTAGCGCCAGAAAATCAGCGCCGGAATCGCAATCATGAGCCCGAACGCGGTGTTGTAGAGCGCAATCGAGATGCCATGCGCAAGCTGCGCCGGGTTGCCGGATCCGACGGCGCCGCTGGAGACCGACTGCGCGCCGAAGATCTCGATCATCCCGATGACGGTGCCGAGCAGGCCCAGCAACGGTGCAGCCGAAGCAATGGTCGCCAGGGCGGGCAGATAGCGTTCGAGGCGATGGGCGACCACGCGCCCGGCCGCTTCCATCGACACGCGCAAGTCATCTTCGCTGGAGGTCGGGTTGACATTGAGCGCACGAAAGCCCGCAGCAAGCACTTCGCCGAGGCCGGAATTCTTTTCGAGCTTGGTCACAACATCAGGGCCGGGGATCGCGCTGCGCGACACCGCGATAGCTTCGTCGAGCAGCTTGGGAGGCAAGACCTTGGAAGTCTTCAGGCTGGCGAATCGCTCGATGACGAGTGCCAGGCCGACGATCGAACAAGCGAGCAAAGGCCAGATCGGCCAACCCGCAGCAACTATGATGGAAAACAAGAATTCCTCCGGCCCATGGACTGCAAATGCGCGGCGATTATCCACCTTGCTGACCTGTATTCCGGCGCGGCTCCCGTGTAGGTGAGGGCGCACAGAATCTGTGGATAACTTTGTGATTAACGGCCTGGGCAACTCGCCCGAACCCGCACCAGATGGGCCTTCCCTTAAATCGAGCGATATTTGAGCACCGCTTTCTTCATAAAAATCAATGACTTGCACGGGAACATGCGCCCGCGCTGTGCATGGATGAGTTGTCGCAGCGACCTCCTGCCCGGTTGTGGAAGGTTTTCGCTTGTCACGCAGGTGAGGCATGAACGGACGTGAGCAAACACCTGCGGCCGGCGGGCGCGTCTGGGCGGTCGGAGCACTTTGCCGGGCCGTCGCCGATGCCTTGGACGCGCGCTTCAACCCAGTCTCAGTGCGCGGAGAAATTTCCGGCTTCTCGCGCGCCTCCAGTGGCCACTGCTATTTCTCTCTGAAGGACGAAGCAGGACAGTTGCGTTGCGCGATGTTCCGTCGCGCGGCGAGCCTGCTGGACTTCTCGCCGCGCGACGGCGACCAGGTCGAAGTGCGCGGTCGGCTCGCGGTGTATGAGCCGCGCGGCGATCTCCAACTGGTGGTGGAAAGCCTGCGTCGCGCAGGGCAGGGCGCACTCTTCGAGCAGTTCCTCCAGCGCAAGGCCAAACTGGAAGCGGAAGGCCTCTTCGATCCAACTCGAAAGCGAGCGTTGCCGACGATGCCGCGCACCATCGGCCTGGTCACCTCGCTGGGCGCGGCAGCGCTTCACGACGTCGCTACGGCACTGCGCAGGCGCGTACCGCAAATTTCGGTCGTGCTGGCACCGGCCGCTGTGCAGGGCGCGGGCGCGCCGGGCGAACTCGTGCGGGCACTGCAGTCGCTGTATGCCGTGGCACCGCAAGTGGACGTGATCCTGCTGGTGCGCGGGGGTGGTTCCATCGAGGATCTCTGGGCCTTCAATGACGAGTCGCTTGCGCGCACCATCGTGCGCAGCCCTGTCCCGGTGATCAGCGGTGTCGGGCATGAGACCGACTTCACCATCGCTGATTTCTGCGCGGACGTGCGCGCGCCAACGCCGACTGCGGCTGCCGAAATGGTCGCCGCGCCGCGCGATCTGTGGTTGGACGCCCTTGAACTGCTGGAAGACCGACTCCGCGGAGCGACCCTGGCGCGGCTGGATGCTTCGAACCAGCGGCTCGATGTGACGGCGGGCCGGCTCGGTCGCCCCTCTGAGCTGGTCGCCCGGCAACGATTGCGGCTCGCGCACCACGCCCAGCGGCTGCACTTCGCAGTGCTGTCGCGGATGGACCGGCTCGGACAGGCGCAGCAAGCCCTGGAAGCCGGACTTCCCATAAAGCTGCACGCAGCATTGGACCGGCAGCATCAGCATCTCAACCGCGCTGCGCTGCGTCTGCAATTGCTCGATCCGGCTCTGGTGCTTCGACGGGGGTATGCGTGGCTCACCGATGCGCAGGGACACGCCGTCACCAGTGTCGAGGACCTCGCCCCTGGCGACGATGTCCGTGCGCAGCTCGCAGATGGGATTGCCGAATTGACCGTGTCGAAGACCGAAACGAAAGGAAGGCGTCCGACGCCGAGTGTCTGATTTCCTTTCTAGAATCGTCCGTCCCACAACCAACCCCGAGAGCTACAACATGGAACACGTTCTTCCTCCTCTGCCATACCCGATGGACGCGCTGGCGCCCGAGTACTCCAAGGAAACTCTCGAGTACCACTACGGCAAGCATCACAACGCCTACGTCGTGAACCTGAACAACCTGCAAAAGGGCACGGAGTTCGAGAACATGACGCTCGAGCAAATCGTGAAGAAGTCCAGCGGCGGCATCTACAACAATGCAGCGCAAACCTGGAATCACACGTTTTTCTGGAACTGCATGAAGCCGTCCGGCGGCGGCGAACCCAGCGGTGCGCTCGCCAAGGCCATCGATGCCAAGTGGGGTAGCTACGCAGCCTTCAAGGAAGCCTTCGTCAAATCTGCCGTGGGCAACTTTGGCTCAGGCTGGACGTGGCTGGTGAAGAAGCCTGACGGCACGGTGGACATCGTCAATACGGGCGCCGCCGGCACGCCGCTGACGACCGACGACAAGGCGCTGATGACGGTCGACGTCTGGGAGCACGCGTACTACATCGACTATCGCAACTTGCGTCCGAAGTTCGTCGAGACCTTCCTCGCCAAGCTGGTGAACTGGGATTTCGCAGCGAAGAACTTCGGTTGATCCAGGGTCTTCGCACACAACGAGAAGCCGACCTCCGGGTCGGCTTTTTGTTGGGTACGAGCGGTTTGGAGTCTCAGCGCTTCTGGGTGAACAATTCCCCGCCGAGCTTCGTTCCTTCCTTGATGTTCTTGCGTGCGAACCATCCCTGGTTCATCTCCAGCACGAAGCGCACCGGTTCCTTCGAGCAATGCGAATCTTCTGTCATCGGCTTCATGTCCGCCAGATTCACGATGCGCCCATCTTCAGCCACGAAGGCGGCCGTCAGCGGCAGCAGAGTGTTCTTCATCCAGAAGCACTGCGTGGCGGGTTGTTCGAAGACAAAGATCATTCCTTCCGCCTGCGGCATGTCCTTGCGGAACATAAGCCCGATCTCGCGTTGCGTCGGCGTGTGCGCGACTTGCGCGTCGATTTGATACATGCCGGCGGTCAGCCTGACTCGGGGAAGATTGCTTTGTGGCCTTTGTGGCTCTTGCGCGTGCGCAAAAGTCACCAGCGAGACTGACAACAGAAGAAACGAAAAAAAACGCTGAAACATGGATCGACTTTCACGATGGCGACGCAAACAAGAATGCCCGCGCTATGCGGGCATCGACCAATTGTTCTTTGAGCTTACCTCTTAACCCCGTCAAATTGCTGTCGTGGACCTGACGTCCGCGACAGGGCGTTGCCGGCGAAAAAAAAGCGCTCCCGAGGAACGCTTTTCCGATTGGGAGCAATCCCGATTATTGGGGGGTGCCGCCTTGCGGGTTCATCTTGCGAACGTTGCCGTGGCGATCGCGGCGACGATCGCTGCGGGTGTCGGCGCGAGCCTGGCCAGCGGCCGTGGCCTTGCTCGGCACCACGCCGACGGCTTCGGAGGAGTTGCGTTGATCGCCGCCCTGCGGACGAACTTCACCTTGCGGCTTGGTCGAGCGGCGCTCTTGCGCGCGCTGTTGCGGCTTGGTGTTAGTCGGAGGGGCGGCTTCTTGCGAGGTCGAGGCGCCTTGGGCGTATGCGCCAGCTGCTGCGAACAGGCCGGCCATCATGACTGCGAGAACTTTACTCATTACAAATTCCTCATTGGAAATGGTTGAAAACGCCTCCCGGCCAGCAGAAGGTCAGCCAACAACGGCGCCCATGCGGCGGCGGTTGACAGACTCCTCAGGCTCCTCCGGTTGCGTCTAAAATTCTAAAGCTATCCAGCGGCCCGGCAGTTCAGTGTCTGCCAGGCTTTTACGCTTTTACGCAACGCGGAGTTTTCGTCTTCATGTCCAGCTACCAGCACATCAAAGTTCCGGCCCAAGGCCAGAAGATCACTGTCGATGCGGACAATTCGCTCAATGTGCCCGACCAGCCGGTCATTCCGTTCATTGAAGGAGATGGGACGGGGCTGGACATCACGCCCGTGATGCTGAAGGTCGTGGACGCCGCAGTTGCAAAGGCGTATGGCGGCAAGCGCAAGATCCATTGGATGGAGGTTTTTGCCGGCGAGAAATCGACGAGGGTCTACGGTCCCGATGTCTGGCTCCCGGAAGAAACGCTTCATGCCGTTCGCGATTACGTGGTGTCGATCAAGGGTCCGCTCACCACGCCGGTCGGCGGCGGAATTCGCTCGCTGAACGTCGCCTTGCGGCAGGAACTCGACCTTTATGTCTGCCTGCGCCCCATTCGGTACTTCGAAGGCGTGCCCAGTCCCGTGAGGGAGCCACAGAAGACCAACATGGTGATCTTCCGCGAGAACTCCGAAGATATCTACGCGGGAATCGAGTTCGAAGCCGAAAGTGAAAAAGCAAAGAAACTCATCAAGTTCCTGCAGGATGAGTTCGGCGTCAAGAAGATTCGCTTTCCCAATACTTCGGGCATTGGCATCAAGCCGGTCTCGCGTGAAGGCACCGAGCGGCTGGTTCGCAAAGCCATTCAATACGCCATCGACAACGACAAACCGAGCGTGACCGTCGTACACAAAGGCAACATCATGAAATTCACGGAAGGCGCCTTCCGTGACTGGGCGTACGGCTTGGCTGCCAAGGAATTCGGCGCCGAATTGATCGACGGCGGCCCGTGGATGCGCTTGAAGAACCCAAAAAACGGCAAAGAAATAACCATCAAAGATTCGATTGCTGACGCGTTCCTGCAACAGATTCTGCTTCGTCCCGCCGAATACAGCGTGATTGCCACTCTGAACCTGAACGGTGACTACGTTTCCGACGCTCTGGCTGCGCAAGTCGGCGGGATTGGAATCGCGCCCGGCGCGAATCTGAGCGACACGGTTGCAATGTTCGAAGCCACGCATGGGACCGCCCCCAAGTACGCCGGCAAGGATTACGTGAATCCCGGTTCCGAAATCCTCTCGGCCGAAATGATGCTGCGGCACATGGGATGGAAGGAAGCTGCGGACCTGATCATCAGCTCCATGGAAAAATCCATCGAAAGCAAGAAGGTGACGTATGACTTCGCCCGCCTGATGGAGGGCGCCACCCAGGTGAGCTGCTCCGGGTTCGGGCAGGTGATGATCGACAACATGTAATTTAGTTGTCTGAAGCGAGCTTCGACGCCTCGCCTCACAGAGCCCCGGGCCGCAAGGTGCCGGGGCTTTTTCGTTGCCGGGAAGGCACGAGGCTTGCATGAAGGCAGCCGCACTTCCGCCGCATCCATCTTGAATGTCACAAAGCTGGCACCAGTTGTGCCACTACAGCGAGTGCAACGCGCGGCTGCTCTATAAAATGATTTTCATGGCTACCAGAATCCCCTCGACCCCAAAGACGCCGCCGGCCACAAAGCCGGGACGGGACGATGGCGACTCGGTCGTTCTAGAACGTCGGCCGCAGAAAACCGCCCCGCCCCAGATGTACCAGGTCGTGATGTTGAACGACGACTACACGCCGATGGAATTCGTCGTCGTCGTGATCCAGGAGTTCTTCAACAAGGACCGCGAAACCGCGACACAGATCATGCTGAAGATTCACCTCGACGGTCGTGGCGTGTGCGGTGTCTACTCCCGCGACATGGCAGCTACCAAGGTCAATCAGGTCATGGAAGCGGCCCACCAGGCAGGGCACCCACTTCAATGCGTCAGTGAACCGGTTGAATAAATCACTCTCCAACCCATCTGACAAATTATTTACAGCAAGGCAAAAGGAAATCACATGATTGCCCAGGAACTGGAAGTCAGCTTGCACATGGCTTTTGTCGAAGCCAGGCAGCAGCGCCACGAGTTCATCACGGTGGAGCACCTGCTGCTCGCTTTGCTGGACAACCCGAGCGCCGCGGAGGTCTTGCGCGCCTGCTCGGCAAACGTCGACGACCTGCGCGCGTCGCTGACCAATTTCATCAAGGACAACACGCCACAGGTCGCGGGTACCGACGATGTCGATACCCAGCCGACACTGGGTTTTCAGCGCGTGATCCAGCGCGCCATCATGCATGTGCAGTCCACCGGCAACGGCAAGAAGGAAGTCACCGGCGCCAACGTGCTGGTCGCGATCTTCGGGGAAAAGGATTCGCATGCTGTCTACTACCTGCATCAGCAGGGCGTGACGCGTCTCGACGTGGTGAACTTCATCGCGCACGGCATCAAGAAGAGCGATCCGCCGGAAGCTGCCAAGGGCAGCAGCGATGCGTCTTCTGGCGAAGGCGAGGAGGGCGGCGGCGAGAAGAACGAGAAATCTTCTCCGCTGGAGCAATTCACGCAAAACCTCAACCAGCTTGCCAAGGAAGGCAAGATCGATCCGCTGATCGGCCGCGAGTACGAGGTCGAGCGCGTGATCCAGATCCTGTGCCGCCGGCGCAAGAACAACCCGCTGCTCGTGGGTGAGGCTGGCGTGGGCAAGACGGCGATCGCCGAAGGCCTCGCCTGGCGCATTACGCAAAACGACGTGCCGGAAATCCTGGCCGAGTCGAACGTGTATTCGCTCGACATGGGCGCACTGCTGGCTGGGACCAAGTACCGCGGTGATTTCGAGCAGCGCCTGAAAGGCGTGCTCAAGTCGCTCAAGGACAAGCCGAACGCGATTCTGTTCATCGACGAGATTCACACGCTGATCGGTGCGGGCGCGGCTTCGGGCGGCACGCTCGACGCGTCGAACCTGCTCAAGCCCGCGCTCTCGAGCGGACAGCTTAAGTGCATCGGCGCGACCACCTTCACCGAGTACCGTGGCATCTTCGAGAAGGACGCGGCCCTGTCGCGTCGCTTCCAGAAGGTCGACGTGGTCGAGCCGACGGTGCAGGAAACCGTGGACATCCTGAAGGGGCTGAAGTCGCGCTTCGAGGAGCATCACGGCGTGAAGTACGGCGTGGCTGCATTGCAAGCGGCAGCGGAGCTGAGTGCCAAGTACATCAACGACCGTCATCTGCCTGACAAGGCGATCGACGTGATCGACGAAGCCGGCGCCGCCCAGCGGATTCTTCCTGCGAACAAGCGCAAGAAGACCATCAGCAAGACCGAAGTCGAGGAAATCGTCGCG
The DNA here is from genome assembly GCF_056399425.1 of Variovorax sp. 01N429. NCBI lineage: Bacteria > Pseudomonadati > Pseudomonadota > Betaproteobacteria > Burkholderiales > Comamonadaceae > Variovorax > Variovorax sp. 01N429. The sequence goes on along the minus strand of NZ_JBFTRG010000006.1, from coordinate 258,415 downwards.
AAGATCGCGCGCATTCCCCCGGCCAACGTGTCGAATGACGACCGCGGCAAGCTGCAGACGATCGAACGCGACCTCAAGAGCGTGGTGTTCGGGCAAGACAAGGCGCTCGAAGTGCTCGCCTCGGCCGTCAAGATGGCACGTTCCGGGCTGGGTCGCGAGGACAAGCCGATCGGATCGTTCCTGTTCAGCGGTCCTACGGGCGTCGGCAAGACCGAAGCGGCCAAGCAACTTGCCTACATCATGGGCATCGAGCTCATCCGGTTCGACATGTCCGAGTACATGGAGCGTCACGCGGTGAGCCGCCTGATCGGCGCGCCTCCCGGCTACGTCGGTTTCGACCAGGGCGGCCTGCTGACCGAAGCGATCACGAAGAAGCCCCATGCGGTTCTCCTGCTCGACGAAATCGAGAAGGCCCACCCGGACATCTTCAACGTGCTGCTGCAGGTGATGGACCACGGGACGTTGACGGACAACAACGGACGCAAGGCTGATTTCCGCAACGTGATCATCGTCATGACCACCAACGCCGGTGCCGAGACGATGAACAAGGCGACGATCGGTTTCACGAACCCGCGTCAGTCCGGCGACGAGATGGCCGACATCAAGCGCCTGTTCACGCCGGAGTTCCGCAATCGGCTGGACGCGACGGTGAGCTTCAAGGCACTCGACGAGCAGATCATCCTGCGCGTGGTGGACAAGTTCCTGCTGCAGCTGGAGACGCAACTCGCCGAGAAGAAGGTCGACGTGACGTTCACCGATGGGCTGCGCAAGCATCTCGCAAAGAAGGGCTTCGATCCGCTGATGGGCGCGCGCCCGATGCAACGCCTGATCCAGGACACGATCCGTCGTGCCTTGGCCGACGAGTTGCTGTTCGGACGCCTGCAGGAAGGCGGTCGCTTGACCGTCGACCTCGACGACAAGGAAGAAGTGCAGCTGGACATCCAGCCGTTGGCGAAAAAAGAAGGCAAGGCAAAGCCGGAAGCCGAAGAAGCAGCAACTGGCTGAGGCGATACCAGCGGACCGGCAAAGCCGGTTCCGCCGTACTTCTGGTGAATGAATAAAGGTCGGTAGCATTGGGCTGCCGACCTTTTTTCTTTTTGGAACCCTTTTTCCCTTGATTCTTCCCGAGCTTAGCCAGGAATGGCGTACTGGCCTCTCGCTTGCATGGAGCGGCTACATCGCGGTGCTTTCCGTCTGGATCGTGATGCAGAAGCGGGCGCCGGTGTCGACGATGAGCTGGATTCTCTCGTTGGCTTTGGTGCCGTTCGTGGGGTTCATCGTCTATTACTTTCTAGGGCCTCAACGGCTGAAGAAGCAGCGGCTGAAGCGTCTGCGCAACCGGGCGAGCGCCCAGGCGCCGGGCGACACGGTGATGTTGCGCGATGCCGCCGAGCGCGCGCCGCCTTCGCTGCGGCAGATGGCGGCTCTGGGGACGGCTGCCTGTGGATTGCCGGTGTCCAGCGCCACATCGGCCGAGCTGCTCTCGGGCGGGGCTCGCACCTTCGATGCGATCTTCGAGGCGATTCGCCAAGCGCGCGATCACGTCCATCTCGAGTACTACATCTTCGAGCCCGACAACATCGGCACCGCGTTGCGCGATCTGCTGATCGAGCGCGCGCGCGAAGGCGTCACAGTACGGTTGCTCCTCGACGCGCTTGGGTCCAAGCGCATCGGCCACAAGTTCATGGCGCCAATGCGGGACGCGGGAATTCTCATCGCGCTCTTTCACGACACACGCATCGGCAGGCGCCTGCGTCCGGTGACCAACTACCGGACCCACCGCAAGATCGTCGTGTGCGACGGCCGCGTAGGCTTTACCGGCGGGGTCAACATCACGGATGAAGAAGACGCCCGCACCCGTGCCGACGCGTATCACGACGTGCATTTGCGCATCGAAGGGAGCGCCGTGCGATGGCTGCAGACGACCTTCATCGAAGACTGGACCTATGCGACCGGCGAGAACCCCCGAGAGATGCACAAGGACATCGGCAGCCTGCTGCCGCGTCTCTCGCAGCATGACGGCGCGGGCGACATCCCGGTGCAGATCATCACCAGCGGGCCCGACAGCGCGCTGGAGCCCATTCATCGCATTCACGTCGCAGCGATCCATGCATCGGTCCACCGGGCGTGGCTCACCACGCCGTATTTCGTCCCCGGCGAACCCGCCCTGATGGCGCTCACGAGTGCCGCCTTGCGCGGAGTCGACGTGCGGCTGCTGGTGCCGCGGCGCAGCGATTCGCTGATCGTGAGCGCGGCGGCACGTTCGTACTACGACGAACTGATTGCAGCCGGTGTGCAGGTCTGGGAATACAAGGCGCGAATGCTGCACTCGAAGACGCTGGTGGTGGACACCAATTGCGCGATGATCGGCACCGCCAATTTCGACAATCGCAGCTTCCGGCTCAACTTCGAGGTCTGCGCCGTGATTTATGGTCCGACGCTTGCCAATCCCCTGATCGCGCAGTTCGAGACCGACCTTGGCAATGCGTCCCCAGTGCACGCCCAACGCCACCAGAGCTTTCTGCGCCGCCTGGGCGATGCCTCGGCCCGTTTGTTTTCTCCCTTGCTATGACCGCTCACACTTTTCTTTGGCACGACTACGAGACCTTCGGTGCCGTGCCGCGCCGCGATCGACCTTCGCAGTTCGCGGCAATCCGCACGGACGCTGAACTCAATGAAATCGGCGAGCCGCTGATGATCTATTGCAAGCCGGCGCCCGACTACCTTCCCAGCCCCGAAGCCTGCCTGATCACCGGCATCACTCCACAGCAGTGTCTGGAGCGCGGCATCCCCGAGCATGAGTTTGCTGCGCGAATCGAGCAAGCCTTTGCGCAGCCGGGCACCATCGGCGTGGGCTACAACACGATTCGCTTCGACGACGAAGTGACCCGTTTCCTGTTCTGGCGCAATCTCATCGATCCCTATGCGCGCGAGTGGCAGAACGACTGCGGGCGGTGGGACTTGCTCGATGTCGTGCGCCTGACCTATGCGCTGCGGCCCGACGGCATCGAATGGCCGAAGAAGGAAGACGGCAGCCAGAGCTTCAAGCTCGAAGACCTCGCACGCGCCAATGGCCTGCTGCACGAGGCGGCGCACGATGCTTTGTCGGATGTTCGCGCCACCATCGCTCTCGCGCGCCTGATTCGTCAAAGGCAGCCCAAGCTGTTCGATTTCGCGCTCGGCTTGCACCGCAAGGACCGCGTCGCGACCGAACTCGGCCTGCCCGCCACCAAGGAAACCGCGCGGCCGTTTTTGCACGTCTCAGGCATGTTTCCGGCCGAACGTGGGTGCCTCGCGGTCATGTGGCCGCTGGCGAGCCATCCGACCAACCGCAATGAGCTGATCGCATGGGATCTCGCGCACGACCCGAGCGAATTGCGCGACCTGGATGTGGCGACGCTGCGCCTGCGGCTCTTCACGCGGAGCGCCGACCTGCCGGAAGGCGTCGTCCGGCTTCCTGTCAAGGGCGTGCACCTGAACAAGTCGCCGATGGTGGTCGGTAATCTTCGGACGCTCGCACCCGCCATGGCGACGCGCTGGGGCATCGATGTGGAAGCCGCCATGCGCAATGCCGCCATCGCTGCAGCGCTGCCCGACATGAGCGCGATCTGGTCGCAGGTGTATGAACGCGCGAAGGAGGGCACGCCGGACGTCGATGAAGATCTCTACGGAGGATTTGTCGGCAACGGCGACCGTCGCCGCCTGACCGAACTGCGAAGCCTTACGCCGGGCCAGCTTGCGCAGGCGCGCACCAGCTTCGACGACCCGCGGCTTGAGGAACTCGTCTTTCGCTTCCGCGCGCGAAACTTTCCCGAAACCCTGACCAGCGACGAGGCCGAGCGCTGGGAGGCGCATCGCATCGCCAAGTTGCTCGAAGGCGAGGGCGGGGCGCGCAACGTCGATGAGCTGTTCGCGGAGATCGATAGGCTCGCCGAGACGGCGGATGAACGCGCAGAGCAGATACTCGGCGCCTTGTACGAATACGCCGAAGCGATCGCGCCAAGCATTTGAGAGGGACGTCATGACAGTTCGCCGCCTTTCGCCCGCAGACGCCGGACCGTACCGGGCCTTGATGCTCGAAGGCTACGAGCGCCATCCCGATGCGTTCACTTCAAGCGTGGCCGAGCGCGCGGCGCTTCCGCTGGGTTGGTGGCAGACGCGGCTTGATGCTGCACCGCTGGCGGCTCAGGTCGTGTTCGGCGCGTTCGATGGTGAAGTACTCGTAGGCGCCGCCGGCGTGCAGTTCGAGGCGCGCGAGAAGGCTCGTCACAAGGCCAATCTTTTCGGGATGTATGTATCGCCTGCATCACGGCAGGGCGGGTTCGGCCGCCAACTGGTGCAGGCCATCCTCCAAGAAGCCGGACAGCGTGAAGGCGTCAGGATCGTCCAGCTGACCGTCACCGAAGGCAATGCTGCGGCGCAGACACTCTACGAGAGCTGCGGCTTCCAATCCTTCGGTGTCGAACCTTATGCGGTCGCATTGGGCGACGCATTCCTGTCGAAGATCCACATGTGGCGCTCAGTGGGTCCGCTCGTCACTTCCGGCTGAAGGGCAGCGCGGGCATTCGCGAGATGGCGATCGCCCAGGCAGGACTGACGGGACTGACAGGAATGTCATCTTCTTGTCAGGGTGGCGTCCCCGCCCGCTGCCTAGAGTCGAAGGCATGCGAATACTGTGTCTGGCCCTGGCCGCGTCACTGACGGCTTGTGCCGTCGGGCCCGACTACCAGCGGCCTTCCCTGCCCGAAGGCGTCGATGCGCCTGCCTTCAAGGAAAGTGGCGACTGGAAGTCCGCGACGCCCTCGAGCGTCGACCCGTCCCAGCCTTGGTGGAAGGCTTTCGGCGACACCCGGCTCGATGCATTGATCGAAGAGGCCAACCTCGCAAACCAGGACATCCACGCCGCCGAGGCGCAATATCGGCAGGCGCAGGCGCTGGTGCAGAACGCGCAGTCGGCGCTTTTCCCGACGCTCAACGGCGCGGCGGGTGTGGAGCGGCAGAAGAATCAGACGGTGCTCGGCCCGTCACTCGGCAATTCCCACTCGTGGTCGCTGCAGGCCGGCTGGGAACCTGACCTTTGGGGTCGCGCGCGCCGCGCAGTCGAAGGTGCCAGCGACAACGCCGAGGCGAGCGATGCCGATCTCGCGGCGGCGCGACTGGCGATCCAGGCCGAGATCGCCAACGACTACATCCTCCTGCGAGTGGCCGACACGCAGCAGCAGTTGTATGCGCGCACCGTCGAGGCATATCAGAAGTCGTTGCAGATCACGCGGAGCCAGTACCGCGCGGGCGTGGTGACTCGGGCCGATGTCGATCTGGCCAATACGACGCTGCAGTCGACGCAGGCACAGGCCATCGACATCGAGATCGCACGCCGACAGGCCGAACACGCCATCGCGGTGCTCTTGGGCAAGACGCCATCGCAGTTTTCGATTCCTCCGGACGTGCTCGCGCTCCACCTGCCGCCGGTTCCGTCGCTCGTGCCTTCCGAATTGCTGGAACGCCGCCCCGACATTGCCGGCGCCGAGCGCCGCGTCGCCTCCGCCAATGCCGGCATCGGCTATGCGCAGGCGGCGCGCTACCCGTCGCTCACGCTTAGCGCCGTCGGCGGTTTTAGCGGCGCAGGCCTCGGCAACTGGCTCGCCACGCCGGACCGTGTGTGGGCGCTCGGCGCAGCGCTGGCCGGCCCAATCTTCGATGGCGGGTTGCGCGAATCCCAGGTGGCGCAGGCGCGCGCCGTTTTCGATGCGTCCGCTGCGAAGTACCGGCAAACCGTGCTGGGCGGCTTCCAGGAAGTCGAAGACAACCTGGCCGCGCTCAACCTCCTGGCGCAGGAGCGTGGCGTGCAGGAGGGTGCGGTGACTTCGGCGCGCAATGCCGAGCGCGTGACGCTGACGCAGTTCCGCGCGGGCACGACGCCCTACCTCTCCGTCATCACCGCGCAAACGCTCGCGCTGTCGAACGAACGCACGGCGCTGCAACTGCAAGGGCGCCAGTTCACCGCCAGTGTTTCGCTGATCAAGGCCGTCGGGGGCGGCTGGAACGCGAGCCAGATGCAGGCGAGTGCAGGGGCCAGCCCTGGCGCATCCGGCCCGGTCGCCGCCACAGACAAATGAACAACATGGATACCTCTGCACCTGCCCCCCGCAAACGCCAGCGCTGGTGGATCGCCGGCGCCATTGCGCTGATCGCCGTTTTGGTCATCGCCACCGGCGCCTGGCGCAGGGTCTGGGCGCCGGCTCCTGCGCCAACAGCCGGACCGCCATCGGTGCCTGCGACGACGGCCCGCGTGGCGCAGGAAACCATCCCGATCGCGCGTACCGGCGTGGGCACGGTCATGACGGTCGCATCAGTCACCGTGCGCCCGCGCGTGGACGGTCAGCTCGACAGCGTCGACTTCAAGGAAGGGCAGGACGTCAAGGCCGGCCAGGTGCTCGTTCGCATCGATCCGCGAACCTTCCAGGCGCAACTCGAACAGAGCCTGGCCCAGAAAGCAAAGGACGAGGCGCAACTCGCCAATGCACGGTCCGACCTGAAACGCTATGGCGAGCTGATCAAGGAAGACGCGACCACCCAGCAGACGCTGGACACGCAGCGTGCGCTGGTCAATCAGCTGCAGGCGGCGGTCAAGAGCGACGATGCGCAGATCCACCTCGCGCAGGTGCAACTCGGCTTCACCACCATCACCGCGCCGATCGGTGGGCGCGTGGGCGCGCGGCTGGTCGATCCCGGCAACATCGTGCACGCGGCGGACGCCAACGGGCTGCTGGTCATCAATCAGATCGACCCGATCGCGGTGCAGTTCACGTTGCCGGAGAGCAGCTTCCAGGCCGTGAACCGCTCGCTCAATAGCACGCATCAGCCGCTGCAGGTGCAGGCAATCGACCGCGACACACGCGAGGTGCTCGCGACCGGCAAGCTGGTGCTGCTGAACAACCAGATCGACACCGCGACGGGCACGATTTCGCTCAAGGCACAGTTCGGCAATGCCGAGCACAAGCTGTGGCCGGGCCAGTCGGTTGACGCACGCGTCGTGCTCGGCGAGCGATCGGATGCGCTGACTGTCCCATCGGCGGTGGTGCAGCGCAGTCAGGACGGATTCTTTGCCTACGTGGTCGGGCCGGACGACAAGGTCCGCGTGCAGCCGATCGAGGTGGCGGACACGGTCGATGGCAAGGCAGTGGTCGTCAAGGGCTTGGCAGCCGGTGACCGCGTCGTGACCGACGGCCAGTACCGTTTGACGCCGGGCGCGCGCATCGTGGAGAAGCAGAGCAAGGCACAGGTCGCGACTGTCGGCGGAGGCCAGTCTTGAGCATTTCCGCCGCCTTCATCAAACGCCCGATCGGCACCTCGCTGCTCGCCGCGGCGCTGCTGCTGATCGGCCTCGTCGCGTGGCCGCTGCTGCCCGTGGCGCCGCTGCCGCAGGTCGACTTCCCGACGATTCAGGTCACGGGACGTTTGCCGGGCGCCAGTCCGGAGACCATGGCGGCGAACGTCGCCCAGCCGCTCGAACGACAGTTCTCGTTGATCCCGGGGCTGACGCAGATGACATCGAGCAGCTCGCTCGGGCTCACGCAGGTCACGCTGCAATTCGATCTCGACCGTAACATCGACGGCGCTGCGCTGGACGTTCAGTCCGCCATCAACTCGGCCGGGGGCCAGCTGCCGCAGAACCTGCCGAGCCCGCCGAGCTTTCGGAAGATCAATCCAGCCGACTCCTCAGTGCTGATCCTTGGCGTGCAATCCAAGGTGCTGCCGTTGATCCAGGTCGACGACTATGCCGACAACGTGCTGGCACAGCAGATCTCGCGCATTGCCGGCGTGGGGCTGGTGAATATCTTCGGCGCACAAAAGCCTGCGGTTCGCGTACAGATCGATCCCGCCAAGCTCAAGGCTGTGGGACTGAGCCTGGAAGAAGTGCGCGGCGTGATTGCGAGCACGACGGTGAGCCAGCCGACCGGCACGCTCGATGGCGAGCGCCAGGCCTTCAACGTCTACACCAACGACCAGCTTCTGAAGGCAGCGCCGTGGAACGACATGGTGCTCGCGTGGCGCAACGGCGCGCCCATTCGAGTGCGTGATGTGGGGGTTGCGGTCGACGGCCCGGAGAACACCAAGGTTTCCGCCTGGGGCTATGCCGGCAAGGGCGCGGCCGAAGGCACCGACCTGACCGATGGCCGCGCCATCATGTTGGCGGTCACCAAACAGCCCGGCGCCAATGTGATCGAGACGGTCGACCGCATCCAGGCCGCGCTGCCCAAGCTGAAGGCGGCCATTCCGCCGAGCGTGACCGTCAACACCCTCATCGATCGCACGCAGACCATTCGCGCGTCGGTGAAAGATGTGGAGTTCACGCTCGTACTGTCGATTGCGCTGGTGGTGGCCGTCATCTTCGTCTTCCTGCGCAACTTCACGGTCACGGTGATTCCGAGCTTGACGGTGCCGCTTGCGCTGCTGGGCACGGCGGCGGTGATGTATGTGGTGGGCTACAGCCTGGACAACCTCTCGCTCATGGCGCTGACGATTGCGGTCGGCTTCGTGGTCGACGACGCCATCGTGATGCTGGAGAACATCTACCGACACATCGAGGAAGGCATGTCGCCCATGGAGGCGGCGCTGAAGGGTTCCAGCGAAATCGGCTTCACCATCATCTCGATTTCGGTGTCACTGGTGGCGGTATTCATCCCGCTGCTGCTGATGGGCGGCATCGTGGGACGGTTGTTCCGCGAGTTCGCCGTCACGGTGACGCTGACGATTGCAGTGTCCGTCATCATTTCGCTCACGCTGACGCCGATGCTGTGCGCGCGCTTCCTCAAGCCACACACGGCCAACGAGAAACACGGAAAGATGTACATGTGGTTCGAGCACGGTTTCGACGCCATGCTGAACGGCTACAAGCGCGGATTGACCGTGGTGTTGCGCCATCCGTTCATCACCTTGATGAGCTTCCTGGTCACCGTGGCGGCTACGGTGGCCCTCTTCATCGTGATCCCCAAGGGATTCTTTCCGCAGCAGGACACGGGCTTCATCTTCGGCTCGGCCGACTCCGCGCAGGATTCGTCGTCTCAGGCAATGCACGACCGCATGCTCAAGCTCGCCGACATCATCCGCCAGGACCCCGACGTGACCAGCTTCGGCATGCAGGCGGGGGCGAGCACCTTCAATTCGGGCAACTTCTTCATCGGCTTGCGGCCGAAGGACGAAGGCCGGACCGCCAATGCGGACGAAATCATCGCGCGATTGCGGCCCAAGCTGGCACCGGTGCAAGGCATCACGCTGTTCATGCAGGCCGGGCAGGACATCAGCGTGGGCGGGCGTCTTTCGCGCACGCAGTATCAGTACACGCTGCAGGACTCGAATCTCGTCGAGCTCAACGTCTGGGCGCCGCAACTGCTCGCCAGGCTGCGCCAGTTGCCACAACTCACGGACGTGACCTCCGACCAGCAGAACGCCGCACCCACTGCGATGGTGACCATCGACCGCCAGCGCGCATCCAGCTACGGCATCACGCCGGCCATGGTGGACGCCACCATCTACGACGCCATCGGGCAGCGGCAGGTGGCGCAATATTTCACGCAGCTCAACAGCTACAACGTGGTGCTCGAAGTCACGCCCGAGCTCCAGCGCGATCCGGCGCTGTTCGATCACCTCTACCTGACCTCGCCGATCAATGGCCAGCAGATTCCGCTGTCGACCTTCGTCAAGCTGGACACCAGCAAGACCGGCTACCTGGCGATCAACCACCAGGGGCAGTTCCCGGCCGTGACGATCTCGTTCAACCTGAAGCCCGGTACTTCGCTCGGACAAGCGGTGAATGCGATCAACGCCGCACAAGCCCAGATGGGTGTGCCGCCGACGCTCAGCGGCACTTTCCAGGGCACTGCGCAGGCTTTCGGCGATTCGCTGCGCACGCAGCCCTACCTCATCCTGGCTGCGCTGATCTCGGTGTACATCGTGCTGGGGCTGCTCTACGAGAGCTACATCCACCCGCTGACGATTCTTTCGACACTGCCGTCGGCAGGGGTGGGCGCTTTGCTGATCCTCATGATCGGCGGGTACGATCTGAGCGTGATTGCGCTGATCGGGATCATTCTGTTGATCGGCATCGTGAAGAAGAACGGAATCATGATGGTCGACTTCGCCCTGCACGCAGAGCGCGACAGGGGTATGTCGCCGCGCGACGCGATCTACGAGGCCTGCCTGCTTCGCTTCCGGCCGATCATGATGACGACCATGTGTGCGCTCCTGAGCGGCCTTCCGTTGATGCTGGGCCATGGTTCCGGCTCCGAGCTTCGCCGGCCGCTGGGCTACGCCATGGTGGGTGGATTGATACTCTCGCAGATGCTCACGCTCTTCACCACGCCGGTCATCTATCTCTACCTCGACCGCGCCCACCACTGGTATGTGCGCCGCAAGGCCGCGCGCAAGCAGCAGAAGGCCATCACCACCACAGACACACCCGCTGGAGCCATCGCGGAATGAAAGTGCTGATCGTCGAAGACGAGCGCAAGACGGCCGACTACCTCTACCAGGGTCTGACCGAGCAGGGCTGCGCCGTGGACCTCGCCTTCGACGGCATCGACGGCCAGCACCTGGCCTTGCACTACGACTTCGACGTCATCGTGCTCGACGTCATGTTGCCGGGGCTGGACGGGTTCTCGGTGCTGAAGTCGCTGCGCAGCGTCAAGAACACGCCCGTGATCATGCTGACTGCTCGCGACGGCGTTGCCGATCGGGTGCGCGGCCTTCAGGACGGCGCGGACGACTACCTGGTGAAGCCTTTTTCGTTTCTCGAACTCCTGGCGCGGCTCCAGGCGCTGACGAGGCGCGGTCGCAGCCATGAATCGACGTTGCTGCGCGTCGGCGACTTGCGGGTCGATCTGCTCAGTCGCAAGGCCATCCGGCAGGACCAGCGCATCGATCTCACGGCCAAGGAGTTCGCGCTGCTCGCGGTGCTTGCGCGCCGGCAGGGCGAGATCCTGTCGAAGACGGTGATCGCCGAGCTGGTCTGGGACATGAATTTCGACAGCAACACCAACGTGGTCGAAGTGGCCATCAAGCGCCTTCGCGCCAAGATTGATGCACCCTTCGAGCGCAACCTGCTGCATACCATCCGGGGCATGGGGTATGTCCTGGAAGACCGCGGCGGCTCGGAGTCGGAATGAAGAACTCGATCGCCACGCGGCTGGCGCTGATGTTCGCTGGCGCGGCACTCGTTGGCTTCGCCCTCTTGGGAGGCGCTTTGCATCGCGTGCTTTCGAGCGAACTTGCGCGCCATCAGCAGGCGCAGATCGATGCGCGGCTGGAAGACATGTCATACATGCTTCAGCACGGCCGGGCCGTCAACCTCGGCGAACGTATTCGCGAAAAGCTGGACACCCTGAGCGCTGACGATCCGCGCACCCGCTCGTGGATCTGGAGCGAAGACCCGGCTTTCCGCTATGGCGATGACCTCAATGCAATCGTCGCTGCCGTAGATGCGGGTGAGGACATCGTTCAGCTTCGCACCGGCGATTCGCGGGAACTCCAGCGCTTCCGTGTCCAGGGCATGGCGATTTCGGCGACGGCCTCCCGGCCGGCTGTGCGCTTCATTGCGGGCGTCGACGCCGCCCCGTTCAGCCGCACGCTTCGCACCTTCGAGACAGCGCTGGTGATTCTCACGTTGGCCGGCACGGCCTTGTCCGCGGCTTTGGGCTACTGGATCGCAAGAATCGGCCTCGGCCCCGTGGAGCGGCTGTCCGCGGATGCCCAGCGCATCGGTCCCGACAACCGCGACCAGCGCCTGCAACTGCCGGCGCTCCCACGCGAATTGGCCAAGCTCGGTGCGTCTTTCAATGCCGCGCTGGATCGGCTCGATGCGGCGTATCGGCAACTGGCGACGTTCAGCGACGACGTCGCGCACGAACTGCGCACGCCACTGGCGAACTTGATCGGCCAGACGCAAGTGGCACTGGCCCGCGACCGCGATGCTGCCGAGTTGCGCGAAGTACTGCAATCGAATCTTGAAGAACTGGAGCGGCTGCGCGCCATCGTGGCCGACATGCTTTTCCTGGCGCGTGCGGAGCAGGGCGTGCGTGCGCGAGGTCTCGTCGAATCGTCTATCGCGCAGGAAGTGGGCAAGACCGTCGAGTTTCTGGACATGCTGCTCGACGAAGCCGGCATGACGGTGCAGGTCGAGGGCGATGCCGTAGCGCCGATCGAGAAGTCGCTGTTCCGTCGTGCGCTGACGAACTTGCTGCAAAACGCAATCCAGCATTCGCGTCCCGGCGCCCAGGTGGTCGTGCAGATCGGGCAGCACGACCGCTCCGCTCAGGTGAGTTTCTCGAACCCGAGCCAGCCGATCGAGCCCGACCAGTTGCCGCGGCTTTTCGACCGGTTCTATCGCGTCGACAGTTCGCGCCGCAACAGTGGTGAGAACCACGGCCTCGGCTTGTCCATCGTCAAGGCCATCGCCGTGATGCACAACGGGACGGTGTTCGCGCGGTCCGACGACGGCATCACAACCGTGGGCTTCAGCGTCGCGCTGGAATAGGCTCGCCCCCAGCCTCGCCCACTTCGTGTGGCTCGGGCACCCCCTTCCGGGGGCAACCCCAGCGGCGCGGCTAAGCCGGTTCCGCGGGGTAGCCGCTCTCCCCCAGCCTCGCCCACTTCGTGTGGCTCGGGCACCCCCTTCCGGGGGCAACCCCAGCGGCCCGGCTAAGCCGGTTCCGCGGGGTTTCTCGACTCGGGCATCCAGGCGGTCGCGGGGCGGCGGCCGGGCAGGTGCAGCGCCGCTGTGGCGGGCGGCGTCTCCGCCAGCAATTTGCCCTTGCGATAGACCTTCAGGCGCGTCGCTCGAAGACGGATGGCCTCGATCGGGTCGCGCGCCTGCAGCAGCACGAAGCTCGCGTCGCATCCCGCTTCCAGGCCGTAGCCGTCGAGATGAAGCACCTTGGCGGCGTTGACGGTGACGGCGTCGAAGCACTGGCGAATGCCGCGTTGGCTTGTCATCTGCGCCACGTGCAGGCCCATGTGTGCCACTTCGAGCATGTCGCCCGAACCCATGCCGTACCACGGGTCCATCACGCAGTCGTGGCCGAACGCCACGTTCACGCCGGCGGCCATCAGCTCGGGCACGCGCGTCATGCCGCGGCGCTTTGGATAGGTGTCGTGCCGGCCTTGCAAGGTGATGTTGATGAGCGGGTTCGCGATCACGCTGACGCCGCTTTCGGCAATGAGCGGCAGCAGCTTGCTCACGTAGTAGTTGTCCATCGAATGCATCGAGGTGCAGTGCGAGCCTGTCACCCGCCCTTGCAGCCCGAGCCGTTGTGCCTCGAATGCGAGCGTCTCGATGTGGCGCGACAGCGGATCATCGGACTCATCGCAATGCATGTCGACGAGATTGCCGCGCTCGGCTGCGATTTCGCACAGCAGCTTCACGCTGGCAGCGCCATCGGCCATGGTGCGTTCGAAGTGCGGAATGCCGCCGACCACGTCGACCCCCTTGTCGAGAGCACGCTTCAGGTTGTCGACGCCACCGGGCGTGCGCAGAACGCCATCCTGGGGAAAGGCGACCAATTGCAAATCAAGGTACGGCGCGACCTGTCGCTTGACTTCGAGCAGCGCGTCGACGGCGAGCAGGCTCGGGTCGCTGGTGTCCACGTGCGTGCGAATGGCGAGCAGGCCCTTGGCAACGGCCCAGTCGCAGTAGGCAAGGGCGCGCTCGATCAGAGCATCTGCCGTCAGCAGCGGCTTGAGTTCGCCCCATAGCGCGATGCCTTCGAGCAGCGTGCCGCTTTCGTTGATGCGCGGCAGGCCGTAGCTGAGCGTCGCGTCCATGTGAAAGTGCGGGTCGATGAAGTGCGGCGCGACGAGCAGGCCTTCTGCATCGATCGTCTGGCCAGCGGGTGCTTGTAGTCCAGCGGTCACTTCCGCGATTCGGCCGTCCTGCACGGCAATCGACATGCCGGTCCGGCCGTCAGGGAGGGCAGCGTTCTGGATGAGGAGATCGAGCATCAGCGCTCTCCTTTTCGGTAGGGTTTCATCAGGGCTTGCGGATAACTCGCCTTGCGTGCCACGAGCACTAGCGCCAGGATCGACAGCAGATAGGGAAGCATCAGATATAGCTGATAAGGCAGGAAGGCGTCCCCCGACTGCTGCAGCCGCAATTGAAGCGCATCGAAAAACGCAAAAAGCAGCGCACCAAGCAGCGCCTTGCCCGGCCGCCAGGACGCGAACACCACCAGCGCAACGCAGATCCAACCACGACCATTGATCATGTTGAAGAAGAACGCATTGAACGCCGACAGCGTGAGGAACGACCCCGCTACGCCCATCAGCGCCGATCCGGCGACGATGGCGCCCGTGCGTGTGGCCGCGACCGACACACCCTGGCCTTCGGCCGCCTGCGGATTCTCGCCGACCATGCGCACTGCCAGGCCCATGGGCGTGCGATAGAGCATGTACCCAATGACGGGCACCAGCAGCAACGCGAGCAGCGTGAGCGGCGTCTGCGCCGAAAGCACCGGGATGTGCAGCCATTCCATCGGCGCGAACGGCGTGACCGTGGGCGGCGTGTTGACCTTCGGAAAGCTCACCCGATAGCCGTAGTAGCTCAACGCCGTCGCCAGCAGCGTGATGCCCAGCCCGGAAACGTGCTGCGACAGGGCCAGCGCCACGGTGAGGAACGCATGCAACAGCCCGAATACGGCGCCCGTCAGCGCTGCCACGCCAACGCCTACCCACAGAGGCGCGCCCGCATACACCGCCAGCCAGCCTGCGAAGGCCCCCGCGACCATGATGCCCTCGATGCCGAGGTTCAGCACCCCGGCGCGCTCGCACAGCAGCACGCCCAGCGTGCCGAAAATCAGCGGCGTGGCGATGCGCAGCACCGCCACCCAGAAGGCGGCGTTCGAAAGGATATCGGCGACGTCGCTCATTTCCAGCGGACGCGGTATTGGGTGAGCAAGGTGGCAACCAGCACCGCGATCAGCGACGCCGCAACGATCACATCCGCGATGTAGGTCGGCACGCCGATCGCGCGGCTCATCGTGTCGGCACCGACCAGCATGCCGGCCACGAACACCGCGGCCGCCAGCACGCCCAGCGGATGCAACCCGGCCAGCATCGCGATCACGATGCCGCTGTAGCCGTAGCCCGGCGACATGTCGAGCGTGACATAGCTCGTGCGGCCGGCCACCTCGATCGCGCCCGCGAGTCCGGCCAGCGCACCGGACAGCAGCGCGACCAGCACCACCGTGCGCGTGACCGGCACGCCCGCGAACTTGGCGGCCCGCGCGTTCGCACCCACAGCGCGAATGTCGAAGCCGATCACCGTGTATTTGAAGAGCGCCCAGACGAGCACGGCCAGCGCGCCGGCCCACAGCAGGCCGGTATGAACGCGCGTCTGCGCGATCAGCTTGTCGAGCTCCAGATCCGGCTGCAGTGAAACGCTCTGCGGCCAGCCCATCGCGCTAGGGTCCTTCATGGGCCCGTCCAGCATGGCCGATACGCCGAGCACCACGATGAAGTTGATCAGCAGCGTCGTCACGACTTCGTCGACGCCCAGCTTGTTCTTCATGAGTGCCGGGCCGAGCAGCAGCAGGGCGCCCGCAACAGCGGCGGCCAGCATCATCAGCGGAAACAGCAGCCAGGTCGGGAGATCGAATCCGGTACCGCCATGCAAGCCGCCCACGGCGACGGCGGCAAGCGCGCCCGCGTAAAGCTGGCCCTCGGCGCCGATGTTGAAAAGCCGCGCCTTGAAAGCCACGGTCGCCGCCAGCCCGGTGAGGATCAACGGAATGGCGCGGGTCAGTGTCTCGCTCCACGCGAAGACAGAGCCGAAGCCGCCCTGAAGCACCAGCGCATACGTACGGCCGACGGGTGCGCCGGCCCAGAGGACGAGCAGCGCGCTCACCAGCAAGGTGAAGGCCACAGCGCCGAAGGGTGCGAGTACCAGCGCCGTGCGCGAAGTTCCCGAGCGTCGCTCGAGCCTCATGCCCGCGTCCCGGCCATCGCCAGCCCGATCGCCTCGCGCGTCCAGTCCGATGCCGCGCGGGGTTCAACGAGCTGGCCGCCGTGCATGACCGCAACGCGGTCGCCGAGCGTCAGCACCTCGTCGAGATCATCTGAAATCAGGAGCACCGCAGCGCCGGCATCGCGCGCCGCGATCAACTGCTGCTGCACGTACGCGACCGCGCCGATGTCCAGCCCCCAGGTGGGCTGGTGCGCAACGATGAGTCGCGCGACCCGGCTCTGCGCACTGGCCGAGGCGGGCGCCAGCAACGCACGACCCAGGATCAGTTTCTGCATGTTGCCGCCCGACAGCGACCGCGCAGCCGAATCGAGTCCGCCGCCTCGCACGTCGTAGGCCTTCTCGACGTTGCGTGCGTGCGCCTTCGCGGCTGCGCGCCGGACCCAGAGCCAGCGCGAGAAAGCGCGGCCGCGCAGCCGTTCCGACACGGCGTTTTCCCACACCGGCAGGTCGCCCAGCACGCCGATGCCGTGCCGGTCTTCCGGAATGCGCGCGACACCGCGATGCACCAGCCTGGCAGGGGAGGCGGGCAGGACGCGCCCCATCAGCTTGACCGTGCCTTCCGTCGCGCGTCGGGTGCCGCTCAGGAGCTCTGCGAGTGCCACCTGTCCGTTGCCTGAGACACCCGCGATGGCAGTGATTTCGCCGGCACGCAGCGTGAGCGTCACGTCGTGCAGGCGATCGTGTCCGTCGCCGGCCGTGCCAACACGGTCGAGCACGCAGACAGCTTCGCCGACGCGTTGGGCGGGACGTCGCACCGTGCCCTCGATCGCATGCCCGACCATCCACAGCGCGAGCTGCGCCTGCGTGGTCTCGCTGGTGCGCGCCTCGGCCACCAGCTTGCCGCCGCGCAGCACCGCGACGCGATGCGACACGCGCAACACTTCGGCGAGCTTGTGGCTGATGAAGATGATCGACAGCCCCTGTGCCACCATCTGCGCCAGCGTATGAAACAGCGCCTCGCTCTCCTGCGGCGTGAGCACCGCCGTCGGCTCGTCCAGGATCAGGATGCGCGCATCGCGGTAGAGCGCCTTCACGATCTCGACCCGCTGCCGCTCGCCGACCGACAGACTGCCCACCATCGCGTCCGGCTGGACCGCGAGGCCGAAGCGCTGCGCTACATCCAGCAGCCGTGCACGTGCGGCGCTGCGCCGCGAGAAGGGCTGCCACAGCGGCTCGGTGCCCATCAGCACGTTGTCGAGCACGCTGAGGTTGTCAGCCAGCGTGAAATGCTGATGCACCATGCCGATGCCCGCAGCCAGCGCCACCTTCGGATTACCTGGAGCGAGCGGCCGGCCGAACACCTCGATGCTCCCTTCATCGGCCACGTAGTGCCCGAAAAGGATGGACATCAACGTCGACTTGCCCGCGCCGTTCTCGCCCAGCAATGCCAGCACCTCTCCAGCCCGGAGGTCGAGCGAAATGCCGTCGTTGGCCACCAGCGCACCGAAGCGCTTGGTGATGCCGCGCAGGGACAGGACTGTCACCGGCAGCTTCCTGCGCGTCTCACTTTGCCGTGGATTTGGGCGGGCTGTCGTCCACCTTCACCGTGAACTTGCCGCCAAGAATGTCGGACTGCCGGGCCTTGACCTTCGCGACGATATCGGCCGGCACCTTGGTGTCGAAGGTGCCGAGCGGCGCCAGCTCCGAGCCCTTGTACTTCATCATCGAATACTGGCCGTAGTCCTCGGCGGTGAACTTGCCTTCTTTCACGAGCTTGATCGCGCGATCGGCCGAAGGCTCGAAATTCCACAGCGCCGAAGCGACCACCGTGTCGGGGTACTTGTCCTGCGTGTTGATCACGTTGCCGATGGCGAGCTTGCCCTTTTCCTTGGCCGCGTCGCTGACTCCGAAGCGCTCGGCATACAGCACATCCGCGCCCTTGTCGATCATGGCGAAAGCGGCTTCCTTGGCCTTGGGCGGGTCGAACCAGCTGTTGATGAAGCTCACGCTGAATTCCACCTTCGGATTCACTTCCTTCGCCCCGGCCATGAAGGCGTTCATCAGGCGATTGACCTCCGGAATCGGGAAGCCGCCGACCATGCCGATCTTGTTCGTCTTGGTCATGCCCCCGGCGACCATGCCGGAAAGATAGGCCGGCTCCTGGATGTAGTTGTCAAACACCGCGAAATTCGGCGCCTGCGGCTTGAGCGACGACCCCATCAGAAAGGCCGTCTTCGGAAAATCCTTCGCCACCTTCCGCGCCGCCGCCTCGACCCCGAACACCTCGCCGAGGATCAGCTGATTCCCCGCCGTCGCGTACTCCCGCATCACGCGTTCGTAGTCGGCGTTGGCGACATTCTCCGTCGCCGTGTATTCGATTTCCCCCCGAGCCTCGGCGGCCTTCAGCGCCTTGTGGATACGCCCCACCCATTGCTGTTCGAACGGCACGGTGTAGACCGCCGCCACTTTCAGCTTGGCCTGTGCAAGCGCGAGCCCCGGCACCCCCGCCGCCAAAGCAACGGCAAGCGCGACCGAACGAACAACCAACTGCCGGCGTGATTTCAAAGTCTTCTCCTCAGTTAAACATCCTAAAACCACCCACAACCCAATTCGCGAAACACCGCGGAACCGGCTCTGCCGGGCCGCCGGTGTTGCCCCCGGCAGGGGGTAGGCGAAGCGACCCGAAGTGCGCGCAGCCTGGGGGCGAGCGCTACTTCGTGCCGAAGATGCGGTCGCCGGCGTCGCCCAGGCCTGGCAGGATGTACCCGTGGCTGTTGAGTTCGCGATCGACCGCCGCCGTATAGATCGGCACGTCCGGATGCGCGTCCTGCATGGTCTTGACGCCCTCGGGGCAGGTCAGCAGGCAGACGAACTTGATGGACTTCGGGTTGAGTTCCTTCAGCCGTTCCACCGCGGCGACCGCCGAATTGCCGGTCGCCAGCATCGGGTCGACCACGATTGCATCGCGTTCCTCCATGCCGCCGGGCATCTTGAAGTAGTACTCGACCGCGGTCAGCGTCTTCGGATCGCGGTAGAGCCCGATGTGGCCGACGCGCGCACCCGGGATGACGCTCAGCATGCCGTCCAGGATGCCTGTGCCCGCCCGCAGGATCGACACCAGCACGACCTTCTTGCCGTCGATGACCTTGGCGTGCATCGTCTCCAGAGGCGTTTCGACCTCGACGTCCTGCATCGGCATGTCGCGCGTGACTTCGTAGGCCATCAGCATGCTGATCTCGTTGAGAAGCCTGCGGAAGCTGTTGGTGCTCGCCTCCTTGCGGCGCATCAGCGTGAGTTTGTGCTGGACGAGAGGATGGTCGAGGAGGTGGACGTTGCTCATTGGTATTGTTGATGGAGGAGAAAAACCGAAGAAGTCTAGACAGACTAGAAGACCGTGCCGTCGCTCTCGATGCGCAGGGGCGGCGCACCGTTGCGCAGGCGTTGTGCCAGTACGCGGCCAGCGGCCCATGTGCCGCCTTCGAGCACACGTGCGAGCGGCATGTCCTGCTCGCTTCGGCCCAGCACCTTGCACACGCGCGGCACAAGCTCGTCGAGCAGGGCGATCGTCAAGGCGCGCCATTCGACGATGAACTCGTCGCTGACTTTCCATTCGCGCTCGAGAAAGGCGGGCTCGCGCGGAACGATCATTCCGCTGTCGAGCAGCAGGCCGCCGTTGCGGTATTCGGGCAGCGCGGTCAGTTGATCGAGATGCCGGACCTTGACGCCCGCCCACTCGAAGGGTTCGAGCAGCGAATAGGTCAACCATTGCGACAGCTTGTGGAACGGCATCCAGCCATTCGTCAGACCCGGCCCTTGCACCGCGCTGTGGCGCCAGCAGTCGCCGAGTGCGAATCGTGGATCGCCTGTGCCGATCACATGGCTGCCATCCGCCGCAATGCTGTCCAACGCGTTCGATGACGGCCAGATGCTCGACAGCGAATCCAGCAGCAGTGTCAGGATTTCGTGCGCCGAGATTTCGGCCGTGGGCGGCGCGGCCGGGCCGTAGGGGCCGACCAGCGCGTCGAACAATCCGCCGGGCCGCCCGTCATCGCCGAACCACTCGGGTTGTTCGCTCATCGTTTCGCCGAGCCGGCGCAAAAGCGTGGCCCGCCCCGCGAGACCAACCAGCGGGTTGACGGCATTCACCTGGAAAGCGTCGCCGAGCCGGTCGGTGACCAGCGCGCGCAATCCGGCCGCATCGACCTGCAAAGGGTGATCGGGGTTCGACGAGAACAAGCCACTCGTGAATGCATGAAAGCTGGCAATCGCGAGACCTTCAGAACGCGTGAAGCGCTGGCCGTTGGCTGGTTCGATGTAATGCCAGTCGGGACCGGCTCCCGCATCGAGCAAAACGCTCACCACCACCAGATCGATATGCGCCCGCGCGCGCTGGCTGGCGTTGCAATCGCGCAGCAAGTCGTCCAGCAGCTTGAGGCGGTCGACGCCGCCCGCCTCGAAGTGCCGCCATCGGCTGTGATAAGGGATAGGGCTCCACGGGTAGCGGTCGCGCGTGACTTCCGCGACGGTGCGCGCGGTGTCTTCGAGCACGTTGTGGTTGCCGATCAGGAACCACGGAGAGTCGCCCGCGCGAGCCCTGGCAAGCAGTGCCGCCGCGCGGCTGCGCACGGCCTTGGTCGTGCGCAGATGGGCGACCGCCCCGGCGGGGCGGCTCGTGTCGTCCTCGAACTCGGCCTCGGGGTCCACATTGCCTTCGGCGTCGACGGTGCGCATGGCGGCGTCCGCACTTGCGCGATCAGGGTCCAGTCCGTAATTTTCTCTGCTCATTGGTCGAGTCCGCGGCCCTTGGCCTTCTTGAGTTCATCGGCGTCCGGCACCACGCCCGGCGTGAAGTAGCCGGCCGCCATCTTGGCGTCCATCTCCACGCGCGCGTCGGCCGGGATCAGTTCGTCGGGGATGTTGACGCGCGTGCCGATCTCGATGCCCGAGCCGGTGATCGCGTCGAATTTCATGTTGCTCATCGACACCAGGCGGTGAATCTTGCGAATGCCGAGCCAGTGGAATACGTCGGGCATCAGCTCCTGGAAGCGCATGTCCTGCACACCGGCGACGCATTCGGTGCGCGCGAAATACTGGTCGGCAGTGTCGCCGCCGACTTGCCGCTTGCGGGCGTTGTAGACCAGGAACTTGGTCACTTCGCCGAGGGCGCGGCCTTCCTTGCGCGAGTAGGCAATCAACCCCACGCCGCCGCGTTGCGCGCCCTGGATGCATTCCTCGATCGCGTGCGTGAGGTAGGGGCGGCAGGTGCAGATGTCGGAGCCGAAAACGTCCGAGCCGTTGCACTCGTCGTGGATGCGCGCGGTCAGTTCGACCTCCGGGTTCGCGAGGTCGCGCGGGTTGCCGAAGATGTAGAGCGTCTGTCCGCCGATGGGCGGCAGGAAGACTTCGAGGTCGGAGCGCGTCACCAGCTCGGGGTACATGCCGCCCGTTTCCTCGAAGAGCGTGCGGCGCAGGTCGGTTTCGGAGCAGCCGAAGCGCTTTGCGACTTCGGGCAGGTACCACACCGGCTCGACGGCGGCCTTGGTCACCATGGCCGCGCCGCCGGCGGTAAGGAACTTGCCGTCGGCCTTGAGGCGGCCCTTCTGCAGGGCCTCGATCACCTCCGGCAGGATGACGTGCGCCTTGGTGATCGCGATGGTCGGGCGGATGTCGTAGCCCGCGGCGAGTTCGGTCGCGAAGGCGTCGGCCACCACGGCGCCCCAGGGGTCGAGCGAGACGATCCGGCCCGGTTCGCTCCACTGCGGATAGGGGCCGATCACGTCCGTCGGCGAGGTGTTCGTCAGATCGGCCTTGTGGTGCGGCGACAGCGCGCCTGCGGCCACGGCCAGCGCCCGATAGACGCTGTAAGAGCCACTGTGCGTGCCGATCACGTTGCGGTGCGCGCGCTTGGTGGTGGTGCCGACGACGGGGCCCCGCTCGACTGCGGTGGCTGCGCCCCATTGGATGGGCAGCGCACCCGAGAGGCCGGCGTGCGATGTCAGCCGGATGTGCTTGCGCGCGGAGGAGGGCTCGGGGGAGGCAGGGGAAACGGTCGGAGTGGAAGGAGTCGGAACGGTGTCGACAGACATTGCGGGCCCTCAAAAAACACAATGTATCGACGGCTTTCAGAACTGGCAAGCAGGGGCGTACGCCATTCGCCGTAAGCCTCGGCTCGCCAGGCGGCTGATGGCGCTCGCGGCACAATCCGCCGGAATTGTTTTTTGCGCGCTGCCTGTAACCGACTGAACCGAAAGCACGAATGACCAAAGAGGGCTTGTCGGCAAAGAGCGAGGCCGAGGTGGAACTGCACGGCCTGCTGATGCGCGGGCTGGACGGCGACGCTGCGGCCTACCGGGCGTTCCTGCAGAAACTCAGCTTGCATTTGCGCGCGTTCCTCGGAAGGCGGCTCTACGGTTGGCCCGATGAAGTTGAAGACCTCGTTCAGGAATGCCTTCTTGCCATGCACAACCAGCGCCACACCTACCAGAGCGACCAGCCGCTGACCGCCTGGGTGCATGCGATTGCGCGCTACAAGATGATCGATCTGCTGCGTGCCAAGGCCGGCCGCGAGGCGCTGCACGAGCCGCTGGACGACGAACTGGCGGTCTTCGCCGAGTCGGCCACTGAAGCCGCCGACGCACGCCGGGACATCGCCGGCTTGCTCGAAACGCTGCCGGACCGGCATCGGCTGCCGATCGTGCACGTCAAGCTCCAAGGCCTTTCGGTGGCCGAGACGGCAAAGCTGACCGGCATGTCCGAATCGGCAGTCAAGGTGGGCGTGCATCGCGGACTGAAGGCGTTGGCGCTCAAGATCAAGGAAATGAAGTGAAGACGGACGATCTCATCGCGATGCTCGCCACAGGCGCTGCACCAGTGCGGCCTCGCACGGCTTCGCACCGGCTTTCGGTGGCGCTGTGGATGGGCCTATCGCTGTCGCTGGCATGCATGCTCCTGGTGTTCGGGCTGCGGCGCGATCTGATGGAGGTCATGTCGCTGCCGATGTTCTGGGTGCGGCTGGCGTTCCCGATCTGCATGGTGATTGCCGGCTTCGTGGTCGTGCAGCGGCTGGCCCGGCCGGGCGCGCGCGTGCACTTTGCGTGGCTGGGGCTCGCGGTGCCGGTGCTCGTCATCTGGTCGATGGCGTTGATGATCCTGGCTTCGGTACCCGCCGAGCAGCGGCATTCGCTGGTCATGGGGCAGACCTGGCGGACTTGCACGATGAACATCGCCTTCATCTCGCTGCCGGTCTTCGTGGCGATGATGGCCGCGCTGAAAGGCATGGCGCCGACCCATCCAGCATTGGCGGGCGCAGCTGCGGGCGCAATGGCCGGCGCGGCGGGCGCGGCCGTGTATGCCTTGCATTGCCAGGAACTGGAGGCGCCGTTCCTGGCGGTTTGGTATGTGCTCGGGATCGCCTCGCCTGCGATCGTCGGGGCACTTCTGGGGCCGAGGCTGCTGCGTTGGTGATGCACCCCGGCCAGTGGTTCAGCGTCGCGTCTTTGACCCGAAGATCCCGCCGAGCACGCCGCGCAGAATCTCGCGACCCATGGTCGTCCCCATCGTGCGCACGGCCGACTTGGCCATCGTCTGCGCCAGTCCGTCATGCTTGCCGCCGCGCGGCCCGGTGGTGCCGAAAAGGATCTCGTTGAGGCTGCCCATGACGCCACCGCCGGCGCCAGCGGATGCTTGCGTCCCCGCGGCACCCGCCTTGCCTGCAATGCTGGCTCCGTCAGGCGCGGATTCCGCTCGGCCCTTGAGCTTTTCGTAGGCCGATTCGCGATCCACCGTCTTCTCGTACACACCCGCCACGAGCGAATTCGCGATCAGCGCCTGCCGTTGCTCGGCCGTGATGGGCCCGATCTGGCTGCCAGGAGGCAGCACGAACACGCGCTCCGTGACGGACGGACGCCCCTTCTCGTCCAGAAAGCTCACCAAGGCTTCGCCAACGGCCAGTTCGGTGATCGCCTTCTCGATGTCCAGTCCCGGCTTCTGCCGCATGGTCGTCGCCGTTGCCTTGACGGCCTTCTGGTCGCGCGGCGTGAATGCTCTCAACGCGTGTTGCACGCGATTGCCCAACTGCGCGAGCACGGAATCGGGAATGTCCAGCGGGTTCTGCGTGACGAAGAACACACCCACCCCTTTGGACCGCACCAGTCGCACCACGAGTTCGATGCGTTCGATGAGCGCCTTGGGCGCTTCGTTGAAGAGCAGGTGGGCTTCGTCGAAGAAGAACACCAGCTTGGGCTGGTCGGGGTCGCCGATTTCGGGAAGATGCTCGAAGAGTTCCGACAGCAGCCACAGCAGAAAGGTCGCGTACAGCCGTGGCGAATTCATCAGCTTGTCGGCAGCGAGGATGTTGACCACGCCCTTGCCGCCTTCGGTCTGCATGAAGTCCGCAATGTTGAGCATCGGCTCGCCGAAGAACTTGTCGCCGCCCTGGGTTTCGATCTGCAGCAGGCCGCGCTGGATGGCGCCGACGCTCGCGGCGCTGATGTTGCCGTACTGCGTGGTGAATTGGCTGGCGTTTTCGCCGACGTGCTGCAGCATTGCGCGCAAGTCTTTCAGGTCGAGCAGCAGCAGTCCGTTGTCGTCCGCGATCTTGAACACGAGGTTCAGTACGCCCGATTGCGTGTCGTTGAGGTCGAGCATGCGGCCGAGCAACAGCGGCCCCATGTCCGACACGGTGGCGCGCACGGGATGCCCCTGTTCACCGAAAACGTCCCAGAGAGTGACGGGGCAGGCGAGGGGAGTCGGCGCATCGATGCCGCGCTCCTTCAGCGACGCGGCCATCTTGCTGCCAATGGCGCCTTTCTGACTGACGCCCGTGAGGTCGCCCTTCACGTCGGCCATGAAGACCGGCACGCCGATGCCGGAGAGCTTTTCGGCAATGGTTTGCAGGGTGACGGTCTTGCCGGTCCCCGTCGCGCCTGTGATCAGGCCATGTCGATTCGTGAGCCCCGGCAGCAGGCTGCATTCGGTGGCGTCGTGGCGGGCAATCAAAAGAGGGTCGGCCATAGGGGGAGTCCGGTCGTTGGCAGGCGGCCAGTCTAGCGAAGCCGGACTCCTATAATCTGCCGCCCATGTGATAGTTCCCAAAAGTACCCGGAGTTTCTCTTGTCATCGACTGCCCATTCCCCCGTTCCCGCCGCTGGCGACGCTTCCGAACAGTCACCTCTCGAGAATGAATTGGCCGTCCTCCTGGTGGAATCGCTCAACCTCGAAGTCGCACCTTCCGACATCGCGCCGACGGCGCCGCTCTATGGCGAAGGTCTCGGGCTCGATTCGATCGACATCCTCGAAGTCGCGCTCGAAGTGTCCCGCAAGTACGGATTCCAGCTGCGCTCCGACGACGAGCGGAACCAGCAGATTTTCGAGTCGCTGCGCAGCCTGGCCACGCACGTCGCGCAGAATCGCGGCGCTTCCTGATCCATGTCCCGATGGCGCATGGCGCTCCTGCTGATCGCGGGGGTGGCCTATGCCTGCATCTCCCACTGGATGATGCTCTATCACGCGGCGCAGCCATGGGCAGTCGTGGTGCTGCTTGGGCCGCTGTGGCTGACCGCGCTCGGTCTGGCCGCCAGCCGCTTCGGCAAGGGCGGGCTCGCGGTGGCCGGCCTGCTCGGCGTGGCGCTGTTTGCACTCGTCATGATGGGCGAGGCGGGCGACACCAACCGGCTCTACGTACTTCAGCATGTCGGCATCAATGCCTTGCTGTGCGGGTGGTTCGGCGGATCGCTTCGCGCAGGCCGGCTTTCGCTCATCGGCCAGTTTGCCGAACGCGTGCATCCTCTTTCGCCGGCCATGGTCAAGTACACGGCGCAGGTCACGCGGGTCTGGGCAATCTACTTTGCGGCAATGGTCGTGGCTTCGATCGCGGTGTATGCAAGCTTCTCTTTCGCCGCATGGTCCGTGCTCGCCAACCTTCTGACGCCGCTGTTCGTCGGAATGCTCTTCCTGGGTGAGTACCTGTTGCGATATCGACTGCATCCTGAATTCGAGCGTACGCGTCTGGTCGACGCCGTTCGCGCCGTCTATGGCGCGCCGGTCAATCGCACCGCTCGACGATGAACCGGACCTGACGGTGAGTTCTTCCTTCTTTTTGCCGCTGATCGCAGAGCGCGATCTCGACCAGCCCATTGCATGGCGCGCCGGTGTGCCCGTGAGCGCGCGCGAGTTCATCTCGGACGTCGCACGCTTCGCACCCGAACTGCGCGACGGCGGCCCGGTCGTCAATCTTTGCGTCGATCGCTATGCCTTTGCGGTGAGCCTTGCTGCCGCGCTCGTTCGCGGCGAGACCAGTTTCTTGCCGCCCGATGCGCGCGCCGATACCTTGGCGCGACTGCATGAGGTGGGCGATCCGGCTTTCGCCGTCGCCGACAGCGCGGACGTCGAAACGCCCGGGCTGCCGCGCGTCCTCTTCGAGCATCGACCCGCCGCGACAACGTCGACCCACACGGATACGCCGGTGCCCGCCTTTGACCGGGGAATGCATGCGGTGAGTCTGCTGACCTCCGGTTCCACCGGCGCTCCCAAGCCACACGCCAAGAGTTGGGGAGCTTTGGTCCAATGTGTGGATGCGGCAGTGAAGCGCCTCTCCAGCCTGCTTGGGCGTCCGTCGCTTTCCGGACTCACGTTGGTGGCCACGGTTCCGGTGCAGCACAGCTATGGACTCGAATCCTCGGCGTTGCTGGCGTTGCTGGGCGGCGCGGCTTTCGACAGCGGCCGGCCGTTCTTTCCGGCGGATGTGGCCGAGGCCCTCGCGTGCGTTCCGCAACCGCGGGCGTTGGTGACCACGCCGTTTCATCTGAAGACACTGCTGCTGTCAGGCATCAGCTTGCCGAAGGTGGATTTGATCCTTTCGGCGACCGCGCCGCTTTCGCCACAACTCGCGGCGCAGGCGGAGCAGGCAATGGGCGGCGCCCTGATCGAGATTTACGGCAGCACCGAATCGGGCCAGGTTGCCACCCGCAGGCCCACACAAAGCGAAGTCTGGGAAACGTTCGGCGAGGTTCGCGTCCATGTCGAACACGACGACAGCGGAACCGAACGCTTCATTGTCTCGGGCGACTACATCGCCGAGCCGACCCCCATGGCCGACATCCTCGAACTGGTCGACGACCGCAGTTTCCGCCTGCTGGGCCGTGCCAATGACTTGATCCACGTTGCAGGGCGGCGCAGTTCGCTGGGCTACCTCAATCACCATCTCAACAGCATTCCCGGCGTGGTCGACGGCGCCTTCTGGCTGCCTGATGACGTGGTGGATGGTGTGGTGCGCCCGGTAGCCTTCGTCGTCGCGCCCACGCTCGATGCAAAGGCCATCATTTCCGCGCTGCGCGAACGCATCGAAGCGGTGTTCGTGCCGCGGCGCGTTGTGCATGTGGCCGCGTTTCCGCGCGAGGGAACGGGCAAGCTCACGGCGCGATCGTTGCGCGAGTTTGCGCTGGCGCATCTGGCTTCCGACGACACGCCCGTGCAGTTGACCCGCGAAGTGCCTGAGGATCATCCGGCGTTCGCGGGCCATTTTCCCGGGCAGCCGCTTTTGCCGGGCGCGCTGCTCGTGTCGGAGGTCCTGGAGGCGGTTCGCAGCGTTCCGGCGCTGGCGGCACGCCTTGGCGCGCAGCCCACATTGGCGGCGGCCAAGTTTCTCGCGCCGGTGCGTCCGGGCAGCACGCTGCTCATAGATCTGACACCCGAAACCGGGGCTTCGCGCGGACTCCGTTTCGAAGTGCGCTGCGGCAGGGTCGTCGCCGCCAGCGGGCGCTGGATTCCCGGCGTCGGCGCCGCGTCATGAGTGGTTCGCCGCCAGAGAGCGGCGATGCCAAATTGCGCCAGGCCGAATGGCTGCGTGCGCCTGAGCGCAGCAACATGCTCGCGCTGCGCGTCATTTGCTGGATCGCCATCAAATGCGGTCGTCGGTTGACGCGGCTCATCCTGCATCCCATCTCGCTGTACTTCCTGCTGTTTTCGCCGACGCCGCGCCGTCATATCAAGCGCTACCTGTTTCGCGCCATCGGGCCGAGCGCGACGTGGAGCGACGGCTATCGGCTCTTGCATTCTTTTGCTTCAACGGTGCTCGATCGCCTCTACTTCCTGCGCGGCCGCATGGATCTGTTCGACATCCGGGTCACCGGTCAGCAGCCGGTCGAGGCGGAGGTGTACGCGGGGCGGGGCGCCTTCATGCTGGGCGCGCATGTCGGCAGCTTCGAGGCGCTGGGCGCAACCAAGCAGTACAGCGGCGCGCCGGCCGGTCTTCGGCTCGCCATGCTGATGTACCAGGAGAACGCCCAACAGATCAACGCCATGCTGGAGGCGATCAGTCTGCCCGAGTTGCGGCCGCACATCATCGGCCTGGGCCGGCCGCACGCCATGCTCGAGCTACGCGACTGGCTCGATTCGGGCGGCTTGGCCGGCTTGCTGGCCGACCGGACGCTGGCTGGGCCCGAAGAAGCAGGTCAACAGCGCGGCAGCAGCATCGAGCTTCCGTTTCTGGGCCAGCCGGCGCTTTTCAACGACGGCCCATTCCGGCTCGCGGCCCTGTTGCGGCGCAAAGTGTTTTTCATGGCAGGCTTGTATGTGGGCGGCGCCCGCTACGATGTGCTGTTCGAGCCGCTGGCCGATTTCAGCGAACACGTCAGGGATCCGGCCGAGCGGGAGCGGCGCATCCGGTCCGCGCTTGAAAGCTACGTCGCGCGACTCGAAGCGCTGTGCCGCGCGTATCCGCACAATTGGTTCAATTTTCATGATTTCTGGCTCGAAGATTCGGATTGACCGCTGGTGCAGGGCGCTGCTGGCGGTGCTCGCCCTTTCGGCCTCCACGGCGTGGGCTTTCGATCTGCCGGAGTTGATGGGCTTGCTTGCGCAGCAAAAGAGCGGCGAGGCGACCTTCACCGAGCAGCGCTTTGTGCGTGGCCTCGACGGGCCATTGAGCGCGAGCGGCGAACTGAGCTTCACGGCACCCGATCGCTTGGTGCGCCGCACGCTCACGCCGCGGCCCGAATCGATGTCGGTGGACGGCAACACGCTGACCCTGTCGCGTGGCGGGCGCACCCGCACGATGACGCTCGACAGCATGCCCGAACTGCTCGGCATGGTCGAAGCCATGCGTGGGACCCTGACCGGCAATGCGCAGAACCTGGAGCGCTATTTCCGCAGCACGCTCACCGGCTCCAGCAATAGCTGGGCGCTGGAGCTGAAACCCGTCGACGAACGCCTGGCGGCCCAGGTGCGCTCGATGCGCCTGACTGGCCGCGGCGGCGAGGTGCTCGGGGTCGAGATGGAGTTCATCGGCGGCGATCGTTCCGTGATGACGATCACGCCCCGACGCGGCGCTGGCGGTGCCGCCCGGACGCCGGCGCGGTCGGCGCCGTGACCCGAACCATTGCGGCGTCCCGCCGGCGCCATGGCGCGCTGGTGTTGTCGATCTGGCTGGTGTTGATGCTGGCGGGACTGGCGTGGATTGCGAGGACTCATTTCTCGGCGGACCTCTCGGCATTCCTGCCGGCAAATCCCGATGCGCGCCAGCGTGTGCTGATCGAGCAGTTGCGGAGTGGAATCGCGTCCCGAACAATCTTCATCGGCATCCAAGGCGGTAAGGACGCTGCGCAACGCGCCGATGTTTCGCGCGCGGTGGCATCGGCGATGCGCAAGAGCCATCTCTTCGATCAAGTGCAGAACGGCGACACCAGCGACTGGAAGGAGTCCGGCACATGGATCTTCGATCATCGCTATCTGCTCGCCAGCGATGTCACGCCGGATCGGTTCACCGCCAATGGCTTGCGCGATGCAATCGTCGACTCCTTGTCGATGCTCGGAACACCCGCAGGCAACGCACTCAAGCCACTGCTGGAGCGCGACCCGACAGGTGAGACGCAGCGCATTGCCGAGAACCTGATTCCGGCGACCTCGCCGCGCAGCGAGGAGGGCGTGTGGGTCTCGCGGACCGCACCCCGCGCGCTCATCCTAGCGACGACGCATGCGGCGGGCAGTGACCTCGATGCCGTCTCGAAAGCGATCGAGCAAGTGCAGAGCGAATTCGATGCCGCGACGCAGGGAATCGCAGGTGCCAAGCCGCAATTGCAAATGACCGGCGCGCCGGTTTTTTCGGTGCAAAGCCGCGACCAGATCAAGTCGGAAGCGATTCACCTCGCCGTCGTCGGCGGCATCGTGATGGGCGCCTTGTTGCTGCTGGCCTTCGCCTCGCCGCGGGCGCTGGTCGTCGCGCTGCTTCCGGTCGCCACTGGCGTGGTAGCAGGCACGGCAGCGGTCAGCGTGGTGTTCGGCGAAGTGCACGGCCTCACGATGGGCTTTGGAAGCACGTTGATCGGCGAGACGGTCGACTACGCGATCTACTACCTCATCCAGGCGCGCGGCGCGGCCGTGCCTGGCATGGGCTGGGAGCGTTGGCGCGACATCCACTGGCCAACGGTCCGGCTGGGTTTGTTGACGTCCGTCTGCGGGTTCGCGGCGCTTGTCTTCTCAGGTTTTCCGGGCTTGGCGCAACTGGGCGTGTTTTCGCTCGCGGGGCTGATCGCGGCGGCGCTCGTGGCGCGCCATGTGCTGCCGGTGCTCGCTCCGGACGGTGCGACCGGCATGGGCATGCGAGGTCAGATGGCAAAGGTCGCGGGCATGCTCGTGCTCGGACTCCCGCGGCTGCGTTATGCCTTCATCGGGCTCGGCGTGGCCGGGCTGGCGCTGGTGGTGTGGCAGGGCGGCCATCTTTGGCGAGCCGATCTCGGCGCGATGAGCCCGGTTCCCAAGGCAGCGCAGGAACTCGATGCCGAACTGCGAGGTGACATTGGCGCCAGCGACGGCGGCACGCTGATCGTGATCCATGGCGCAGACATCCAGGCGACCCTGCGAAGCGCCGAGACCGCTGGCGAGCGTCTCGAAGCGCTGGTGGACAAGGGCGACTTGGCCGGTTATGAATCCGTCACGCGGCTGTTGCCGAGCGAAGCAGCGCAACAGGCGCGCAAAGCGAGCCTTCCGGATGCAGAAACCTTGCGCGCGCGCCTGGTCGAAGCGACGCGCGGCCTGCCGTTGTCGGCATCGCGTTTGGAGCCTTTCATCTCCGACGCTCAGGCGGCCAGGGCCCAGCCGATCATCCAGCGAACCGACTTGGAGGGCGGCCCGCTCGATGCCGTGGTCAACGCGCTGATGTTCCAACGCCAGGCTGGCGACGGGTGGTCGACCCTCATCGCACTGCATCCGGGCGCGAGTTTCGACACCGGTCGCCTGGCACACGCGCTCGACGGGCTGCCAGATGTACAGGTGGTGAATGTGGGCGATGAGCTTTCGAGCCTGTACAAGCGCTATCTGCATGAAGCGTTCGTGCAGGTCATGCTCGGCGCGCTGGCAGTGGTCGTGCTCCTGGCAGCCTATCTGCGCTCGGGCCGTCGCTTGCTGGCCGTGTGCCAGCCGTTGGTGGTCGCGGTGGTGCTCACGCTCGGCGGGATGGCGGCGCTCCAGGTGCCGCTGGGAATCCTGCACCTGGTAGGGCTGTTGTTGATCGTGGCGGTGGGTTCGAACTACGCGCTTTTCTTCGATCAGCTGCGCGAGACCGGCCGGGCCGACGCCGACACGCTGGCTTCGCTGATGCTCGCCAATCTCACGACGGTCATTTCGTTCGGATTGATCGCCATCTCGAACATTCCGGCACTGTCTTCCATCGGCCGGGTGGTTGCGCCCGGCGCGTTCCTCGCCCTGTTGTTGTCCGCGGCGTTCGCGCGCGCCAAAGTGGCGGATGGCCCGGCGCCCCGCTGATGGGAAAATCCGAGCGGCGCCGGTTCAGCATCTTCAGGCTCCAGATTTTCATGTCGCAAGTTCTTTCCTCATCAGTCCCCGGATCGTGGTCCTGGCCGCCGATCATTCGCGCCAGTGTTGGCTGGCATGTCGCCGCCTTGGGTGCAGCCTGGTTGGTCCCGGGTGCGGCGCCCTGGGCGATCGCCGCGGTCGTGCTGAACCATGTGGTGATCACGGTGGCTGGCCTGACGCCGCGCAGCAGTCTGCTGGGCCCGAACATCACGCGCTTGCCGCAGGCGGCCGCCGATCGGCGGGAGGTTGCCATCACCATTGACGATGGGCCCGATCCTGAGGTCACGCCGCAGGTGCTCGACCTGCTCGATGCGCATGAGCAGCGCGCCACGTTCTTCTGCATCGCCGAACGTGTGCTCGAACATCCGGCGCTGGCGCGCGAGATCGTCGCACGCGGGCACAGCATCCAGAACCACACGGCACAGCATCGGCACAATTTTTCATTGCTCGGCCCGCGCGGCTTCACGGCCGAGATCTCGCGCGCGCAGCAGGTGCTGGAAGATGCCACCGGGGAACGTCCAACGTGTTTTCGTGCGCCTGCGGGATTGCGCAATGCCTTCCTGGCGCCGGTGCTGCATGGCATGGGCCTGTCGTTGGTCAGCTGGACGCGGCGCGGCTACGACACGCGCGAGGGCGACGCGGCGACGGTGCTTGCGCGGCTGACGAAGAACCTGAAGGCTGGCGACATCCTGCTGTTGCACGACGGGAATGCAGCGCGTACGGCCGCCGGGCGAGCCGTCGTGCTGGAGGTGTTGCCGCAGCTTCTGGCGCGCATCCGGACGGACGGCTTGCGCGCAGTAACCTTGCCGAAAGGCATGTCGGTATGAGCGAACGGGCTTCTACCGACGCCGCGTGGCATCGATTGCACGAGCGTGCGACCGATCCGTACAGGAGGGCAGGGAACTTCGCCTGGCATTTCGCGCGCGGCAAGCTGGGCCGCGATCCGGTCTTCAGAGGGCTCATCGAAAGGGGCCTGATCGGAGAAGCGCATGGTCGCGTGGTGGACATCGGGTGCGGCCAGGGTCTGTTCGCGAGTCTGCTGTCGGCGATGAGCGCCATGCAAACGGAAGCCGGAAAATGGCCCGCATCGTGGCCTGTCGCGCCGAAAGCCGCCAGCTATACGGGCATCGAGTTGATGCCCAAGGATGTGGCTCGCGCCGAAGCATCGGTGGGGCATCTGCAGCCGACGCCCCGCTTCCTGTGCGCCGACATGTGCAAGGCCAGCTTGCCGCCGAGTGACCTGGTGGTCATTCTCGATGTGCTGCATTACGTCAACCTTGAAGCGCAAGAGGGCGTCCTGCATCGGGTACGCAATGCATTGCAGCCGGGCGGGCGGCTGCTGTTGCGCGTCGGCGATGCGGCCAGCAGACGCGGTTTCGCGATCAGCCAATGGGTTGACCGGACGGTGACTCGCATTCGAGGACATCGCGTGTCGCCCACCTGGGGCCGCACGCTCAACGATTGGATGGCGCTGCTGGAGCGATTGGGATTTTCCGTGCAGAGCATTCCGATGAGCCAGGGAACGCCCTTTGCCAATGTTCTGCTCGTGGCCGATCTGAAGGAAATCTGAATGACCGCACCTCAAACACTCGACCAGGCGGGCATTGCCCGGCGGATTCCGCATAGCGGCACGATGTGCCTGCTGGAGCGGCTGGAATCATGGGACGCGAACGCCATCCACTGCACGACGACGACCCACACGCGCGCTGACAATCCGCTTCGCACCGCGAGTGGGCTGTTGTCGCCGACGCTCATCGAGTACGCCGCCCAGGCGATGGCTTTGCATGGGGGCCTGTTGGCAGTGGAGGGGAGCGAGCCATCGGCCGGGTTTCTGGCGAGTGCGCGCAATGTCCGGCTGGCTGTCGAGCGCATCGACGATGTTGCCGGGGCGTTGCACGTGCATGCCCAGCGAATCTCAGGCGATGGTAGCCAGATACTTTACGAATTCGCGGTGAAAGACGACGCTGCACGTTCGCTTGCAGAGGGGCGGGCAGTCGTCGTGCTCAATACACCGCTCGCCATGGAAACCACATCATGAGTCTCACAGGAAAACGCGCGCTGATCACTGGCGCAAGCGGCGCGCTTGGCGCGGCCATTGCTCAACGTCTCTCCCGCGACGGGGCCACAGTGTTGCTTCACGCGAACTCGCGGCCCGAGGCGGTCGAGCAACTGGCTGCGGCCATCATGGAGGCCGGTGGCAAAGCCGAATGCGTGATGTTCGATCTGCGTAGCGACGAGGCTTCGCGCGCCGCATGCGAACGCATGCTCGAGAGCGGACCGGTGCAGGTGATCGTGAACAATGCCGGTGTCCACGACGACGCGGTTCTGCCGGGCATGCGGCCTGAGCAGTGGCACAAGGTGATCGACGTATCGCTCAACGGATTTTTCCGCGTGACACAGCCTCTGTTGTTGCCGATGCTGCGCACGCGGTGGGGGCGCATCCTGAACATCTCTTCGGTGGCGTCTTTGACGGGCAATCGAGGGCAGGTCAACTATGCAGCGGCCAAGGGTGCACTCAACAGTGCGACCAAGGCGTTGTCGCTGGAAGTTGCTGCGCGGGGCGTGACGGTGAACGCGATTGCGCCGGGGATCATTGCGTCGCCAATGGCTGATGGGGTTTTCGATGCGGCGACGATCAATCAGATGGTGCCTGTTAAACGCGCGGGTAGGCCGGAAGAAGTGGCGGCGCTGGCGGGGTTTCTTGCGAGTGACGACGCTGCTTACATCACTGGGCAGGTGATCTCGATCAATGGTGGGATGATTTAGTGCTTCGGCTCTTTTGGGGGGCCGCCCGGTAGGCGGCGCGGGCTCCGTGGCTGTTCGACGGGGGCGTTCGTCATCGGCATTTCCGAACTCGCGAGTCGCACCTGCGTCACGCCGTGCGAGCTGATGCGGGCAAAAAGCGAACGACCCATCCGGAGGCGATGACTACTTCTGAAAGAAGGACATCAAGCCGAGCGCGACCAAAATGAATGGCCAATACCTCACTGGAATGAAGAAGAGGTCGTGTTTGGTCACCAGGACCATCTCCGTCCCGGTCTTCTTGTCAATCACGGCGCGCGGCTCGGATGACCTTTGCAGGAGGAGATGCAGTCCGTAAACCAGAGCTGCGGCAAAGCACAAACCTATCAGTTCAGACCATTGCTTTTTGTCGACCGGAATCGGGACTCCAAACAAGCGCTCCGCGCCAATCTTGCTGGCAAGCAGGCCGAGGACCGCGAATATCGCAACCATGATTCCATACCCTCTCCAAATCAGCATGTGCTCTCTCCTTGTAGTACTCTGAAATTCCGGTCGCGAGCTTTTGTTCGGCCTGAAGTTGTTTGATATCGGCAGATTTGTAGAAAATTTGAGCCGGGCTTCGGGCACCCCGGCGCCGACAACCATGTGGCAGGATGCAGGCCAACACCGGACGGTCGACGCCGTCCTCCATACAGACCTCCAGGACGAGTATGAAGACCGAATCAGGACCGGCTCTCGCGGGCAGGAAGCCCGATGCATTCGAGATGAAGGTGCGCTTTGCGTGCGGAGCTCTGCTCGGGCTGGCAGTTGGCCTGGGCCTATGCGTCAATCTGTCGCCGCTTAGTGCTCTGGCCACATGCATTCTTGTGGGGGCTGCCGTCCTCGCCTGTGGAATCTGCGCCGCTCGGTTCGGCGACAACTTCTGGGCGAATCTTCGTTGGCTCCGGTAGGCTTGTACTGCGGCTCGCGCAGGAGCGGTCCTTCAGGCGATGCCTCCAATATGAACCTTTTCATTTGTCCAGGTGCCCCCAGCCCCACGCGTGTTCGTCTCTACGTGGCCGAGAAGAATGCGGTTCAGCCAGTTCTCCAGGTCACCGATGTCGTCGTCAATCTTCAGGCCGGGGAGCAGCGTCAGGAGCCGCACCTAGCGCGGAACCCGATAGGCAGGATTCCGGTTCTGGAAGTCGAGGATGGCGTGTTTCTCAGCGAATCGCTGGCCATCATCGAATATCTTGAGGAATGCTTTCCCGACCCTTCGATGTTCGGCAGCACAACCCTGGAGCGGGCGCGAGTGCGCGAGCTGGACCGCGTCGCCGAACTGCGCGTGCTGCTGCCCCTCGGCAGGCTTGTCCATGCGACGAACTCGCCGATGGCGCGGCGGCCCGAACCGCTGCTGGCAGACCACTTCAGAAGCATGTTGCCGCTTGGGCTGGGCTTCCTAAACGACCGGCTGCGCGATGGACGGCGCTTCATCGCCGGCGACCGCCCTACGATTGCTGACTGCACGCTCGCCGCAGCTCTGGACTTCGGACGCCGACGAGGCGTCCCGCTCGATGACGAGTATTGTGAGGTGGCTGCGTGGTTCGAGCGCTACCGTACCCGTGCCGTGGTTCGGCAGGTCATGGCACCATGAGCGCGCTGCTCAAAGGTCACGTCGCCACCAGAACCAGACACTCACCACGCACCTCTGAAACGCTTGATGTCCTCGCTTTGGCGCAGTAGCTGCATTGCCGACTGCGGTGCTTGTCCATTGGCTGGCGCCAGGCGCGGATGCCGTTCAGGTCGGAGCATGGCTCGTCGGCCTGGGGTGGCTTGCCGGTGTCGTGTGGGAGCTGATGGGCAAAGACTTCAAGTAGGCATGGGCGGCGGCAGGCAGAATGCGGCCAGAACAATACCGATGAGGGCGACCACATGAGAGGCATGGCGGTATCGGCAATCGAAGGTTATCAGCGCTACTCGCCGTACAAGGGATTCAGCTGCGCCCACGGAGTGCACTCGGGCGGCGCCTCCTGCTTTCAGTTTGCCAAGCAGGCCATTTTTCGTGTTGGCATGACGCTCGGCTTCATGTTGACGGTGCGGCGCTTTCGCAAGTGCGCTGAGTCGGCGCGCCTGAATTCCGTGTCACAACAGGAGGGGCCCGATGGGCGCCGTCAGAACACGTCAACAGGACCATGGCAGTCGGTGGCTAACACCTTGGATTGCGGTGTCTCCGTGGCAACTTGCTGCTGTTGGCCAAGCTAGGCTTCAAACGGCCCAGGAGCGGACATTTGCTGCGATGAAAAAAATCCCAACAGGCCTTCGATTGCGATGCTTTGCCGGCGATGGCGATTTTCCTGCGATGGCAGAGGTGGCCAACGCAGTATTTGCGGCTGACAAGATGGGCTGGATTCGCACTCCGGAACACATACGACAAGATTACGCCCGGTTCACTGACTTCGACCCGCAGGGCGACATCGTGATGGCCGAACTCGACGACCAGTTGGTGGGCTACGTGCGCACCTCGCACTGGACCGACGAAAACGGCTGGCTGGCCCAGGGTCAGGTCGGCTTCGTCCATCCAGCCTTTCGGCGGCGCGGCATTGGCGCCGAACTGCTGCGCTGGGTGGAAACGCGACAGCGCGAGTTTGCGAGGGACCAAGGCGGTGTGTCTGTGCATCACGTCTTCGTGACCGAGGGCGAAGTCGGCCGCGTAGCAATGCTGCGCCGCGCCGGTTATGTGCCCGCTCGCCATTTCATGCTCATGGAGCGGCCCACGCTCGACCACATACCCGCCGCCCCCCTGCCCGAAGGCTTCGAGGTGCGTCCGGTGCATTTAGAACATTTGCGCCCGATTTTCGACGCCCACATGGAAGCTTTGCAGGGACATTGGGGCATCGCACCGCCCAAGCCAGGCGACTTCGAGCGCTGGACGACGCTGCCGACTTTTCAGCCGCACTTGTGGCAGGTGGCCTGGCACGTGGAAAGCGGTCGCGTGGCCGGGCAGGTGAAGCCCTTTATCAACGAAGAGCAGAACACGACGCAGAACCGTCGGCGCGGCGAGACGGAATTCATCAGCGTCGGAGCGCCGTGGCGCCGACGCGGCTTGGCGCGCGCGCTAATCGCGAGGGCCCTACATGCGCAACGCGACGCTGGCATGAACGAATCCGTGCTCGGCGTGGATGCCGACAATGCACACGACGCCGCTCGACTTTACGAGAGCTGCGGATTTCGCGTCGTTCAGCGCAACGCGGTCCTGCGCAAGACGGTGGATAGGTAGGCCGGCGCCAATCGGCCAACACCGGAGGGCGACGCCGTCCTCCAAACAAACGTCAGGACGAGCATGAAGACCGAATCGGGGCCGGCTCTCGCAGGGAGGAAGCCTGATGCATTCGAATTGAAGGTGCGTTTTGCGTGCGGAGCTCTGTTTGGCCTGGCGGTCGGCTTGGGCATATGCGTCAGCCTGTCGCCGCTCAGTGCTCTGGGTGCATGCATTCTTGTGGGTGTTGTCGTCCTCGTCTGCGGAATCTGCGCTGCTCGATTCGGCGATAGTTTCTGGGCCAATCTTCGATGGCTACAGTAGCGGCTCGTACCGCGGCTCGCGGCCAAGTCCGGACTCTCGTCGCCGTCGTCCAAAGCGCCTTCGTTTAAGCTCAGGAGACGTAAATCAACGGACTGAACGAATGGCAACTGTGTCTGCCGCCGTGCTTTCAAGTAGCGGCTTCCTGGTGCTACTCGTCGGCTTTTTGTGCGGGGCCCCTTTGGGCAGCGCAATCAACCAGAACCTCGACGAAGAACGCGTTCGCGCCTGGCGGGTTGCACATTCGAGTCTGGTTGGTGGAGGCGTCATGCTTCTGGCGAGGTCAGCATCACGCCAGATGCCTATCAAGTAGGCGAAGTCAAATCTGCACTCGCCACGCCCGTCGTCGATGCAGTGGTGCGAATCAAGCCGAGCAAAGTTCTGATTGTGGCTTGCCTGGCTACGCCGCCGCAGAAAATCATTCAGTTCGAACGAGAGTTGCGGGCTCGACACGACGTGGAACTGACCCTGACTTTAGTTGGCGACGGATGTCCTACTGCGTAAGCCCGGTGGCGCTGACCAAACTCACACCTGAAACGGCGGAGCTCGCCGCAACTTGCGAATCAGCAACCCAGGCAGCCGCAGCACAAACTCCACCATCAGCCGAGCATGCATCCACGTGAGTAGCAGGTTGTCCCGCACATAGTGAAAGTGCGAAACGCCGCCTTCTTCAGCGCTCAGGTACTTCACCGGCGCATCGATGTTGACGGGCTTGATGCCGCGCCACGCCAGCCGAACCACAGCCTCGGTGTCGAAGTCGAAGCGACGCATCCACGGTTGTCGCGTCATCGTCGCGATCAGATCCGCCACCGGATAGACGCGAAATCCGTAAAGCGAATCACCGACGCCCGCGAACAGCGTCTCAAGCTGGGTCCAACTGTTCGACACCCGCCGGCCGCGCACCCGTAGCAGTGGGGCACTGGCATCGAAGACCGGCCGGCCGAGCACCATCGTCTCGGGACGCGCCTGCGATGCCTTCATGAATGACGGGATGAGGTCCGCCGGATGCTGCCCATCGGAATCCATCGTCAGTGCATGCGTAAAGCCCGCCGCTTGCGCAGCGCAAAGCCCGTGCAGCACCGCCGCACCCTTGCCCTGGTTTGGCTCCAGCACCCACACGCGCAACCCTGGATCCGAAGCCGCCATCTGCTGGATCCGTTCACCGGTGCCGTCGGTGCTGCCGTCGATCACCACCCACACGGGGTTCCATTGAGCGCGTGCCGCTTTGACCGTCGAGAACAGGCGTTCGCCCGTGTTGTAGCTGGGGATCAGGACAAGGTGGGTACGCGAGACGTCTGGCATTCGGGCTGCGCCTGCGGAGTGCGCTGTTCCATGGATTGGCGGAAATATTGTTCGATCTGCTGCAGCAGCGCGTCGCTGTCGTGCGAAGGCGCGAAGCGTTGGCCCAATCGCAGCGTGAAAACGATGGGCAAGGGCGGCACGCGCCACAGCGGCCAGCCCTTGGCCAGATAGGGCGAATCGGTGTCGATGAAGACGGTCTGGATCGGTGCCTGCGCCAGCTTGGCGATCAGCGTCACGCCGGGCCTGAAGGCGTTCAGAGGCTGCGTCACGGTCCGCGTGCCCTCGGGAAAAATCACCAACTGGCCACCGTTCCTGAGGTCTTCGACCGCGAGCCGCACCATCGTTCGGGCCGAGTCGTTGCGGATGTAGCGCGCCAACCTCGCGCCCGCGCCGAGAAAGATGTTGCGCATCAGGTCGGCCTTCATGATGCAGGCGCTGCGCGGCAGTCTTGCCACCAGCAGCAAGGCATCGAGCATGGTCGGATGATTGGCGACGAAGATCAGCCCGCGTTCGTCGCGCAAGGCATCGAGGCAGCTGGAGTCGATGCGCATCATGCCGCTGAACGAAGCGGCGGCCCAGAAGAAGCGGTAGGCGCGCGCGATGACCATCCGGCCCAGGGAGCGCGCCGTCTTCAACGGGAGCACCGGATACAGCAACATCGCGATCAGATTCCAGACGAGCGAGATGCACCCCAGCAGCGCGAGCAGGATATAGAGCGGCAACGCGAGCAGGACCGAGAGCGCCATGGCTGTGGGAAGCGGCCGGTTCATCGCAAGAGGCGCTCTTCAGGCGCGCAAGCTGCCGCCGGCAACGGCATGGGCTTCGATTTCCACCAGAAGATCCTGGCGGCAGATGTCGGCTTCGAGATAGACGGCACGGCTGACCGTGTGTGCGTCCGCTCCGAGTGCTTGTTCGAGCACCTGCCGCACGATCGGCGCATCAGCGACGTGGCGCACGTACACCACGCAATCGAGTGCCGAAAGACCGAACCTGGCGCTCGTGCGTTCGTTGGCGGCGCCGATCACGGCTTCCAGATTTCGCAGTGTTTCCTGCGTCTGCGCGACGATTTCGCCGGTATGCACTGTCTCGTGGCCGACGATGCTGGCGGTGCCGGAAATGAAGAGCGCGACGTTGCCGCCGCCGATCTCGGCCAGTGCGGCGCGCGAGAAAGTAGGCGCGCGCGGGCCGTAGGCCGGCGGATAGCGGTAGGCCGAAACCTGGCGCGGGTTCTCGATCGGCAGCGGCGCCGTGCGGCCGGCCAGGAATCGAATGCACAACGCGCCCTGATGAATGCCCAGCGCACAGGCGGCCGGCGCGCCTTCGAACGCGGCCTGACCGGCTTCGACGAATGCCTCTTGCCGGCCGAGGTTGAACTGCCGATAACGCTCGAGACCGCCGCCGTCGCCGTTGATTTGCGGGAGATAGTTCCACACCCGCAGCAGGTGAGCGCAGCCCGTCTGCTCCAGCGACTTGAAGAGGTCGTGATAAGCCCGCTGGGCGAGCTTGGCCAGGCCCTGCTTTTCGACCGTTTCGTCAAGGTCGATGGCGCCGAGCATCCAATGGCCGTCGCTGCGCCATCGCACGACGCCCGTTGTTCCGGATTCGATGTGTTCGCTGGCATGCCAGACGTCGGCCATGGCGCCGCGCGCCGACAGCACGCGTGCATTCACGGTCGGCATCCAGGGGAGGCCATCCGGGGTTCCATAGCCGAGTGCACCGAATGGCGAACGCCCGCCGTCGGCGAGGGCCAGGCTGTCGGGCAACGAAAGGCGCTCTACGCGCAGGGGAGGCGCCCCGAGTGGTACTCGTGCTGTCACTGGGCCTCGACAATGAGTGTCGTGATTGGAATGTTCATGAGGCGGCTGAAGAGGTCCAAAGAAGAGATGCCCGGGAACGCGAATGTGGCGCATCAGCGCGAGGATTATCCCAAAAAGGCACCGGCAGTCGGCTCGCCGCCCGTCATATTGCGGCGCTCGCGGTTCGCGCCGGACAGTAAACTCACTGCCTGCTTTTGAAAACTCAGGATAGCGAGAGATTGAGCCATGGCCGGACACAGCAAATGGGCGAATATTCAGCATCGGAAGGGCCGGCAGGACGAGAAGCGAGGAAAGCTCTGGACCCGCGCCATCCGCGAAATCATGGTGGCCGCGCGCACGGGGGGCGGCGACCTCGGTGCCAATCCACGGCTCCGGCTGGCCGTTGAAAAGGCCAAGGCGGTGAACCTTCCCGCCGATACGGTCAAGCGCAACATCGACAAGGCCACCGGCAATCTGGAAGGCGTCAACTACGAGGAAATCCGCTACGAGGGCTACGGCATCGGCGGCGCGGCCATCATCGTCGACACCATGACGGACAACCGCGTTCGCACGGTCGCCGAAGTGCGCCATGCCTTTTCGAAGCACGGCGGCAACATGGGCACCGAAGGCTCGGTGGCATTCCAGTTCAAGCACTGCGGACAGTTCGTGTTCGCGCCGGGCACCGACGAAGACAAGGTGATGGAAGTGGCGCTCGAGGCAGGCGCCGAGGACGTGATCACCGACGACGACGGCGCCATCGAAGTGCTCACGGCAGCCGCCGATTTCGAGGCCGTGAAAAACGCGCTCGAAGCCGCCGGCCTCAAGCCTGAAGTGGCAGAGGTGACGATGCGTGCCGAAAACACCATCGAGCTCGCGGGCGAGGACGCCGCGAAGATGCAGAGGCTGCTCGACGTTCTCGAAGATCTCGACGACGTGCAGGATGTCTATCACAACGCAGCGATGTCCGAATGACGGACGCGCCAACGAAGGCCCGCGAATGAAGGTACTGGTGATTGGGGGAGGCGGCCGCGAGCATGCTTTGGCATGGCGGCTGGCGCAATCGCTGCGCGTGAGCAAGATTTACGTCGCGCCCGGCAACGGCGGCACGCGTACGGACGGACGCTACGAATGCGTCGACATCTCGGAGCCCGCAGCGCTGCGCGCATGGGCACAGCAGGAAAAGATTTCCTTGACGGTCGTCGGGCCCGAGGCGCCGCTGGCGGCCGGTGTCGTCGACGAGTTTCGCGCACACGGAATGCGCATCTTCGGACCCACCAAGGCCGCGGCGCAGCTGGAAAGCTCCAAGGCTTTCTCCAAGTCGTTCATGAAGCGTCACGGCATCCCGACCGCCGAGTACGAGGCCTTCACCGATGCTGCGTCGGCACACGCCTATGTCGATGCCAAGGGTGCACCGATCGTGATCAAGGCGGACGGCCTGGCCGCCGGCAAGGGTGTGGTCGTGGCAACCACGCTCGCCGAAGCGCACGAAGCCATCGACTTCATGCTGCTGGACAACAAGTTCGGCGTGTCCCACAACGAAGGCGGCGCGCGGGTCGTCATCGAAGAATTCCTGCAGGGCGAAGAAGCCAGTTTCATCGTACTGTGCGACGGCAAGAACGTGACGGCACTGGCGACCAGCCAGGACCACAAACGCCTGCTCGACGGCGACGAAGGTCCGAACACCGGCGGCATGGGCGCCTATTCGCCCGCGCCGGTGGTGACCGCGGAGGTACATGCGCGCGCCATGCGAGAGATCATCCTGCCGACGATTCGCGGCATGGAAAAGGACGGCATTCCCTATACCGGTTTCCTCTACGCCGGCCTCATGATCGATGCGGCAGGGCACCCGAAGACGCTCGAATTCAATTGCCGGATGGGCGATCCGGAGACGCAGCCGATCATGCTGCGGCTCAAGTCCGATCTCTTCGAGGTCTTCTGGCATGCGACCGACGGCACGCTCGACCAGGTCGAACTCGAATGGGACCGCCGCGTCGCGCTCGGCGTTGTCCTGGCGGCGCACGGATATCCGCTTTCGCCGCGAAAAGGCGATCGCATCGGCGGCATCCCGCCGGAAGCGCCCGATGCCGTGGTGTTCCACGCCGGCACCGCGCTCGAAGGCGGCGAACTCGTCACCAGCGGCGGCCGCGTGCTTTGCGTGACCGTGCTGGCCGACAGTGTCAAGCAGGCGCAGCAGCGCGCCTATGCCGTCGCGGCGCGCGTCCAGTTCGACGGCGTGCAGTACCGCAAGGACATCGGGCACCGCGCCGTGCACGCGCGCGGTTCGCAGTCTTGATGCAAAGCTCGACAGACGCCCAGCCGGCGGACGTCGGCGACTACCTTCGCGGCCTGCAGCACGACATCATCGCGGCTGTCGAGGCTGCGGACGGCGGCAGTTGCGTTCGCGACGAGTGGCGCAAGGACCCGGGCGAAGTGTTGCAGGGGAGTGGGTTGACCTGCATCCTCGAAGGCGGCGAGTTGTTCGAGCGCGCAGGTTGCGGCTTTTCCGAGGTGCGCGGCCCGAAGTTGCCGCCCTCGGCGACGCAGCACCGGCCCGAGCTTGCCGGCGCGCCGTTCGAGGCCATGGGCGTGTCGCTGGTGTTTCACCCGCGCAATCCGTATGTGCCGACGGTTCACATGAATGTCCGGATGCTGGCTGCGCTTCCGGTCGATGCGTCGCCGGTCTGCTGGTTCGGCGGCGGCATGGACCTGACGCCGTATTACGGCTTCGAGGACGATGCCGTTCACTTTCATCGGACCTGCCGCGATGCGCTCGCGCCTTTTGGCGACGACAAATACCCGCGGTTCAAGACCTGGTGCGATGAGTATTTCTTTCTCAAGCATCGCAACGAGCAGCGAGGCATTGGCGGAATCTTTTTCGACGACTTTTCCGAATTGGGTTTCACGGAAAGCTTCGCGATGCTGCGGTCGGTGGGGAATGCCTTCCTGCCGGCGTACATTCCGATCGTCGAGCGGCGACGAGACACTGCCTACGGCGAGCGCGAACGCCAATTCCAGCTTTACCGCCGCGGCCGTTATGTGGAGTTCAATCTCGTCTGGGACCGGGGCACACACTTTGGCCTGCAGTCTGGCGGGCGCACCGAATCGATTCTTTTGTCCATGCCGCCGCTTGCGAGCTGGGCCTATCGGCAACAACCCGAGCCCGGAAGCCCGGAGGCGGCGCTCTACAGCGACTTCATCGTGCGGCGCGAATGGCTTTGATCAAAACGCGGATCGGCGTCTTCGGCGGCGCCTTCGATCCGCCGCACAAGGCACATGTGGCGCTCGTGCAGTCGGCGCTTGCGCAGCTTGCGCTGGCCGAGCTTCGCATCTTCCCGACCGGCCAGGCATGGCACAAGGCGCGCGCCTTGAGCTCGGCCGAAGACAGGCTGGCCATGTCGCGCCTGGCCTTCGACGGCATTGCCAACACGGTGGTCGATGCTCGCGAAATCAGCCGCCCCGGACCGACCTACACGCTCGACACGTTGCGCGAATTGCAACAAGCGCATCCAGCTGCGCAACTCGTTCTGATCATGGGCGCCGACCAGGCCCTGTCGCTGCCTCGCTGGCACGGCTGGGAGGACATACTTTCGATCGCTATAATTTCCGTAGCATATCGCGCAATACCCACGGGCTCTTCCGGCGAATTCGACCCTTCGAACCTGCCATCCCTTCCAGCCGGCGCGCGATTCGAAAAGCTCCAACTCCCGCCAATGGACATCAGCGCGACCGACATCCGGTCGCGCGCCGCGCGTGGCGAGGACCTCAACGAACTGGTTCCGCCGGCGGTTGCACGCTATATTGA
The DNA here is from genome assembly GCF_056399425.1 of Variovorax sp. 01N429. Lineage (NCBI taxonomy): Bacteria > Pseudomonadati > Pseudomonadota > Betaproteobacteria > Burkholderiales > Comamonadaceae > Variovorax > Variovorax sp. 01N429. Next base: position 213,455 of record NZ_JBFTRG010000006.1, on the reverse strand, counting down.
ACAACACCATCTCTACCGATCCGCCTGATGAGAACTGAAGCCGCCGCCAAAAAAGACACCCAGAAACTCCAGAGAGCCATCATCGATGGACTCGAGGACGTCAAGGCGCAGGACATCCAGGTTTTCGACACTGAGCATCTGTCGCCGCTCTTCGAACGCGTGATCGTCGCTTCCGGAACCTCCAATCGCCAGACCAAGGCATTGGCCGCGAGCGTGCTCGATGCCGTGCGCGAGGCGGGCTTCAACAAGCCCCGCGTCGAAGGCGAGGCCAATGGCGAGTGGATCATCGTGGATTGCGGCTCCGCCGTCGCGCACATCATGCAGCCGGCCATTCGACAGTACTACCACCTCGAGGAAATCTGGGGCGACAAGCCGGTGCGTGCCAAGCTGGGCGCAACCAAGCCCATCGTGGTCAGGGCTTCCGAAGACGAAAAGGCGCCGGCCGCGAAGAACACTTCTTTGCGCCGTTCGAGCGCAGCCAAGACGGCCATCCGGGCTGCCGAACAAGCTGCCAAGCAGAAAAAGCCCGCGGCCAAGAAGGTTGCGGCGAAGAAGCCGGCTTCGAAGGCGCCCGTCAAGACAGTGGTCGTGAACAAGGCGCCGGCCAAGAAGGCCGCTGCAAAGACCAGCGCCAAGACTGTCACCAGGAAGACGGCACCGGCAGCCAAGAAGGTTGCGCGCAAGACCACTGCCGCGAGGTCATGAAGCTGCTGGTGGTCGCAGTCGGGCAACGCATGCCCGACTGGGCACAGACCGCCTGGGATGATTACGCCAAGCGATTCCCGCCTGAACTCAAGCTCGAACTGAGGGCTGTCAAGACCGAGCCGCGCGGCTCGAAGACGCTCGAAACGCTCTATGCCGCCGAACGCGAGCGCATCGAGGCGGCCATTTCCAAAGGGATGCGTATCGTGGCCCTCGACGAGCGCGGGACGTCCCTCACCACCAAGGCACTTGCCGCCCGGCTCCAGGCCTGGCAGGGCGAGGGCGACGACGTCGCGTTGGTCATCGGCGGCCCTGACGGCCTGGACCCGGCTTTCAAGGCCGCCGCGCACGAGCGGATCCGGCTTTCCGACCTCACGCTCCCGCACGCCATGGCGAGGGTGCTGCTGGTCGAGCAGCTCTATCGCGCCTGGTCGGTCAACGCGGGTCATCCATACCACCGCGAATGAGCCGCCCGGCATGAACCCAGGCTTTATCTACCTCGCGTCTCAGAGCCCGCGACGAGCGCAATTGCTCGGTCAATTGGGCGTGCGGCATGAATTGCTGCTGGCCGGTCCCGAAGAGGATGCGGAAGCGCTCGAGGCCGTCCGCCCCGGCGAATCGCCGACGGCTTACGTCCAGCGCGTCACGGGCCTGAAGCTTGATGCGGCAGTGCGGCGGCATCAGCGGCTGGCACTGCCTGCCGCGCCGATCCTGTGCGCGGACACCACGGTCGCGCTTGGATCAACGATCCTTGGCAAGCCCGATGACGAACGAGACGCTGAGCGCATGCTCGCCATGCTGTCCGGCCGCACCCACCGTGTCATGACCGCCATCGCCCTCCAGCATGGCGCCGAAAGACAGGCGCTCCTGAACGTATCTCATGTGCGCTTCGCTGCGGTCGAACCGGAGCGAATCGTGGCGTACGTCGCGAGCGGCGAGCCCATGGGCAAGGCTGGCGCCTACGCCATACAGGGAAGGGCGGCCGCATTCATCGAACACATCAGCGGCTCGCATTCGGGCATCATGGGCCTCCCGATGTTCGAGACTGCCGGGCTGCTCCGCACGGTCGGCTTCACGCTTTAGACCTGGACAACAGATGCAAGACATCCTGATCAATTGGTCCCCGCAAGAGACGCGAGTCGCAGTGGTCGAGCACGGCGCGGTCCAGGAACTCCACCTCGAACGAACGCTGGAGCGAGGGCTCGTCGGCAATATCTACCTCGGCAAGGTATCGCGGGTGCTCCCAGGCATGCAGTCCGCATTCATCGACATCGGGTTGGACCGCACCGCTTTCCTGCATGTTGCGGACATCCTCGCGCCGTTCACGCCCGGATCGCGTCCGAGCACGCCGTCGCCGGAGCGCGATCATCGCAACCCCGCGGCAATGGTTCCGATCGAGAAGCAGGTGTTCGAGGGGCAATCGCTGCTCGTACAGGTGATCAAGGATCCGATCGGCACGAAGGGCGCGCGGCTGTCCACCCAGATCAGCATCGCAGGCCGGCTGCTGGTCTTCTTGCCTCAGGACAATCACGTCGGTGTTTCCCAGAAGATCCCGGCCGATCTTCGGGACGCCTTGCGCAGCCGGATGCAAGTGTTGATCGAGGCGGCAGCTGCGGTCGACGGAGGTGGGGTCGTGCCGGCAAACACCGGCGGCTTCATCCTCCGCACTAACGGCGAGGATTCGAGCGACGCCGAGCTTGCGGAAGACATCGCCTACCTGCGCAAGACCTGGTCCAGGATCCGGGAACTGTCGGTGCGCATGCCGCCCATGTCGCTGTTGCACCAGGACCTGAGCCTGCTGCAGCGCGTACTGCGCGACATGACCAGCGAAGACACGCAGACGATCCGCATCGATTCGCGCGAGCAGTTCGACGCGCTGCTCAAGTTCGGCCTGGAATTCATGCCGCAGGCGGCCGGCAAGCTGCAGCTCTACAAAGGCGAGCGTCCGATCTTCGATCTCTATTCGATCGACGAGGAAATCGCCAAGGCATTGGGGCGGCGCGTCGATCTCAAGTCCGGCGGGTACCTGGTGGTCGACCAGACCGAAGCGCTGACCACCGTCGACGTGAACACCGGCGGCTTTGTCGGCGCGCGCAATTTCGACGACACCATCTTCAAGACCAATCTCGAAGCTGCGCAGGCCATTGCCAGGCAGCTTCGTCTGCGCAACCTGGGTGGAATCATCATCGTCGACTTCATCGACATGGCGCGCGATGATCACCGTGAACAGGTGCTGGCCGAATTCCGCAAGCAGCTTGCGCGCGACAGGGTGAAGACCACGGCGGGCGGGTTCTCGCAACTGGGGCTTGTGGAGATGACGCGCAAGCGAACGCGCGAGTCGCTGGCGCACATGCTGTGCGAGCCATGCATCGCCTGTGGCGGCCAAGGCATCGTGAAGACGCCGCGCAGCGTGGCTTACGACGTGTTGCGCGAGATCCTGCGCGAAGCACGCCAGTTCACGCCGCGCGAATTCCGCATCGTCTCTTCGCCGCAAGTGATCGAACTGTTCCTCGACGAGGAAAGCCAGCACCTTGCCGGGCTGAGCGATTTCATCGGCAAGCCGATCTCGCTGCAGGCCGAACCCCAGATGGGCCAAGGCCAGTACGACATCGTCTTGCTCTGACCACCGGTCACCACGGGCCCAATCCAGAAACACCGCGGAACTGGCTTCGCCAGGCCGCCGGTGTCGCCCCCGGTAGGGGGTGGGCGGCTACACGAAGTGAGCAAGCCTGGGGGCGAGCTCAAATCCTTGGATCTTGGCCGGGTTGGGCGCCTCGGACTGCGAGGTTTTGCAGGCGCGCGTAGAGGCCGTCGAGCGCCATCAGTTGCGCGTGGGTGCCTTGTTCTGCGATGCGGCCGTGGTCCATCACGACGATGCGATCGGCGTGCTGGATGGTGGACAAACGGTGGGCCACGATGAGGGTGGTCCGGCCTTGCATGAGGCGCTGAAGTGCCTCCTGGACCGATCGCTCGGACTCTGTGTCCAATGCCGACGTGGCTTCGTCCAGAAGCAGTATCGGGGCATCCTTGTAGAGCGCGCGAGCGATGGCGAGTCGCTGGCGTTGGCCGCCGGACAATTGGGTGGCGTTGTGCCCGAGCACGGTGTCGATGCCATTGGGCAGGCTATCGACGTGCACCGTGAGGTTGGCCGCGGCTACGCATGCCCGGATGCGCTCGGGATCTATCTGGGCGCCGAGCGCGACGTTGGCCGCCAGGCTGTCGTTCAGCATGACCACATCCTGGCTCACCATCGCAAATTGCGCTCGCAGGCTCTTGAGCTGCCATTCGGCAAGGTCATGTCCATCGAGAAGCACACGGCCGCCGCTGGGCAGCACAAAGCGCGGCAACAGATTGACCAGTGTCGTCTTGCCCGAACCCGATGGACCGACGAAGGCCACGACCTCGCCGGGTTCAATGACGAGATCGACATCGTCGAGGGCCCTCGATTCGTCGTCCCCGCGATACGTGACGCGCGCTTGTCGCAGTTCAATCCGGCCTTTCGCGCGTTGCACTTCAAATCCGCCTTGCGGCTCGGCGCCTACGGTGTCCACCAGCTCGAGCCCACGTTCGAGCGCCGCGAGTCCGCGCGTGATGGGATTGGCCATGTCCGCAAGCCGCCTGATGGGAGCAATCAGCATCAGCATGGCGGCGATGTAGGCGACAAAGCCGCCGACGGTCAGGCCCTGTTCGTTGCTCTGCCACAGAGCGATCACCACCACGACCGACAGCGCAACGGCGGCGAGCAGTTGCGTCAGCGGCGTCATGGCGGCCGATGCAATAGTCGACTTCACGGCCAGCCGGTTGAGGCTGTGGCTCAGGCGCTCGAAGCGATTCGTCTGGCTTTCCTGGGCGTTGTGCAGGCGTACGACGCGATGCGCGAGCACGTTTTCCTCGACCACGTATGCAAGCTCGTCCGTCGCGATCTGACCAAGCCGCGTCAGGTGATAGAGGCGCTTGGAGAGCACCTTCATGATCCAGCCCACGCCGGGTACCAAGACGCCGACGATCAGCGTMAGTTTCCAGTTCAGGTAGAGCAGGTAGCACAGCAGCGCGATCAGCGTCAGGCCGTCGCGCGACAGGCCGAGCAGGGCCTGCACCAGCAGCATTCCGCCCGTCTGGACTTCATACACGACGGTGTTCGACAACGTGCTGGCGGATTGCCGCGAGAAGAGGGCGAGCTCGGCGGCGAGCAGCTTTTCGAAAAGCATGCGCCGAAGCCGTTGCATGCCTTCGTTCGCGATGCGCGCGAGGGCGTATTGGGAAATGAATTGCGCCAGTCCACGGACCGCGAAAAGAAGGATCATGCATACCGGAACGATCCAGAGCGCCAGCTGGCCGCGCGTGAATCCACGGTCGAGCAAAGGCTTGACCAACGCGGGCATCAGTGGCTCGGTGAGCGCGGCAATGAGTGCGGTAAAGAATCCGAGAGCCCACCAGCGGCGCGAGCCGCCGAACCAGGCCATCAGTCGCGCGAGTCGGCGCATCAAGGGGGGGCGCGCGACTTCGGCGGCGGGGGAGGGCTGCATGGCGGCGGATTCTACGATCGTCATTCCTGTAGGACCGCGCCGGGTCATACACGTTTTGTGACGCTACGTGCATCGCAATGTGTACCATGTGGCCTCGTCAAGTCCGAGGCGCGAACTTATTCCTCGGAAACCTCTCCGAACCGCATGAAAAAGCAGTTGCAAGACTTTCCCCCAACCCCTTCTTCATCGTTCCTCGCTCGCCGCGCCTTGATTGCGGCTCTCGCTGCCTCCCCGATGGTCCCCGCGCTCGCCCAGTTTCGGGTCGAAGTCTCGGGGGTCGGGTTGACGCAGCTTCCGATCGCGCTTGCCCCTTTCAAGGGTGAAGACGCGTCGCCGCAGAAGATTTCCACGATCGTTCAGGCCGACCTCGAGCGCAGCGGGCAATTCCGCGGCGTCGATGCGTCCGGGCAAGCGCTCGACGAAACCTCCCGTCCCGACCTCAGCCTTTGGCGCCAGCGCACCGCCGATTCACTGGTCGTCGGCAGCGTGACTCGGCTTGCCGATGGGCGCTACGACGTCCGCTTCCGCCTCTGGGATGTTGTTCGTGGACAGGACCTCGGCGGGCAGAGCTTCACCGTGCCGCAAGGCGACCTTCGGCTGGCGTCGCATCGGATCGCAGACTATGTCTACGAAAAGCTGACCGGCGAAAAAGGCATCTTCTCGACGCGCATCGCCTACGTCACCAAGGGCGGCAACCGCTACAGCCTTTGGGTCGCCGATGCGGATGGCGAAAACGCACAGGCCGCGCTGGCAAGCCCCGAACCCATCATTTCGCCGCGCTGGTCATCCAACGGAACGCAGCTCGCGTACGTGTCCTTCGAGTCGCGCAAGCCGGTGGTCTACGTACACAACGTCGCAAGTGGGCAGCGCCGGCTGGTCGCCAACTTCCGCGGCTCCAACAGCGCACCGGCTTGGGCGCCGGACGGCAACACGCTCGCGGTCACGCTGAGCCGCGACGGCGGATCACAGCTCTACACCATCTCTTCGAGCGGCGGCGAGCCGCGCCGGCTCACGCAGAGCAACAGCATCGACACCGAGCCCGTGTACTCGCCCGACGGCAGTTCGATCTATTTCGTGAGCGATCGCGGCGGTGCACCGCAGATCTACAAGATGGGTGCTGGCGGAGGCAACCCGACCCGGGTCACCTTCAACGGTACCTACAACATCTCTCCGGCGATCAGCGGCGACGGCCGGTGGTTGGCCTACATCTCGCGCGTCAATGGTGGCTTCAAACTCCATGTCATGGAGTTGGCGACCGGCAACGCGCAGGCCATCACCGACACCACCGCCGACGAGCGTCCGAGCTTTGCCCCCAACAGTAAGTTGATCGTCTACGCGACCAAGCTTCAAGGCCGCGAGGCGTTGATGACGACCACGCTGGACGGAAAGATAAAAGCACGCCTGGCGGGACAGGCGGGAGACATCCGCGAACCGGACTGGGGTCCGTTTCAAAAGCAATGATTAACTTGAGGAGTTCGAAATGTTGAAACGTACGATTTATTCGTTGGCCATCGTGGCTCTGATCGCCGGCTGCTCGTCGGGCACCAAACTCAACGACACGCCAGTGGTCGATCGTGGCGCGGGCCAGGGCTCGGGCGGCGCTGCCAGCGGTGTTGCACCGGTCACCATCGACCCGAATGCACAAACTGCGCAGGGCCCCGTCGGTGTCGCGCGAATCATCTATTTCGACTTCGACAGCTATACCGTCAAGCCTGAATTCCAGTCGCTGATCGACGGACACGCTCGCTTCCTGAAGGCGAATCCGCAGCGTCACATCTCGATCGAAGGCCACACCGACGAGCGCGGCGGCCGCGAATACAACTTGGCGCTGGGACAGAAGCGTTCGGAGGCGGTTCGCCGTTCGCTGACCTTGCTCGGCGTCAACGACAGCCAGATCGAAGCCGTGAGCTTTGGCAAGGAAAAGCCTGCGGCGCAAGGTACGGGTGAGGACGTGTGGGCGCAAAATCGCCGCGCCGAAATCACTTATCGTTGATCATGCCCCGTGTTTCCTTGCGAGGGGCGGCCCTCGCTGTTGTCTTGTTGTGCGCCTCGTTAGGCGCACAGGCCGCCCTCTTCGAGGACGACGAGGCACGCCGCGCCATTCTCGATCTGCGCCAGCGCGTCGAGACGATGCGCACCCAGAGCGCCGACGAGAACGCGCAGCTGCGGCGCAGCCTGCTCGATTTGCAAAACCAGATTGAACAGATGCGCGGCGACATCGCACGCATGACCGGGCAGAACGAACAGCTGACGCGCACTCTCACCGAGATGCAGCAGCGGCAGACTGAAGTCGACAACCAGCTGAAGAAGAACGAGCCCTCGAAGGTGTCGATCGATGGACGCGAGTTCAACGCCGACCCCAAGGAAAAGGCCGACTTCGATGCGGCATTGGGCATCTTCAGGGCGGGCCAGTTTGCTCAGGCGCAAACCGCGTTCGCGGATTTCGTCAAACGCTATCCGCAAAGCGGCTACAACGCCTCCGCCTTGTTCTGGCTCGGCAATGCGCAGTATGCAACCCGAAACTACAACGAGGCGATTGCCAATTTCAGGTCGATGCTTTCGCTCGCGCCTGACCACGCCAAGGCCCCTGAAGCCGTGTTGTCGATCGCGAACTGCCAAATCGAACTGAAAGACACGCGGGCGGCACGCAAGACGCTGGAAGACCTGACCAAGGCCTATCCGCAGTCCGAAGCCGCACAGGCCGGTCGCGAGCGCCTTTCGCGCCTGCGCTGATCTTGCTGAGCGCCATGCCTTCTCCTGTCGTCATCTCGGACGACGCCGATCTGGCCCGCCGATTCGGTGGCCTGGAGCGGCTGTACGGGGTTGCGGGTGCTACAGCGATTCGGTCGTCGCATGTGCTGGTCGTCGGCATCGGCGGCGTCGGCTCGTGGGCCGTCGAGGCGCTCGCTCGCAGTGGAGTGGGGCGGCTGACGTTGATCGATCTCGATCACATTGCCGAGTCCAACATCAACCGCCAGATTCACGCGCTGGAAGCCACGGTGGGACAGGCCAAGGTCGAGGCCATGCGCGAACGCATTGCACAGGTCAACCCGTCTTGCCAGGTCTCCGCTATCGATGAATTCGTCGAGCCCGGCAACTGGCTTTCGCTGCTTTCAATGGCGCAGGACGCAAATGGATCGCCCACCGCGGTCATCGATGCTTGCGACCAGGTGCGCGCCAAGTTGGTCATGGCCGCATGGGCGCGCGAAACGGGGGTAGATTTCATCACCGTCGGCGCGGCCGGCGGCAAGCGACTCGCGCACAAGGTCGACATCGATGACCTCGCTTTGGTGACTCACGATCCTCTGCTCGCGCAGCTGCGCCAGCGACTTCGCAAGGAGCACGGTGCTCCACGCGAAGGCCGGAAGATCGGCGTGAACTGTGTCTTCAGCCGGGAGAGCGTGGCGCCGCCTGATGCTTCGTGCGCGATGGAGGGCGATGGCACGCTCAACTGCCACGGCTATGGTTCGGTAGTGAGCGTCACTGCCACCTTCGGCCAATGTGCGGCAGGCTGGGTTTTGGACCGAATCGCCAGGAATGGCACGCTATAATTTCTGGCTTTGCTGGATTCAACGCCAGCAAAGAACGAAGAAGCGACTGGTAAATGGGTAGGGGACGTTAGCTCAGTTGGTAGAGCAGCGGACTTTTAATCCGTTGGTCACTGGTTCGAATCCAGTACGTCCTACCAACTACCCGCGTGGACATATGAGAAGCCTGCTATTTGGTTAATGGCAGGCTTTTTGTTTTGGTTCGGCCAAGTCACATCTTTCTGCAAGGTGTGTCGTTCTCGTTCACCAGTGAGGCCCTATGCCTTCTCCTGCAGCGCCTCCCGTACGCGTACCGCCGCATCCTCTCCGACTATCTCCCGGAGGATATCTGCCACTTCGCTCAACTGAGCTTTCGTCAAACCAACGTTCAGACTGATTCGAATGTGCGCCACGAGTTGCGGCTCGACGCCCGCCAATGCGGACAGCGCGCTCACGGTTGCAAGCTCACGGCTCTGCCAGTCGAGATTGTCCCGCGCGAAGATGTCTCCAAACAAGTGAGCCTTCAGGTACTCGTCGATGGCCGGGGCAAACTCGAACAGCGGTCCGCGTACAGGAGCGCCCGAGAGTTTGGTCTGGTTCGCCGTTCCGATGTCCATGATGTTGCTGCCGGCAGGCAGCGGCGTCGGAGTGCTGCCGGCTGGATCGTTGATTCCCCGCTGCTCGCGATCCTTGGTCACATTCATCAGTTCCGCCAAGGCATTGAGGCTGCGCGGGAAGCCGGCATAGGCATACAACTGCACCAGGACTTCCTTGCATTCATTGACGGTGAGTCCGGCATCGAGCCCGTGATTGAGTGCCGAGCGGAGCTTGGCGATCCCGCCAACGGCTGCGAAGGCCGCAATGGGAACAATGGCCCGCCGGGAGGCGGGGAGGAGCGACTGAGGCGACTGAGATTGAGGTTGAGATTGATGCGTCATGGTGGTGTCGTTTTCAAACCGCCGGAGGTCCCGCGAGATATTCGGCATCGCTCACCTTTTCCATCCATTCGACGTTCTTGCCGTCGAGCGCTTCTTGAATGGCGATATGAGTCATCGCCGTCGTGGGTGTGGCGCCATGCCAATGCCGGTGCCCCGGTGGACACCAGATCACGTCGCCTGCGCGAATCTCCACGATCGGCTCGCCTTCGCACTGCGTCCAGCCGCAGCCAGCGGTCACGATCAGAGTCTGCCCGAGAGGGTGCGTGTGCCACGCACTGCGCGCTCCGGGCTCGAAGGTGACGCTTGCGCACGACGCGCGGGCTGGCTCGGGCGGTGCGTTCAGCGGATCGATTCGCACCTGGCCGGTGAAGTAGGCGGACGGGCCTTGTGCCGAAGGCTGTGAGCCTGCGCGTTTGAGCATCATGGTGGACCTCTTGATGGTTGTCGAAAATCAAGTGGGGCCCGTCGCCAGCAGAGTCAGGCGTGGTGCAGGGCAGTGCGTCGCATCTGCAAGGGTGACGGCCAGACGGGCAAAGATTACGCCTGCACTGATAAGAAAAACAGTCGCAGGGCACCGCTATCGGCCGCCGCACGCATTTGGACTCGCCTGCGACCGCATCACTGACGCGCATCCGTTAAGTATTTGTACTAGCCCTGAAATAGCTTACGGAAATTGCTACTTTGATGCTACTTTGATGCTACATTGAACGTAACTTATCGTTGCATAAAAAGGTAGGCCATGGCCGCGTTGAGGGGAGGGACGGGAGCGAGAGCGGGGAGGCGCGAGTCTCCTCCTTGCCTGTCACGCGCGACTGCCTGCGCAAGCCATCCGTCCAGCAGTTGCCTTGCGAGCCGTCGGATCTCCCCCGCCAATGACGGCCAAATCGGCTACCGGCGTGATGTCGCCCGCCTGGACGAATCAGGTCATCTGCCATGACTCCAATGATCTTCGGGCCGGGCTCTCGCCGGCTCTTTGGCGTGTATCACGCGACTGAAGGCGCCGCAGACGCCGCCGTCCTCCTTTGTCCACCTTTCGGGCAGGAAGCGATACGTACGCATCGAATGTTCCGCGTGCTCTCCGATCGTCTCGCCCGTGCAGGAATGCCGGTGCTGCGATTCGACTATCACGGTACCGGCGACGCGCCGGGTGAAGACTTCGAGGGCGACATTCACGGCTGGGTCCGCGATGTCGGTATCGCCCACGAAGAACTGCGACGCCGCGCGGCGCCGCGCCGCATCATCTGGCTGGGTTCGCGCCTTGGCGCGGCGGTGGCCGTGCTCGCCACACAAGGCCGGTACAGCGACTTGTCGCGCCTGATCCTCTGGGACCCGATTCTCGATGGGGCGCGCTATCTGGAGGACGTACGCACAGCCCATGTCTCGGCCCTCGAGGTGTCGTATCTCAGGCCAAAGCCCGAATGGCGTCGCAGCCTCGTCGAGGACAAGGACGCCTTCACCGACGAGCTGCTCGGTTTCGCCGTTTCGCCGGAGCTGCGCCAGCAATTGCGAGCCCTGTCGCCCAGTTCGATGAAGCTGCCTCTGCTGCACTCGACCATCGTGCTGGCAGACCCCGAAGACACCGTTGCGCATACGTGGACTGTCGAGCAGGCCGAGCGCGGCGCGCCGGTGCGGCTGGTTCCCTTTTCGCACTCGCTGGTATGGACGTCCGACCCTTTCGCGGACAGCGCCATGGTTCCGGCCGAAGCTGTGCAATGCCTATGGAGGCACATCCATGAATGACTACAAGGAAATGCCGGTCCTGTTCGGGCCGGACGACTCTCTGATCGGGCTGATTGCGACGCCGGCGCAAAAATCGATGGCGCCTGTCGGATGCCTGCTGCTCAATGTGGGAGCCAATCACCGGGTCGGTCCACGCCGCATCAACGTCAAGCTGGCGCGACAGCTGGCGGGCATGGGCGTCAGCAGCATCCGCATCGATCTTGCCGGCCTCGGCGACAGTCGCCCGGCCAGCGGTGACGAGCATTTCCGCAAGCGGGAGGTGCTCGATCTTCAGGCGGCGATGAACCTGATGCAAACCTTGCTCGGCATCGAGCGCTTCGTTCTCGTCGGCCTGTGCTCGGGAGCGGGCAGCGGCCTCGCACTCTGTGTGAGCGATCCGCGGATGATCGGCTTGCTGATGTTCGACGGCTATACATTTCCGAGCCGTCGCGCTCGATGGGATCGAAGCCTTCAAAGCTTCCTGGCCGAGCGTTCGGTGACCGCACTGCTCGGGCGGGTGTATAGCAACATGCAGCGCGCGTTGCTGCCCGCACTCCACGCAGCATCGAAGGGCCGCACGGGGTCGGCAGCGGCGGCAGGGCCCGCGAGCATCTTCGCCGCGGACGACCGGCGCGCAGTCGCTGACCTGTTTTGCAGGTCCATGGGACAGATCGCGGAGCGCGACGTCGCGGTCATGTTCGTCTACAGCGCAACGCTCCAGGCCAGGGACTGGAACCGCGACCAACTCGGTCCATTCGTCAACGAACCGTTCATACGCAGGGCCGAATACCGTTTCCTGCCGGAGGTCGACCACAGTCTCTTATCGCTGAAGGCGCAAAAGATATTCATGTCCGTGGTGTGCGACTGGGCCATGCGAGTGATCCAAGGATCGGGCCGAGCCTTGTCGCCTTCCGCGGTCGCGACAGGGGAGGGCATCCGAATCCCGGAGCCGCGCGTCCCGACGGTGCTGGAGCACGCGCGGACTTGATGAGCGGGTTCACTGACCAACCATAAGTTCAAGAATCGGGAGGATGTCATGTCACCTATGTTCATACGCGCCTTGCGGCGGGGTGTCAGCGCAATTGCCATGGCCTTTGTATTTATCTTCCTGACATTGTTCATCTGGATTGATCCCAAGAACCCAAAGGAGGACGAATTTCGTGACAGCGTTTGATTGGGTGCTGGTCCTTGTCGCCGCATGTTGGGCGATAAAAGTGGCCTTTTATCGATAGCTTGTCTGGCTTGGGCGGCGGCCGAGATTCAAAGCGCCATCTTGATGATCGTGAAGTCATCCTCAAGCACACCCGGCCCGTGCGCGTCGCGCGCATAGTCCAGCAGCTTGTCCAACTCTGACTCCCCTTCGAGAACCGGACGCGCGAGCAATTCAGCAAAATCCGAGAACTCCAGCATCGAGCCGTCGGGTCTGCGGATCTCATAAGTCCCATCGCTGAAGATAAACAGCCGCGATGGCGATTCGAGAATGCACTGTCCTTCCTGGTAGCGCGCCGCAGGAGAGATGCCGACGCAAGGGCCGGACGCCTGCAGTTGCCGTCCGCCCCCCATCCCGTCGCAAGGCCCGTTCACAAGAATGGCCGGTGGATGGCCCGCGGAGGCATAACGAAGACCGCCGCTTGCACGGTGGTACACGCCGTACCAAACCGTGCAGAACAGCTCCCCGTGGCTTTCCATCTGATAAGCCAGATTGAGCGCAGTCAGCACCTCGCCGGGATTGCGGAAGTCGATTCGCGCAAGACCCTCCGAACGCAGCGTGTCCGCAACCGCCACCGATAGAAGGGCTGAGCCCACACCATGGCCACATACGTCGATGAGATACAGCGCGAAGTGCTCGTCGTCCACCCAGTGATAGCCGAACGAGTCTCCACCCAATTCGGTGGATGGAACGAATCGCCAGTCGACCACGAGCGGGCCCGACAGCGGTGCAGGGAGGATGGCTCGCACATATCGCTCGGCATCGCGCAGTTCCTGCTGCAGGCGGTCATGCGTGCGTTGCAGGTCCTCGCGGGACGAGGCAAGCTCGCGATGCGCGACAGTCAGTTCCTCGTTGGCGGACTCGAGTTGCGCAATCAACCTTGCCTCGCGCTGGCTGAGCAAGGTCATGTCGTAGGCCTTCTGCTGCACACGCCGCGCTTCCTCGTATTCCGCAGTCACGTCGAGCAGAAGAATCCAGACGGTGTTGTCATCCGCAAAGAAATGAACGTCCGCCACGCGGCCGCTCGGCATCTCCATCGATCGAATGAGGAAGGGAGTTTCCGCAAGCGGCAGCATGCCTTCGAGAAACGGGATCTGGTCCGAAGCAGCGCCCCCCGAACGGAGCTCAGCAAGCCCGTAATGCTCCAGGTGCCCGCCAGCCTGCACGAGGTTCAATGAGCCATCGACGACAAAGTGCGCGAGCACGCGCTGCGAATGCAACAGCGTCAGAAGCGAATCGGAGATGCGTGTCGGCAGATCGAGCATGACTATCGCGCAAGGCGCGCCGCCAGTTCCGCGAAGGTCTCCTGGACGCTATCGCCGGTCTTTGCGCTGGTGCGGCGAAAAGACCAGCCTGCGGCCTCCAGCACCTCGATGCGCTCCGGCGGGAGTGCCCAGTCCTCCACGAGATCGGCCTTGTTGAGCAGGACGAAGAAGGGCGTAGGCCCGATCTCCGCGGTGATGCGCTTCTGGATGGACTCCGCAGTCTCCAGCGTCTCAGGCCGTGTGCCATCCACCACGAGGAGATAGCCCGCGGCGCCACGGAGATAGCTCACGCGCACGGCGGCGATCTCGTCCTCTCCGGCGATGTCCCAGAGAATGAGCGCGATCTCTTCCGAGCCGACAGTCAGCACCTTCTTGTCGATCTTCACTCCGACCGTCGTGAGATAGGCATCCGAGAAGATGGAGTCGACATAGCGACGGACCAGACTGGTCTTGCCGACGCCGAACGCTCCGAGCAGGCAGATTTTCTTTTGCAGCATTGCTACTCGCCCACGGTTACGGAGAAGGACACGCGCCGATTCATCGACAGTTCGTCTTCGCTGGCGCCGGGTCTCAGCGGCTCCAGCGGCCCGGCGCCGCGAACGGCGAGCAATCCCTGGTCGATGCCACGCGCGCGCAGCATCGAACGCACGACTTCCGCACGGCCCACGCTGAGCGCGAGATTCGACGTGTCCTTGCCTGTGGCGTCGGCGTGTCCGACGATGGTTACCTTCACGGTGAACCCCAGGTTGCGGGCCACCTGGACCAATTCGCGCATGTCTGTTGCAACGGCATCGAGCTTGCTCTCCTGATCCGCCGCGGGTCGCGGCATTCCGAAATCGAAGTGAATGAGCTGTGACTGGATCGAGTCGCGCAGTCGAGCGTAGGTCGCATCTTCCACGTCCCTGAGTTGGCTGAGATCGACCTTCGGCGCGCCCGCGGGCAAGGTCAGCAGGTAGTTGCGCGCCTTGTCCGTCCACTGCTGGGTGGCGGTGCCGGCGACGCGAATGCCCCCGCCGTCCTGCGCGAGAAGAACTGTCGATGGGGGGCTCAGCGTCGCCTGCAGTCGCTTCAGCATGATGGCCGGATGCAATGCCTGATAGGGCTCCCAACGCCCGATGACACGCGCAGGGTCGAGGTGCGCCTTGTCCAGCAACGCCTCCGGCGCCATGGCGAGCGGATCGCGCAGCCCCGACACCAGCCACTTGCCGTCGCGGCGGTCGGCAGCCGTGACGACGATGCCTGGCTGGTCCTGCAATGCCGAGACATACGCATCGATGCGGCGGCTCTCGATGATCCGTTGCGCGAGCCAATAGCCCAATGCCAGCAGCAGTGCCAACGGAATGATCCACAGGAATGGAGAAAACTTTCTGTGCGTCTCGGCACTCTGCGACAGCAGGCATGGCCGCATCCGCTCACCAGCGGCTTCGAACGGGTCGGTGTCGCCTTGGAAATTGTCGAGTTCGGCATGCCACTCACTGTGGATGGCACCGAGCGTTTCGCCGATTTGGGTGCGCAGCATCGGGGGCGGATTGCCATGGATCACTGCGGCAAGAAAAGCCGACGGGCCTTCCTCGCACCAGAGCAGCAGGTCGCCCAAGCGCAGGCTGTCGATGCCGCGGCCGCCCGCGCCGCCCGTGCCCGCGTCATCAAACGAATCGCGCACGAAATCCTGGATCGCGGACAGCATCGCCGAGACCAGTTGTGGATCGCGCGTCGTCGCATCGTCCCTGGCGACATGCGCAAGCAGCAGGCCGGTCTTGCGATGAATGAGGAAGAGGTGTTCGACGCTGAACACGGCCGTGTGCTTGAGCACCACGTCGCGAAAAGTGCTGCCGGCGCGCCAGGCCTCGATGCGCCACTTGAGTCCGCGCCACGACAGGCTGTGCTTGAGTGCCTGATTGACCGATTGAAGCGTGCCGTCCAGCGTCTCGGCGATGGCCTTGCGAATCGCCGGACCCATGACCGGGTACAGGATGTCGACCATCGTGCCGGGATTCTTCCGGATCGACGCCTGGGTTGCGCGCTCGACGGTGGGTGCGATCACTTGGCCCAGGCGATCGTCCTGCTCGGCGGCCAGCGTAAAGGCGGCGGGCAGCACCGCGCCGACCGCGTCGGCGAATTCGCGTGGATCGTCGAATTTTTGCTGCAGCCTTGCCAGCGCCACCTGCTCGCGTTCGAGCAGTACGCCGCGCAGGGCATCCAGGCGAGGATCGGCCTCCAATCGGCTCGGCTCCGTAGCGGCCACGTCGGGGTTGACGCAGCGAGCCAGCTCCAGCAAAAGTCCGGCCAGCCGCCTGCTCCGATCGTCGTCAGAAGCGCTTCCAGGAGTGCTTGTCGCGGCGAGCGACAGGCGGGCGTTCACCGCTCACCCGTCCCGGCGCTCAGCCGCGCTCCCCGCCGTTGAGGCTCTTCGGCGTGGCGTCCTGGTTCAGGCATTTGGCGATCTCGACGAACAGCCCCGCGAGCAGATTGCGGTCCGTCTTGACATTGCTGAGCTCGGCGAACATCCGTTCGGTGGTGGTGCGCATGTCGTCCTGGCGCTTGCGCATCTCTTCGCGCAATCCCTGGACTTCATGGCTCAGGCGATCCGTGAAATCGCGTTCCTGGCGCGCCAGTTGGTCCGACACCTGCGCCAGGCGCTTCTCCAGTGCCTGTGTGTGATCGCGCAAGCTGCGCTCCAGCTCTTTGTCCGCGTCGGCCCGCAGATCCTTTTCTTCGCGAAACTGCCCGGCGACCGATTCCAGCTGCTTCTTGATCGTGGTTTCAAGATTGGTCAGGCTGCGCGACGACTCTGTCTCCAGATCGCGCATGCGCTGCTGAAAGCGGTCTTCGAGGATCGAAAAGCGCTTGTCGTAATCCTGCATCTGATTGCCGAACAGCAACTCGCGCATCTTGTCGACGCCGGACGTCTCGCCCGCTCCGTTGCCTTGGCTGGCCAGCGCCGCTTGAGCCGCCAGTGCGCTTTGCGCATCGATCATGGGTGAAGGTTTGTTGGCTGCAGTTCCCATCGAAATCTCCTCGGTAGTGGATTGAGAGGTGGCGCTTTCGGCGCGGTGAAGCGAATCCCTGGCGGCAGGAATGGACAGAAATGGATTCAAGGCGGCCTGCCGGCTCTAAAAAGCAGCGTCAGGCAATTGCGTCCGTCTTCGTGCCGATAGCTCAGGTCGTCTGAAAAGCGGCGAACGATCGGGATGCCCCATCCGCCAATGCGCGCGTCCTGGACGCTGGTCGCGCGCGCCGGTTCGGGCACCTTCCGGGGGTCGAACTCGCTTCCCTCGTCTTCGACTTCGAGCGCCACGTTCTCGCCTTGCCAACCCAGGCGCAGCAAGATGAGCTGCCCACCATTGCCGCATGCATAGTTCATGATGTTGGTCACGACCTCGGTGGAGCAGAGATCGAGCTTCAATGCGAGCTTCGGAGAAAGTCGCTGGCTCTCCGCCCAATCCTGAATCCAGCTGCTGATGCGCGAGAGTTCGCGCAACTCGCTTCCGACGAGCAGGGATGCCTTCGGCTCCCCGTCGTGATCGGACATCAGCGGCTTTCGGCGAGCGCCATCAGCGCGCTGCAGGCTGTGTCGACGTCGGGGTACACCGGGATGATCGAGTCGATGCCCGCCATCTTGAGAACCTCCGCAACCAGGGGCTGAGGGTTGGCCAACGCCATGCCGCCACCGCGCATCGACTGGGCCCTCGCGTTGATGACGAGCGTCCGGATGCCGATCGAGGCCAGGAAAGACACTTCCGACAGGTCCACCACGGCGAGAAGCTTTCGGGTCGCCACCAGCGCGGCAAAGCGGGTATCGATGTCGTGCCCGCCGATGCTGTCCATTCGGCCGACGAGACTGATCTTTTCGACACCGTCAGCCAGCTGTTCGCTTCTCAGATCCATACGGTCTCCGCGGTCGAATATCGATGGGGGTCCAGTCGGTTAGAACCTTCTTCTAGCTTACGCCGAAATCATTTCGGCGTCGATGGGCCGATCGCTCTACTCGTTGTCCGTGCGCGCAGGCACATTGCGAAGGGCTTCGACCAGCCGATCGACCCTGATGGGCTTTGTGAGGTAGTCGTCCATTCCGGCCGCGATGCAGATCTCCTGGTCGCCCTGCATGGCATTGGCAGTCATGGCCACGATGCGCGGGCGTCGCTCGGCATCCATCAGGGTGCAGATCTGCCTCGTCGCGTCCAGCCCATCGAGCTCCGGCATCTGAACATCCATCAGCACCACGTCATAGGTTTGGCGCTGGACGGATTCGACCGCTTCGATGCCGTTCGAAGCCAGGTCGGCCCGGTAGCCCATCTGCTGCAGGAGGCGCATCGCAAGCTTCTGGTTCACCGCGTTGTCCTCCGCCAGCAGGATGCGCAGCGGATGGCGCGCAGCCATCGTCGGGTCGATTTGCGGCTTGGCCGCGACGCTGGGCGCGGGCTTCGCAGCCGATTCATGCGCGAGCAGGTTGACCAGCGTGTCGAACAGTTGCGACTGGTGGATGGGCTTCGACAGATAGGCGTTGAACAGCGGTTCAGCATCGCCCGTCCCTCCAATATCCCGCCGCCCAAGCGAGCTGAAGAGCACGAGCGGAAGAGTCGGATGCTTGGCACGAATGCGCCGCGCCAGTTCGCTGCCGTCCATCTCCGGCATGTGCATGTCGAGGATCGTGAGATCGAACTGCTGCCCCTGTTCGAGCAAGCGCAGTGCCTCCAGCGGCGATTCGACGTCGCGCGAATCCATGCCCCACTTCGCGGTCTGGAGCGTGAGCACGCGGCGGTTGGTTGCGTTGTCGTCCACGATCAACACACGCTTGCCTTGCAGCTCGGCTTGCACGCCGGCAAAGACGCGGCGCTTGCTCGGTGGCGTCTCGGCGACCTGCGCTTCCATGGTCATGAAGAAGGTTGAGCCCGTGCCCGGTCCGTCGCTTTCGACCCAGATGGTTCCGCCCATCAGTTCGGCCAGCCGCTTGCTGATGGCAAGGCCGAGGCCGGTGCCGCCGTACTTTCGGGTGGTGCTGGAGTCCGCCTGAGAGAAAGATTGAAAGAGCCGGCTCATGCCTTCCGCAGAGAGGCCGATGCCCGTGTCGCGCACGGCAAAAGTCAGGTGGACCTTGCCGGTCGGCAGGGGATTGGAGCTGACTGTCAGCACCACCTCACCCGTTTCCGTGAACTTGACCGAATTGCTCAGCAGGTTCAGCAGGACTTGCCGCAGGCGCGTGAGGTCGCTGCTCACGCCCAGCGGCACGTCGCCTTCGAATACATACGCGATGTCGAGCTTCTTCTCGGCTGCGCGAGTGCTCACGAGATCGAGCGCGGACTCCACGCATTCGCGAAGATCGAACGGGTGCGACTCGATGTCCATCCGGCCGGCTTCGATCTTCGAGTAATCGAGGATGTCGTTGATGATGGTCAGCAGCGCATCGCCCGAGTCGCGAATCGTCGAAACATAGTCGTGCTGATCGGCGTCGAGCGGCGTGTCGAGCAACAGGCCGCTCATGCCGATGACGGCATTCATCGGCGTGCGGATCTCGTGGCTCATGGTGGCCAGGAACGCGCTTTTGGCTTCGTTCGCGGCTTCGGCTGCGGCGCGCGCTTCCTTGGTTTCATTGAAAAGCCGTGCGTTCTGGATCGCGATGACCGCCTGGTCCGCAAAGGTTTCCAGCAGCTTGATTTCCTTCTCCGCGAAGGGCTCGGGCGGCTGGCGCGTGACGTGAATCGATCCGATGTATTTGCCCTCCCACAGGAGCGGCGCGATCATGATTGCGTAGTTGCCCATCTGTTCGGCAATCTCCCGCATGAATGCGGGCAGGTGCGGCTCGCCGAGCGCATCGGGAATGTGCAGCACTTCAGGGCCGGCCATGGCGGTGCCGATCGCCGAATGATCGATCGGTCGCGGATAGTATTTTTCGAGCGATTCGCGTGCGGAGCCGCGATGCGCGCTCAGGTGAACCAAACCGTCGTCGCCAATCAGCGAAATGCCGAGCTGCGCGCCCGAGAACAGCCGCTGGCAGCTTTCCAGGATCTTGTCGAAAACGGGTTGCGCGTTCTCCATCGACTCGCTGATGACCTGCAACACGTCGGCCGTGGCGGTCTGCTGCTCCAGCGCTTCCTGCGTCTCGTTGAAGAGCCGAGTGTTCTCGATGGCGATCACGGCCTGGTCGGCAAACATCTTGAGCAGGTCGATCTGCCGCTGCGGGGTTTCGCCGGGTTCGGGCCAGGCGGTGGAGATCGCTCCGACGGGCACGCCGTCCTTGAGCATCGGCGCGCAGATCATCCGGCGCCTGTCGCCGGTGCTTGCCAGCGTCCGGTCGTAGGTCGGGTCGGCCCATGCGTCTACGTTGGTCACGGCCCGCCGTTCGAGGATGACGCGCCCGTTCATCTGATGAGGGTCGGGCGGGGCGGGCCAGAGCGCACGCGCGGACTCCAGCGCCTGTGCGGACCAGTTGCGCGTCGCAGCCAGACGAACCAGCTGTCCGTCGTAGGTGAAGATCGCCGATGTCGGACCTTCGAAGAGCCACATGGTGCAGTCCAGGATGGCCTCGAAAACCGGCATCACGTCCCTGGGAGATTCGCTGATGACACGCAGCACGTCACTGACGGCCGTCTGGTATTCGAGCGACTCGGTCAGCTCGGCCGTGCGCTCTTCGACCTTGTGCAGTGCGACCTGCGTTTCGTTGAACAGGCGCCCGTTCTGGATCGCGATGACCGCCTGGTCTGCGAAGGTCTTGAGCAGGGCGCGCTCGCTCGGCCGAAACGGGCCGACTTCCGTCCGCTGCATGCTCAGGATGCCGATGCCCCGGCCTTCCCAGATGAGAGGCGCCGAGAGATTGGCGAAGCTCGTCCCGGCGTGCTCGGCATGGTGGCGCAAGACCGAAGGCGCGTTCGGATCGTTCAAGACGTCCGGAATCTCCACGAGATCGCCCGTTTGAAACGAACGCTCGGCAGAGGTCCCTGCCAACGACAGCGGATAGTGCGACTGCATCAGTTCTGCAAACTCCGCCAGGCGTTCGCCCTGGATGGAGGCGCGGCCGGTCGCCGTCATCAACCAACGCGTGAGTTCGAGATTGCCCTGGTTGTCAGCCATCATCAACGCGAAAGAGCTGCCGTCGAAAAGCCGCGCACAGCATTCGAGGATCTTGTCGAACACCGGGCCCGGATCCGCGACCGAACTGCCGATGACCTGCAGCACCTCCGCCGCGGCCGTCTGGTGGGCCAGGGCGTCCGCCATCTCTCGGCCGCGACGCTCTGTTTCATCGAAGAGGCGTGCGTTCTCCAGCGCCAGACCCGTGGTTGCCGCCACGGTTTCGAGCAGCCGCAGCTGATGCGGCCCGAACGCGTATTCGCGCTCATGGTTCTGCAGCGCAATGATCCCCAAGGCGCGGTCGCTGCCGATGATCGGGACGGCACAGACCGAAAGCGCCCAGTCTGTCCCCGGTGAAGGACGAAGGCCCAATCGCGTCTGCTCCTCGCGCGTGTTGGCAGCACCGCTTTGGCGCGTGCGCAGCAATTGCGCTATCGGCTCGTCCGGCTGCAGCGATCGCGCCGGCATCAGGGGGAGGGGACGGCCGTGCTCGTACCGGTACAGCACCTGAACCATGTTGGTCTTGTCGTCCCACCAGACGATGTTCAGATTGCCGGTGTCGAACAGCTCCCGCAGCTTGTCACCCACGAGGTCGACGATGGCCTTGAAGCCCAGCTTGGCCGCCATGCCCTGCTGGATGCTGTTGATCAGAGCGAGCTCATTGGTGCGCTGGCCGAGCGCACTCTGGCGATCGGCCAACTCGCGCCGGAGGCCCTCCCGGATGCGGATGTTTGCCAACGCGCTCGCGGCTTGGCGCGCGAGGGTCTCGAGCAAGTCGCAGTCTGCGTGATCGAAACGGCCGGTAGGGCCTTCGACGTCTGCGTACAGGTAACCCAGAAGTTCGCGTTCCGCGACCAAGGGCGCAATGAGGCACGAGCGCTGTTCAATGGCTTGGGCGCCCTGCGGCCCATGGCGCAGGCTCGCCTTGCGAGTGCGGGCGGTCTCGGCCAGCCAAGGTCGGACGGCGTCGAGCAGATGGGCAGCACTTTCGCGGCGGGGCAGCGATGCTCCGGCAGCAATCAGGCCAGTCGCGGTTTCGAGCACGAGAAGGACGCGCTGTGCGCCGACGACCTCGGCGGCTTCGCTGACCAGAAGTCGTGAAACTTCGTCGGCCCTGCGGAGTGCGTTCAATCGAAGTCCGACGTCGAGCAGCCGCTCGCGCGGATTGCGCACTTTGCTGTCGGCGCGTGGCGCATGCTTCGACAGGGGTCGAGATCGGGACTCAGCCATGGGGCGTTTGCCTTCAACGATCAGCGGGTTGATGCGCGGGGGGCGCACACGGCGTGCAGTCTAGCGGCCAAGAGGCTTCCTGCACGAGCCCTCTTTCAGGGCTCCATAGCAAAACAGGCCGCTGATGCGACCTGTTTGATGGGATGCTTTGCCAAGGGTGGTTCAGCGGGTTGCGGCGTCGTCGTCTTGCATCGACGCTTGGCGCGAACTCGAAATGCTGGAGACGATGCCCACCGCGCCGGCACGGATCAGTTCCTGGCGAAGTGCGGCTTCCAGCAGCCGGCGCGCAGTGTCCGGTTTGTCGTGGTCGTACTCTTCGTCCAATTCGCAGTGCAGGTAGTAATCGACTCGGGCCATCAGTCGCTCTACCGACGCTGCAAGGTCTGTCTCATTCATAAGTTCCGCTCCTCCGAAAATCCGTCGTGCGGAGTGGATCTTGATTTGATCCGACATACGCTCCCAAGAACTGACATCAGCCTGACCCCTATGGCTTTGTTGCATTATCCACCGCTCTCACAAATGTGTTGCACTGAATGTCGCCGGAGTCCAACAGGGCGTCATGGATAAACAACCCGGGGGGTGCTAGCGCAATCCGAGTCGACTCCACGCAGAGCCCAGACGGGAAGGTCGGGATGGCACGGGCGGCGCGGACGGCGGCGGCAACAGGTGACGGACGGACAACGCCACCTTGACGCAATCCTTGATGTGCAATTCGCCCAGCGCTCGCAGTGCCGCGTAACTGAGTGTCGCGGACACGGCTTGGCCAACGATGGGAACGTATCTCGCCGCCTGTTTGGCAGTCATCCGGAAACCGGCATGGCGCGCGAGCTTGATCAGCAGCTCCCGGGTGAGCAGCCGCCCGACAAGCAAGGCGCCCACCGCGGATGCAGCCTTTTGGATTCGCTCGCGGTCATAGGGCGCGAGGCGGTCGAGCTGCGTCACCGACAGCCCGAACTCGGCGCTGATCTGCGGAATCACGCGCGAGAGGAGGGCGGCGTCGGCCGCCCAGTCAATGCCGGGGATCGGCACCGCACCCACCGCGGCGGCCATCAAGGCCTTGCGGCCGAGCAGGCGGCGGCTGCGGCGGATTGCCGCAATCAGTTGCGGATCACCTTGGGCGAGATCGATGGCGGAAGACATTCCGCCGTCATTATCAGGCGGCGAGCGCTTCCAGTTGGCCCGAAAGGGTGAGCCAGCGTTCCTCGAGCTGCTCGATCTCGTCATTGAGCGCCTTCAGCCGTTTGCCCGCGTCCGCGATCTCGGCCGCGGCCAGCGGCTGCACCATTCGTTCTTCGATCGCTGCCTTTTCGCTGCCGGCAGCTGCAAGCCGCTGGTCGATTTGCGCGAGCTCTCGTTTGAGCGGCTTGGCCTGCTCGCTGCGTTGCTGACGCTCGTGCGCATCCTGCTTGCGCTGGTCCTTGCCTGAAAGGGAAGTCTCCGGCGCAGCCGGTGCCGGCGCTTTCGCGGCCTGCACTGGTGGTGCGACGGCCACCTCGGCGGCGGCTTCGCGGGTAGCCAGTTTGGCTTCTTCGCGGAGACGCTTTGCCTCGTCCAGCAAGTAACGCTGGTAGTCGTCCAGGTCGCCATCGAAGTCGCCGACCTTGCCCCGGCCGACCAGCCAGAACTCGTCGCACACCGAACGCAGCAGCGCGCGGTCGTGGCTCACCAGCATGAGCGTGCCTTCGAACTCGTTCAGCGCGACTGCGAGAGCTTCGCGCGTCGCCAGATCGAGGTGGTTGGTCGGCTCGTCGAGCAGCAGCAGGTTGGGGCGCTGCCAGACCATCATCGCCAGCACCAGCCGCGCCTTCTCGCCGCCGCTCATGGTTCCGACGGCCTGCTTCACCATGTCGCCGCTGAAGTTGAAGCTGCCGAGAAAGCCGCGCAAGTCCTGCTCGCCCGTGCGCTCCTTGACCGAGGCGCCGAGTTCGCGCGCCATGCGGACCATGTGTTCGAGCGGCGTGTCCTGCGGACGAAGCACGTCGAGTTCCTGCTGGGCAAAGTAGCCGATGTTCAGGCCCTTGCCTTCGGTGACGGTGCCGGCGAGAGCACCCATTTCGCGCGCGATCGTCTTCACCAGCGTCGACTTGCCCTGGCCGTTTGCGCCGAGGATGCCGATGCGCTGGCCGGCCAGCACCGAACGATTCACGCCCGTCAGGATGACCTTGGGCGGCGCGTCCTCGCTCTGATAGCCAAAGCTCGCAGCGCTGATCGAGAGCATCGGATTGGGGATGTTGCCCGGCTCCTTGAACTCGAAAGTGAAGTCGGCCTCCGCCAGCAGCGGCGCCACTTTTTCCATCCGCTCCAGTGCCTTGACGCGGCTCTGCGCCTGCTTGGCCTTGCTCGCCTTGGCCTTGAAGCGGTCGATGAATTTCTGCAAGTGCGCGATCTTGTCCTGCTGCTTGGCGAAGGCGGCTTGCTGCAGTTCCATCTGCTGGGCGCGGAGCAATTCGAAAGCGCTGTAGTTGCCGCCGTAGCGGGTGAGCTTGGCTTTTTCGATATGCAGGGTCACATCGGTCACGGCGTCGAGGAATTCGCGGTCGTGGCTGATGACGATCATCGTGCCGGCGTACTTCTGCAGCCAGGCTTCGAGCCAGACCAGCGCGTCCAGATCCAGGTGATTGGTCGGTTCGTCAAGCAGCAGCAGGTCGCTCGGACACATCAGCGCGCGCGCCAGCTGAAGGCGCATGCGCCAGCCGCCGGAGAAGCTGTTGACCGGATGCTCAAGCTCGTGCGCCTTGAACCCGAGTCCGAGGATCAGCGCCTGCGCGCGGGGCACGGCGTCGTGCTCGCCCGCATCCGCCAGGTCTGTGTACGCATGAGCCAGGGCCATGCCCATGTCGTGATCGTCCGGATCGGCCTCATGGCCGGCTTCGGCGAGCGCCAGCGTTTCGCGCAGTTCGACGAGCCGCGTGTCGCCGCCGACGACGAAGTCGGTGGCCGACTCGTCGGTTTCGGGCATGTTCTGCGCGACCTGCGCCATGCGCCACTGCTTGGGCATGGAGAAGTCGCCGCCGTCTTCATGCAGCGTGCCGTTGAAAAGCGCGAACAAGGTCGACTTGCCGGCGCCGTTGCGTCCGACCAGACCCACTTTTTCGCCGGGATTGATGGTGACGCTGGCGCCGTCGAGCAGCACTTTGGCGCTGCGGCGCAGGATGACGTTCTTGAGGGTGATCATGTCGGTGCCCGCCAAGATGCGGCGAGCCTGGGGGTGTTTCTACAGCAGGGATTCGCGCGGGACCAGCAGGACCTGGTCTTCTCCGGCGCTCGTGGGGAGCCACATCACTTCGAGTTGCGGAAAGGCCGCTTCGAAGTGAGGGCGTTCGTTGCCGATCTCGAGCACCAGCACGGCGGATTCGCTCATGTGCGCTGGCGCGTCGGCAAACAGGCGGCGAATGAAGTCCATGCCGTCGGCGCCACCGGCCAACGCCAGTTCGGGCTCGGCACGGTATTCGGCCGGCAGCGCGGTCATGCTCTGCGCGTTGACGTACGGCGGATTGCAGAGAATCAGGTCGTACGGCCCGCGCACGCTCGCCAATCCATCGGACTCGATCAGCGCGATGCGCGCATCGAGTTGGTGCCGCGTCACGTTGATTGCAGCGACTTCGAGCGCCGTCGTGGACAGATCCGCCGCATCGACGGTGATGTCCGGATAGGTCATCGCCGCCAGCACGGCCAGGCTGCCATTGCCGGTGCAAAGGTCGAGCACGTTCCGCGTATGTTCGCCAAGCCAAGGGTCGATGCTGCCGTCCGCCAGCAGTTCGGCAATAAAGCTGCGGGGCACGATCGCGCGTTCGTCGACGTAGAAGGGTATGCCTTGAAGCCAAGCTTCTTTCGTCAGATACGCGGCGGGTTTGCGCGTCTCGATGCGCTGGGCAAAGAGCGCTGCGACGCGCGCCGCGTCGGCGGGCGCCACAGGGCGATCGGCCACGCTGTCCAGTTCGTCGAGCGGAAGGCTCAGTCTCCAGAGCACGAGCCACGCGGCTTCGTCGAAAGCGTTGCTCGTACCGTGGCCGAACGAAACGCCCGCATCGGCCAGCTGTCTGGCGCCGGCCTCGATCAGTTCGATGACGGTGCTCATGCGTGAAGCAGTGCTTCGAGCCTGTCCAATGTGCGGCGATAGATGTTCTTCAGCGGCTCGATTTCGGCGACCGCGATGTGCTCGTCGATCTTGTGGATGCTCGCGTTCGTGGGCCCGAGTTCCACCACCTGCTTGCAGATATTGGCGATGAAGCGCGCATCGCTGGTGCCGCCGCTGGTCGACAGTTCGGTCTCGATGCCTGTCTCGTCGCGGATGGCCTGCTGCACGGCCGCGACCAGTTCGCCTGGCGTCGTGAGAAAGGGCAAGCCGCCAACGGTCCAGGCCAGCGTGTAGTCAAGCCCGTGCGCATCCAGCACCGCTTGAACCCGCTTCTGAAGCGAGTCGGGTGTGGATTCGGTCGAAAAGCGGAAGTTGAAGTCCACCACCGCTGCGCCGGGAATCACATTGCTGGCACCGGTGCCCGCGTGGATGTTGCTGACTTGCCAGCTGGTCGGCTGAAAGTAGGCGTTGCCGGGATCCCAGCCACCGGCCTGATTGATGGCGACCAGTTCGGCCAACGCGGGTGCGAACGCATGGACGGGATTCTTTGCCAGATGTGGGTAGGCGATATGGCCCTGCACGCCCTTGATCGTCAGCTTGCCGCTCATGGTGCCGCGGCGGCCGTTCTTGATCATGTCGCCGCAGCGCTCGACGCCTGTCGGTTCGCCGACGATGCAGTAGTCGATGCGCTCGCCGCGCTCAGCCAGCGCATTGCAAACCACGACCGTACCGTCGGTGGCCGGGCCTTCCTCATCGCTCGTCAGCAGCAGGGCGAGCGACAGCCGAGGATCGGGCGTGGTGGCGAGAAATTCCTCGATGGCCACGACGAAGGCCGAGAGCGATGTCTTCATGTCGCATGCGCCGCGGCCGTAGAGCTTGCCGTCCCGGTGCGTGGGAGTGAAAGGATGGCTGGTCCATTGTTCGAGCGGGCCCGTCGGCACCACATCGGTATGGCCTGCGAAGGCGATGGTGCGCGACGCCTGGCCCAAGGCACCCGGCCGCATCGCCCAAAGGTTGGTCACACGGAAGTCCGCAGGGCCGCTTTCGATGGTTTCGAGCCGGAATCCGAGCCGCGCCAGCCGTTCGCCGATCAGGCCTTGGCACCCCGCGTCATCGGGAGTGACTGAAGGACGTGAAATCAGTTGTTCGGCAAGCTGGAGCGTTCGGGACATCGAAATTGCGAAATTGGGCTCACAGACGCACGTCGAGCGTGATGTCCGTGAATGTGGGTTCCTCGACCTGCTCGAGGATGGAGCGTTCTTCGTGCCGCGCGGCAGGTGCCTTGCGGTTCTGCAGGCGCCACATGAGGTTGGTGGGCGAATCGGCCTGCGCCAGACCTTCCTCGCGAGTGACGAGATTTTCGGTGATCAGGCGGGCGATGTCTTCTTCGAAGGTTTGCGACCCTTCGGCCATCGATTGCTCCATCGCTTCCTTGACCGCGGAGAAGTCGCCCTTGGTGATGTGCTCGGCCACTAGAGCGGTATTCAGCAGCACTTCGAGCGCCGGCACACGCGCGCCGTTCGGCGTGCGCAGCAAACGCTGGGCGACCACTGCACGCAAGGCGCCGCTGAGGTCACCCAGCAACGTCGCCCGCACTTCCACCGGGTAGAAGCTCAGGATGCGGTTCAGCGCCCGATAGCTGTTGTTGGCGTGCAGCGTGGCGACGCAAAGGTGGCCCGACTGCGCGTAGGCGATGGCAGCCGTCATCGTCTCGCGGTCGCGGATTTCACCGATCTGGATCACGTCGGGCGCCTGGCGCAGCGCGTTCTTCAGCGCGATCTGCAGCGATTGCGTGTCGCTGCCGACATCGCGCTGGTTCACCATCGACTTCTTGTTGGTGAAGGTGAATTCGATCGGCTCTTCGACGGTCAGGATGTGCCCGGTCGCGTTCTCGTTGCGATAGTCGAGCATCGAGGCGAGGGTCGTGCTCTTGCCCGCGCCGGTCGAGCCAACCATCAGGATGAGTCCGCGCTTCTCCATCACGAGCGTCTTCAGGATTTCCGGAAGATTCAGCTCATCGAAGGACGGAATGACCGAGGCGATGTGCCGCACCACGACTGCGTAACTGCCGCGCTGGCGCATGGCGCTGATGCGGAAGTTGCCGGCGCCGTCCAGGGCGATTGCCATGTTGAGTTCGCCGGTGCGTTCAAGTTCGGCGACGCGGCTTTCGTGGACGACTTCGGCCAGCAGGCTGAGGGGCGCCTCGGGCGGGAGCACTTGCGCGTTGATCGGCATGCAATTGCCGTTGATCCGGATCAGCGCCGGGGAGTTGGCCGAAAGGTAGATGTCGGACGCCTTGCGCTCGGCCATCAAACGAAGAATTCTCTCCATCGTGTTCATCGGCTCTCTCTCCTAGGTGTAGTTGCTCGCCCCCAGGCTTGCTCACTTCGTGTAGCCGCCCACCCCCTGCCGGGGGCGCCGCCAGCGGCCCGGCAAAGCCGGTTCCGCGGCGGCCTTGGGACGGGCGCGCTGCGCGCAGCCGGGGGCAGGGGTTTCATTCAGTCGCGCAGCAGGTCGTTCAGCGAAGTCTTCGCGCGGGTCTGCGCGTCCACGCGCTTGACGATGATGGCGGCATAGAGGCTGTATCTGCCGTTGTCCTTGGGCAAGGTGCCGCTGATGACGACCGAACCGGCTGGCACGCGACCGTAGCTGGTTTCGCCGGTCGTGCGGTCATAGATGGGCGTGCTCTGGCCGATGTAGACGCCCATCGAAAGCACGGAGTTTTCTTCGATCACCACGCCCTCGACCACTTCGGAGCGCGCGCCGATGAAGCAGTTATCTTCGATGATGGTCGGGCCGGCCTGCAACGGCTCCAGCACGCCGCCGATGCCGACGCCGCCGGAAAGGTGCACGTTGGCGCCGATCTGTGCGCAGGAGCCCACCGTGGCCCAGGTATCGACCATCGTGCCTTCGCCGACGTAGGCGCCGATGTTGACGTACGAAGGCATCAGGATCGCGCCCTTGGCGATGAAGCTGCCGCGACGCGCGACGGCCGGCGGCACGATGCGCACGCCGGCTTCCTTCAGTTCGCCGGCCGACAGGTGCGAGAACTTGGTCGGCACCTTGTCATAGAAGCCCAGCGAGCCGGCCTGCATCTGCTCGTTGTCGCGCAGGCGGAACGACAGTAGCACGGCTTTCTTGATCCACTGGTGCACCGTCCACTGGCCGACGCTTTCGCGGGTCGCGACGCGCAGGGAGCCGTTGTTGAGATCGGCAATCACGTGCTCGACGGCATCGCGGACTTCCTTCGGCGCGCTGGTGGCGGAAATATTGGCGCGGTCTTCCCACGCGGCGTCGATGATCTGCTGGAGTTGTTGGGTCATGGAAAAGCTCAGTTCTGGATGAATTTCACGATGCGCTCGGCGGCCTCCGTGCACTCGGCGGTGTCGGCTACCAACGCCATTCGGATGCGCCCGCGGCCGGGATTCGAGCCGGCGACGTCGCGGGCGAGATAGCTGCCGGGCAGCACCGTCACATTGTATTGAGCGTAGAGCGCGCGGGCGAAGGCTTCGTCGTCGCCTTGCCACGCGGCGGGGATGCCCGCCCAGAGATAGAAGCTCGCGTCGGGCAGGCGAACGTCGAGCACCGGCTCGAGCAGCGGCGTCACGGCCGCGAACTTGGCGCGGTATTGGGCCCGGTTCTCGATCACGTGGGCTTCGTCGTTCCAGGCCGCGATGCTCGCCGCTGCGACCGTGCCGCTCATTGCGCTGCCGTGGTAGGTGCGATAGAGCAGGAAGGATTTGATGATCGAGGCGTCACCGGCCACGAAACCGCTGCGAAGGCCCGGCACGTTGCTGCGCTTTGAAAGCGAGGTGAGCGCGATGAGGTTGCGGAAATCATTGCGGCCCAGCTTCGCCGCCGCTTCGAGCCCGCCCAGCGGAGCTTCGTCCCGAAAATAGATTTCGCTGTAGCACTCGTCCGCGGCGATCACGAAGCCGTAGCGGTCAGAGAGGGCAAAGAGCTTCTGCCATTCGTCCAGCGGCATCACTGCGCCGGTCGGATTGCCGGGCGAGCAGACGAACACGAGCTGCGTGCGCGCCCAGACGTCCGCGGGCACGCTGTCCCAGTCGACAGCGAAGTTGCGTGAGGGCACGCTGGGCACGTAGTACGGCTCGGCGCCCGACAGGAAGGCGGCGCCTTCGTAGATTTGATAGAACGGGTTGGGCGAAAGCACCACAGGCGCTGGCGATCGCGTTGCATCGACCACGGTCTGCGCCAACGCGAAAAGCGCCTCGCGCGATCCATTCACCGGAAGCACCTGCGTGGCGGGGTCCAGTTCGAGCCCATACCGCCGCTTCAGCCAGCCGGTGAAGGATTGCCGCAGCTTCAGTTCTCCCGCCGTCGCCGGGTAGACCGCGAGGGCGCCCAGGCTGCTGGAGAGCGTCTCCTTGATGAAGTGCGGCGTCGGATGCTTTGGCTCGCCGATGCCGAGGCTGATCGGCGCGAAATCAGGGTTGGGCGTGACGCCCGCGAAGAGTTGGCGCAGCCGCTCGAAAGGGTAAGGCTGCAGTTTGGCGAGCAGGGGATTCATGGTCGGAATTATCCGGGGGGCCTTCAGAGCTTCTTCACCAGCACCTGGCTCTTGCGGTCCCAGTTGTACTTGCGCTTGCGGGCCTCGGGCAGCCAGTCGGGGTTGACTTGCTGGAAGCCCCGCTTCAGGAACCAGTGCATGGTGCGCGTCGTCAGCACGAAGATGCTTTCGAGCCCCTGCGCCTTTGCGCGCTGTTCGATGCGCTTGAGGATGCGTTCTCCGTCGCCCTGCGCCTGTGATTGGGGCGACACCGTCAGCGCCGCCATTTCAGCCGTCTTTGCTTCCGGGTAGGGGTACAGCGCCGCGCACCCGAAGATCACGCCGTCGTGCTCGATGACCGAATATTGGCCGACGTCGCGTTCAATCTCGGTGCGGCTGCGCTTCACCAGCGTGCCGTCGCGCTCGAACGGCTCGATGAGCTGCAGGATGCCGCCGATGTCATCCGCAGTGGCTTCGCGCAGCGATTCGAGCTTTTCATCGATCACCATGGTGCCGATGCCGTCGTGCACGTACACCTCAAGCAAGAGCGAGCCATCGACGCTGAAAGGCAGGATGTGATTGCGCTCGACCCCGGCCTCGCAAGCCTTCACGCAATGCTGGAGATAGAAGGCCGTATCCGTCGGCCGTTGCGCCGGCGGCAGCGTCGCCAGGAGTTTCTTGGCGGCATCGAGCGGCAATTCGGTGTCGATCGGGTTGTCCTCGCTGACGGGTTGGGTCGTGTCGAGTGCAATGCCTGGAACCTCGGTCAGGAAGATCAGCTTGTCCGCCTGGATAGAGATGGCGACGCTGGTCGCAACTTCTTCCATGGTCAGGTTGAAAGCTTCGCCGGTGGGCGAGAAGCCGAAAGGCGACATCAGCACCATGGCGCCGAAAGCCAGCGCCTGGCGGATACCCGCCGCGTCGACTTTGCGCACCAGGCCCGAATGCTGGAAATCGACGCCATCGACAACGCCCACAGGGCGCGCAGTAATGAAGTTGCCCGAAATCATGCGAATGGTGGAGCCCGCCATGGGCGTGTTCGGCAGGCCTTGGCTAAAAGCCGCTTCGATCTCATAGCGCAGTTGGCCGGCGGCCTCTTGCGCGCAGTCCAGGGCGACCTCATCGGTGATGCGAATGCCGTGCGAGTACCTCGCCTGGTGGCCCTTGGCGCGCAGTTGTTCGTTCACCTGAGGCCTGAAGCCGTGAACCAGCACCACCTTGACGCCCATGCTCTGGATCAGGGCCAAATCTTGCGCGATGTTCGCCAGCTTGCCGGCGGCGATCGCCTCGCCGGCCATGGCGACCACGAAGGTCTTGCCGCGGTGCATGTGGATGTAGGGCGCCACCGAGCGAAACCAGGGCACGAAAGTGAAGTTGAAGACGGTGGACATTGGCGGGTAGAAGGGGGCGAAAAGGCGGGGCGCAAGATAATCGTCGATTTTCCCCGAACTGCTCGCCTTGTCTTCGTCTCCTCTTCGAATCGAGTTCCCTGAATCCCTGCCGGTGTCGGCCCGGCGCGACGAAATCATGGCCGCCATCGAGGCGCACCAGGTCGTGATCGTCTGCGGCGAGACCGGTTCGGGCAAAACCACGCAATTGCCCAAGATCGCGCTGGCGCTCGGTCGGGGCAAGCTCAACGCCCCGCCCGGCAAGGGCCGGCTGATCGGCCATACGCAGCCGCGCCGGATCGCCGCCTCGTCCGTCGCCAAGCGCATTGCGGAAGAGTTGAAGACGCCGCTCGGCGATGTGGTCGGCTTCAAGGTGCGGTTTCAGGACCGCCTGTCGCGCGATGCTTCAGTCAAGCTGATGACGGACGGCATCCTGCTGGCCGAAACGCAGACCGACCCGCTGCTGAAAGCCTACGACACGCTCATCATCGACGAGGCGCATGAGCGTTCGCTCAACATCGACTTCCTGTTGGGCTACTTGCGCGAGATCCTGCCGCGCCGTCCGGACCTCAAGGTCATCGTGACTTCGGCCACCATCGATGCGGACCGTTTTGCGCAGCATTTCTCATCAGTGAAGGGGCCCGCACCGACCATCATGGTCTCCGGGCGCACTTTTCCGGTGGAGCAGCGCTATCGGCCCTTCGAGGAATCGCGTGACTACGACCTCAACGATGCTATCGCCGACGGCGTGGATGAGCTGTGGCGTGACCCGCACAATGCGGGCGATATCCTGGTCTTTCTGCCTGGCGAACGGGAAATCCGGGAGGCGGCCGACCATCTTCGCAAGCACCTGAGCCACCAGCCGGTGCTGCGCAACGCCGAGGTCCTGCCGCTGTTCGCCCGACTTTCTCAGGCGGAGCAGGACCGGATCTTCGATGGCCATACCGGTCGTCGCATCGTGCTGGCGACGAACGTCGCCGAAACCTCGCTGACGGTGCCGGGCATTCGCTATGTGATCGACACGGGCACCGCGCGCGTCAAGCGCTACAGCTTCCGCAGCAAGGTCGAACAACTGCTGGTCGAGCCGATCAGCCAAGCCGCGGCAAACCAGCGCGCGGGGCGCTGTGGGCGGGTGGCGAACGGCATCTGCATTCGGCTGTACGACGAAAAGGACTTCGAGGGACGGCCACGCTTCACCGATCCGGAAATCCTGCGCTCGTCGCTGGCCGGCGTGATCCTGCGCATGAAGTCGCTGCATCTGGGCGACGTCGAGCGCTTTCCGTTTCTCGAAGCGCCGCAGCGGCGGGCGATCGCGGACGGCTACCAGTTGCTCAATGAATTGGGTGCCGTCGATGATGCCAACGAACTGACGGCCACGGGTGCCGAGCTTTCCAAGCTGCCGCTCGACCCGCGAGTCGGGCGAATGATCCTGGAGGCGCGTGCGCGCGGTGCGCTCGAAGAAGTGCTGGTCATTGCGAGTGCGTTGTCGGTGCAGGACGTTCGCGATCGTCCCATGGATGCCCAGCAGCAGGCCGACCAGGCCCATGCCAAGTTCGACGACGAGAAGAGCGAGTTCAGCGGCTACCTGCGGCTGTGGAAGTGGATCCACGACGCGCGAGGCGGCCACGGCGACACGCACAAATTGAGCAACCGGCAGTACGAGCAACTGCTGCGCCAGAACTTCATCAACGTGCGTCGTGTGCGCGAATGGCGCGACATCCATTCGCAGTTGCTCACGGTGGTGACGGAGCACAAATGGCGCATCAACGCACAGCCTGCTGGCTATGAAGGGCTGCACCTCTCAATGCTCTCTGGGCTGCTCGGAAACGTCGGCTGGAAGCTCGAGGATGACGAGGCTTATCTGGGCGCGCGGGGCATCAAGTTCTACCGGCATCCCGGTGCGCATCTGAAGAAGAAGCCCGGTCGGTGGATCGTCTGCGCCGAGCTCGTCGAGACCACGCGCCTCTTCGGGCGCGGCATCGCAAACATCGAGCCGCAGTGGCTCGAACAAGTGGCCGGCCATCTGCTCAAGAAGCAACTGCTCGATCCGCATTGGGAAAAGAAGGGCGCGCAGGTTGCGGCGTTGGAACGTGCCACGTTGTATGGCCTGGTGGTTTACAGCGGCCGGCGTGTCGATTTCAGCAAGGTCGACCCTGTCGCCGCGCGCGAGATCTTCATTCGCGAGGCGCTGGTAGGTGGGCAATGGGAAAGCAAGCTGCCCTTTCTTGCGGCCAATCGAAAGCTGGTTCGAGAAGTCGAAGGGCTGGAGCACAAGTCGCGGCGGCAAGACGTGCTTGTCGACGACGAACTGATCTTTGCGTTCTACGACGCGCAGGTGCCGCCTGATGTGTCGAGCGGCATGACCTTCGAGAACTGGTATCGAGCGCAGTCGAAGGCCCAACCGCGACTGCTGCACCTGACGCGCGATGAGTTGATGCGGCACCAGGCGGCAGGCATCACCACGCAGTCGTTTCCGCCGACTTTGCGGCTCGGCGGTGTGGACTGTGCCGCGACCTATCTGCACGAGCCGGGCGACACCCGGGATGGGCTCACCGTCACGGTGCCGCTGTTCGTGTTGAACCAGGTGAGCGAAGAGCGTTGCGAATGGCTGGTGACCGGCATGCTGAAGGACAAGATCCAGGCGCTGCTCAAGAGCCTGCCCCAGAAGCCGCGCGCCCGATTGGTGCCGCTGCCCGAATCGGCTGCGCGTCTGGCCGAAGAACTCTCCGCGCCCGAGATCTTCGGCCATGGATCGCTGACGGACGTCCTGCTCAAGCGCGTGCGCGACCAGACCAGCCTCGACGTGAAGCGGGCCGACTTCAAGCTGGACATGCTGCCGCCGCATCTGTTCATGAACCTGCGCGTGGTGGACGAACATGGGCGCCAGCTTGGCATGGGCCGCAATCTGGGCGCCCTGAAAGCAGAGTGGGGCACCCAGGCCCGAGGTGCCTTCCAGGCGCTGGCTGGGCTCAACGTCAAGGTTGCACCAGCGGCTGATGAACGGGCGCCGAACGAAGGCCGAACGAACGATTCACGCAAGATCGAAGCGCCCCCGGCAGCGCCCGCACTGCCAGCCGGCCAGCGCTATGCCGCCTGGACTTTCGGCGAGCTGCCCGAATTGATGGAGGTGCGGCGAGGTTCGCAATCGCTGATCGGCTTCCCGGCGCTGGTCGATGATGGCGACGCGGTGATGATCGAGGTCTTCGACGAACCTGCCATTGCAGCCGCCAAGCACCGGAGCGGACTGCGCCGCCTCTTTGCATTGCAGATTAAGGATGCGCTCAAGTACCTCGAGAAGAACATCCCCGACCTGCAGAAGATGGCGGTCGCGTTCATGTCGCTGGGAACGTCCGAAGAGCTGCGCGCGCAGATCATCGACGTGGCGCTGGACCGCGCATTCCTGCAGGACCCCTTGCCAACCGATGAAGCCAGCTTCAAGCGACGTGTGGAAGAGGGGCGAGGGCGACTGACGCTGATTGCGAATGAAGTCGCTCGGCTGGCTGGCGTCATCCTGACCGAATACGCGGTCGCGGTCCGCAAGATCAAGGACACGAAGAGTCAGCCCGCAGCGACTGCCGATGCCGCGCAGCAATTGCAGAGGCTGGTCGGCAAGCGCTTCATCGTCGATACGCCCTGGCCGCGACTGCAGCATTTCGCGCGCTATCTCAAGGCCATCACGCTGCGGCTGGACAAGCTGCGCGGCGACCCGGCGCGCGACGCGCAGCGCCTGGCCGAATTGCGGCCTCAGGAGCAACGCTATTGGCGTCTTTTCGCCGACCGTAAAGGCGCGGTAGACGAGCGAATGGGCGAATTCCGCTGGCTGCTTGAAGAACTGCGCGTGAGCTTCTTCGCGCAGGAACTGCGCACACCACAACCCGTGAGCGTGAAGCGGCTCGACAAGCTCTGGGCGCAACTCGAAAGCTGAAAAAAAGCCCGCCGAGAGGCGGGCTTTGTTCGGTCACGCCAGTGAGCGTGTCTTTGTTGCTATATCCGCCCCATGAGGAGCAGCACGATGACCACCAGAACCACCAGCCCGAGGCCGCCGCTAGGCCCGTAACCCCAACTGCGGCTGTACCCCCAGCTCGGCAGTGCGCCAATGAGCAGCAGGATCAGGATGATCAGCAGAATGAGTGACAGGGACATGGACTTCTCCTAGGGCGAAATGTTTGTAGGAGACCATGGTCATCGAAGGAGTGCGATCTCATCGCCGGAAGGCGCCCCCTCCGGCGGTCAGGACTCTCCTACCGTTCCTGTCAGAGCCGCGCCAGTCGATCCAGGGCGCTGTGGAGCGTTTCGTCCTTCTTGGCGAAACAGAAGCGCACCACGCGCTGGTCGAACGCATCGCCGTAGAAGGCCGACAGAGGGATTGCCGCGACGCCGATTTCGCTGGTCAGCCAAAGGCAGAAATCCGATTCGTTCAGGTCGCTCACCGCGCTGATGTCGACACACTGGAAGTACGTGCCGGCGCTCGGCAGCAGCTTGAAGCGCGTCTTTGCCAGCCCCGCGGCGAACAGGTCGCGCTTGCGCTGATAGAAGGCGGGGAGTTCAAGGTACGGCGCAGGGTCGGCCATGTAGCTGGCGAGCGCGTGTTGCATCGGCGTGTTCACGGTGAACACGTTGAACTGATGCACCTTGCGGAACTCAGCCGTCAGCGACGCCGGCGCCGCGACATAGCCGACTTTCCAGCCTGTGACGTGATAGGTCTTGCCGAAGCTGCTCACGATGAAGGTCCGCGCGGCAAGGTCCGGAAAGCGCGCCGCGCTTTCATGGCGCGCACCGGTGTAGACCATGTGCTCGTACACCTCGTCGCTGATCAATAGGACATCGGTCGGTGCGAGCAGTTCTTCGAGGCGGCGCATTTCCTCTTCGGTCCACACGGTTGCACTCGGGTTGTGCGGCGTGTTGACGATGATGGCGCGAGTGCGCGGCGAAATGGCGGCGGCGATCTTGTCGAAGTCGGGGCGGAAGGTCCCCGGCGTGAGCGGCACGCGCACCACGGTGCCGCCTGCAAGTTCGATGTTGGGCACGTAGCTGTCATAGCAGGGCTCCAGCACGATGACTTCATCGCCCGGCCGCACGACGGCGAGGATTGCCGTGATGATCGCCTGCGTCGCGCCCGCCGTGATCGTGATCTCGGTCTGCGCGTTGTAGTTGTGGCCATACAAGGCCGCAATCTTCGACGCGATCGCCTCGCGCAACGCCGGGATGCCGGGCATCGGCGGGTACTGGTTGTGGCCCGCGCCCATTGCATCCGTGACGGCCTGGAGCAGCTTCGGATCGCAGCCGAAGTCCGGAAAGCCCTGCCCAAGATTCACCGCGTTCTTCTCGGACGCGAGTGCCGACATGACGGTGAAGATGGTCGTGCCGACGGCGGGCAGCTTGGTCTCGACTTGGGGTGTACGGGCAGTCACGGTACGGGTGCTCACAGTTCGTAGTCTTGATGATGACCGCTCAAGGCCTTGGCGATCAGGTTGCGATCGAGCCGGTCTGAAAGCAGCTCGGCGAATTTGAAGACGAAGTTGCGCAGATAGGCGCTGCGCTTGAACGCCACGCGCGCGATGTTGGTGCCAAAGATGTGGCCCATGGGCCGCACGACGAGGTCCGCGTTGGAATCATCGCGCACCGCCATCTCGGCGACGATTCCAACGCCGAGGCCGAGCCGCACGTAGGTCTTGATCACGTCCGAGTCGATGGCTTCGAGTGCGATTCGGGGCGTCAGCTTCTTCTGGGCGAAGGCATGGTCGATGCGCGTGCGGCCGGTGAAGGAAGGGTGATAGGTGATGATCGGTTCGGTCGCCAGGTCCTCCAGCGAAATGCGTTCCCTGTCGGCCAACGGATGCCCCTTGGGCAGCACCAGTACGTGCTGCCATTCATAGCAGGGCATCGTCACCAGGTCGGTGTAGTCGGAGAGCGACTCCGTTGCGATTCCGATCTCGGCGATCTCGTCGATCACCATGCGCGCCACCTGATCGGGCGAGCCTTGATGCAGACTGACGTTTACCTTGGGGTAGGCCTCGCGGAGCTTGGCGACCGGCACGGGCAGTACATAGCGCGCCTGCGTATGGGTGGTCGCGATCGACAGCGTGCCGCTGTCTTGGGCGCTGAACTGTTCGCCGATGCGCTTGAGGTTGCCAACCTCGCGCATGATCAGCTCGATGCTGGCGAGAACATGCTGCCCTGGTTCGGTGACGCGCTTCAGGCGCTTGCCGTGCCGTGCAAAGATCTCAACGCCCAATTCTTCTTCGAGTTCGATGATGGCTTTGGACACGCCGGGCTGCGAGGTATGCAGCGCTTTGGCGGCTTCCGTCAGATTGAGGTTGCGCCGCACCGCCTCTTGAACAAACTTGAACTGGTGAAGATTCATAACGAATTCCGTCTTATTTAGGAATTTATTATGCCTTCGCAATCTATAAAAATCGGCCGGGAATCAGCTCGAAATCAGCCCGAAATCAGGATTCGGACATCAGCAATCCAATGCCTTGTGCGCGAGCAGTTCGATCACGTCCGGCTCCTCGCCCACCGCGCCGGCGAGTGTGAAGGTGACCTGCGGGTGCCGCATGCGCATTCCCTCCAGCAAGCGGGGCAGGTCTTCCCGCACGTGCTTGCCCATTCCGAGGAAAAGCGGGACCACCCGAATGGATCGGGCTCCGTCGCCCACGAGCGCCGCAGTGGCGGTCAGCAGGTCAGGGGCGACCAGTTCGAGGTAGGCGCATGCCACGCCGACCGACGGGTCAAGCGCCGCGACGCGCCGAGCCACAGCCTCGATCGGCGCCCGCCAGCGCTCATCGCGCGAACCGTGCGCGAAGAGAATGACGGCGCGGCCTGACTCGATCATTGCCGCAGCGCCGCTAGCGTCTCAACACCAGCCACGTGAAGGCGGCGAGCGACATCACTGAATAGATCAGCCCGGGTGCGGCTGCCGTCATCCAGGGCAGCCAGTTCCCGAGGTTGCCCAAGTACCCGAAGACGTTGTTCAGCAAGAAGAAGCTGATGCCGATCATCACGCCGACGAACACATACGTCGCGATCCCGGCCTGGCGGAAGTGCAGATAGGC
Source organism: Variovorax sp. 01N429 (assembly GCF_056399425.1). Lineage (NCBI taxonomy): Bacteria > Pseudomonadati > Pseudomonadota > Betaproteobacteria > Burkholderiales > Comamonadaceae > Variovorax > Variovorax sp. 01N429. The sequence goes on along the minus strand of NZ_JBFTRG010000006.1, from coordinate 174,242 downwards.
AAACGGCAGGGCCAGCACGATCATCACCAGGCACGACAGCGGATAGAACACCTTGCGCCAGAACTCGATTTCATAGCGCTGTGCCGTCTGCCCGTTTGCATCGAGATGGCGGATGTAGTCGAACAGGTCGAGCGTGCGCATGCGCTCCGGCCGGAGCAGGGCGACCGACACCATCTCAGGCGTGAGCGAAGTCTTCCATTCGACCATCGGGATCTTCGTGGTGATGATGTGAGCCTGGTCGGCGCTGCGCGTCTGGTATTCCTGTCGCTCCACGTCGACGAGCGTCCAGTGTCCATCTTCGGCGCGGGCAGAGGCCGCGGACACCTGCGACGTGATGAATCCCTTGCCGTCGAACTCGAAGATGCGCGGGTCCTTGAGCGTGCCGTTGCGCTCCATCGTGGCGACGTTGACCGCAAACGAGGCGTCGCCTTGCCGCTCCTTGAGCCATGCGCCGGTGTTGCCTACGAGCGAGTAGGCGTTCTGGAAGCGCGCCTTGAGCAACTGGGCTGTCCGGTCGGTGAAGGGTGCGACATAGTCCCCGATCGCGAATGTCAGGATCACGAAACCCAGCCCCAGCAAAAGCAGCGTCCGCAACGCGCGCCATGGGCCGAGACCGCTGGTCCGCAGGATGGTGAATTCCGAGCTCTGCGCAAGCCTGGCCATGACGAAGATGGTGCCGATCAGCACAGCGATCGGCAGCAATTCATACAGGTGGCTGGGGATGAGCATCGCGACGTACGCGAGGGCCTGGCCTGCCCCATAGCCTAGCGATTCAGGTTTTCCGATGGACTGCAGCTCATCGACAAAATCGAAGAAGAAGAACAGGCTGAGGAAGCCCAGGGCCACAAAGCCCACGGACTTCATCACCTCGACATAGATCAGGCGACGGATTGTTTTCACGCGTTGGGGGTCGTTGCGGGTCGGGCGCGGCTTGCCGTGAAGCCCCAATTGAAATGACGTTTCGCAAGCCACAGAAGGCCGATCACCAGCGCCCCGCCATGGAGCGCGAGCATGAAGCCTCCCATGCCGTACTTGCCTGAACTGACCCAGTTCTGCCCCAGGTTGAGCATGTTGTAGTAAAGGACGAAGGCGAACAGCGCGAACAGGTAGTTGCCGCTGCGGCCGACTCTCGGGTTCACGCTGGAGAGTGCCAGCGCAAGAATCACGAAATTCGCAGCGCCAAACAGCATGCCGACGCGCCAGGCCAGTTCGCCACGGTTGACGAGGGTCGGATCGCGCAGCAGCGTCAGTGTCGTGCGAGTGCGCACGGGCGAAGCGTCCGACGAGTCGCTGCCACTGCCGCCGACCTTGGCGCCATAGGTTTCGAACTCGCTGATCTTGATGCCCTCGGTCGGCGTGAGCGGGCGTTCGAGGCGTTGACCGTTGCTCAGCAGCAGAAAGCGCTTGCCGTCGATATCTTCGATGTGTCCATGGCGTGCTGACGTGATGATGTGCAGGTTGCGCTCGATGGAAGAAATGAAGACGTTGTTCGCCGTGGCGCTGTCAGGCGCGTCCTTGTCGATGAAGAACACGCGCAGCCGACCCGCGGACTCGCGGAATTCGCCGGGCGCCACGCGCTCGATGTCGCTGCGGCTCTCGTAGCGCTGGCGCATGCCCTCGGTCTGTGAATTGGCCCACGGCCAGCCGACCAGCGCGAACAGCGCAACCAGCAAGAGGATCGGCCATGCAAAGCCGAAGAGCGGACGTAGAAAGTCCGCCAGCCCGCGGCCGCTCGAAAACCAGATCACCATTTCGCTGTCGCGATACATACGTGACAGCGTGCCGACGATCGAGATGAAAAGGCAGAGACTCAGGATGGTGGGCATGTAGCCGAGCACCGTATAGGTCATCACGAGGAAGACCTCGGAGGGATTCACGCTGCCTTTGGCGGCCAATCCGAGCGTGCGGATCAGCATCATGGTCATCACGATGGTGACCAGCACCACGAGGGTGGCACCGAAGCTGCGCGACAGCTCCTTGCGTAGAGAGGAATGGAATAACATCGTCGAGGGAAAAAAAGGATTATGGACTTTCAACTCAAGACCCTCTCCATCGCTCAGGCAGTCACCGACAAAACCGACGTTCTCGTCGTCCTCGTGGCTTCCGCAATCGGCACCTCCAAGGACGCACTCTCCACGCTGATCGCCAGCGCCCGGAAGGCAGGCGATCTGCCCGACAAGGCGGGCAAGCTGCTCGCGCTCTATCGGCCCGAGGCGGTTTCCGCTCCCCGCGTGCTGCTGGTCTCGATCGGCGACGGCAAGCCGGCATCGGTTCGCACCGCGGTGAGCGCGGCGATCGGTGCGGCCAAGGGGTCCAACCCGAAGCGGGTGTCCATCGTTGCAGCGCAAGCCATCGACGCGGCCGCGCTCGCCAGCGCCGTCATTGCGGCAGCGGACGCCAGCTATGTCTATGGCACGACGAAGTCCAAGGCCGAGCCACGCACGATCCGCCAATTGACCTTCGGCGTGAGCGACGCTGCGCCACTGCGCCAGAGCTTCGATGAGGCTGCCGCTGCCGTTGTGGGAATCGAGCTGGCCAAGGAATGGGCCAATCGGCCGGCCAACTACTGCACGCCAACCATGCTGGCCGGTGCCGCGCAAGAGCTCGCCAAGCTGCCGAACGTGAAGTGCGAAGTGCTGGGTCCCAAGGAAGTCGAGAAGCTCGGGATGGGCGCATTCTCGGCGGTCGCCCAGGGCTCTGCGGAGCCGCTGCGCTTCATCGTCCTGCGCTACAACGGAGCGCCCAGGCAGCAGGCGCCGGTGGTGCTGGTCGGCAAGGGCATCACCTTCGACACGGGCGGCGTCTCGCTCAAGCCGGCTGCCGAAATGGACGAAATGAAGTTCGACATGTGCGGGGCCGCGAGCGTGTTGGGCGTGTTCCGTGCACTGGGCGATCTGCAGCCGGCGATCAACGTCGTCGGTCTTATTCCTTCATGCGAGAACATGAACGACGGCCGCGCGGTCAAACCTGGCGACGTCGTGACCAGCATGGCCGGCCAGACCATTGAAGTGCTCAACACGGACGCTGAAGGCCGGTTGATCCTGTGCGACGCCCTGAATTACGCCAAGCGTTTCGAGCCGGCAGCGGTGATCGATATCGCCACCCTCACGGGCGCCTGCGTGATCGCCTTGGGCGGCGTGCGCAGCGGCTTGTTCTCGAGCGACGACGCGTTGGCGACGGCGCTCAGCGCCGCTGGCGAGGCATCGCTGGACCGCTGCTGGCGCATGCCGCTCGACGAGGATTACGCAGAAGGACTCAAGAGCAACTTTGCCGACGTGGCCAACATTGCCGGTCGAGCGGGCGGTGCAATCACCGCCGCCAAGTTCCTCCAGCGATTCACCACCGACTTCCCGTGGGCTCATCTCGACATTGCCGGCACCGCATGGAAGGGTGGGGCGGCCAAGGGCGCGAGTGGTCGACCAGTCGGCCTGCTGTTGAACTACCTGATGACTCGGAGCCGAGAAAACGCCGAGGCGGCACCGCGAAAGCCCACGAAGAATGCCTCGAAGACCGCCTCGAAGGATCGGGCAAAGAAGTGACGGAAATCGACGGCCACTACAACATGCCGGACAAGGTGAGCTACGCCTGCCGCCTGCTGCGGAAGGCTGTCAGCGCCCATGGCGCGCGCCTGGTGGTCATGGCTGATTCGCAGACGCTGGACGCGATCGACCAGTCGCTGTGGACACTGCAGCCAAGCGAATTCATCGCCCACTGCCGTTGTGACGATGAAGCGCATAAGGTCACGCGGTCGCCGGTCGTGCTGGCCGAAAGCGGGTCGGAGTCGCTGCCGGACCGGCCCATTCTCGTGAACCTGGGCGCTGACTTGCCGGTGCGGTTCGAGCGGTTCGAGCGGTTGATCGACATCGTTGGCAGCGACGAATCCGACAAGCAGGCAGGGCGCGCCCGCTGGCGGCACTACAAGGATCGCGGCTATGCGATCCGCACCTTTCCCTATGCGGGGAGCGCCAACTGATGGCATCCACCCAGCGCACGCCGCCGCGATTCGTGCCAACCTTGACGACGGTGGTCGAGGAACCTTCGCAGCCCGAGCCTCCCATTGAAACAGCGGCGCCTGCGCAAGCCGAGGCGCCCGCATCGGCAGAGGCTTCGCAAGCCGTTGCCCTGGGTCCCGAAGCGAGGCTCTCCGAGGCCCACGCTTTCCGGCTCGAAGAGCAGTTGCTGCATCGCGTGCTGCAGCGCGTGGACCTGCAGATGGAGGAGCGATTGAGCGATGTCGTGTCAGCTGCCGTTCAGCACCATCTCGACACCATGATCCCCGGTCTGCGCAAGGAAATCGAGGCGGTATTGCGCGCGCTGGTGAGCGAATCGCTGTCGCGCGAGCTTTCGGAAAACCCCGGGTCTACGCCAACATTCGGGCCTCATTCCTTGGGCTAAACTGCGCGCCAGGTCGAAAAGCGCACGGGCGCCGAGCTTCGCGGCGCGATACTTGCTGAGTTAAAGCGCCCGGATCCAAAGACCGGTTTTCAACTCTATTTATTAAGTTCTGGAGGTTCCCATGCAAATGAAATGGACCGCGGTCGCTCTGGCTGCCATCGCGCTTGTGGCCTGTGGCAAGAAGGAAGAAGCTGCCGCGCCGGCCGCCACGCCTGCGCCGACTGCAGCAGCACCTGCCCCGGCAGCACCTCCGGCTGACGCGCTTGTCGTGAAGATCGGCCATGTCGCGCCGACCAGCGGCGCCATTGCGCACTTGGGCAAGGACAACGAAATGGGCGCGCGCATGGCCATCGAAGACCTGAACGCCAAGGGTGTGAAGATCGGCGACAAAGTTGCCAAGTTCGAACTGCTCGCCGAAGACGATGCAGCCGATCCGAAGCAAGGCACCGCAGTGGCCCAGAAGCTGGTCGACAGCAAGGTCAACGGCGTTGTCGGCCACCTGAATTCCGGCACGACCATCCCCGCCTCCAAGCTCTACAGCGACGCTGGCATTCCCCAGATCTCGCCGTCGGCGACCAACCCCAAGTACACGCGTCAAGGCTTCAAGACCACCTTCCGCGTGGTGGCTGACGACACGCAACTCGGCGGCACGCTGGGCAAGTACGCAGTCGAAACGCTCAAGGGCAAGAACATTGCCGTGATCGACGACCGCACTGCCTACGGCCAAGGTGTCGCTGAAGAATTCGAGAAGGCCGCAAAGGCCGCCGGCGGCACGATCGTCGGCCACGAATTCACCACCGACAAGTCGACCGACTTCAACGCCATCCTGACCAAGCTGAAGGGCGCCAACCCCGACGTGCTGTTCTTCGGCGGCATGGACGCCGTGGGCGGCCCGATGCTCAAGCAAGTCAAGCAGCTCGGCATGACCGTGAAGTTCATGGGTGGCGATGGCCTGTGCACCGCAGAACTCGCCAAGTTGGCCGGCGACGCAATCGGCGAAGACATGGTCGTGTGTGCCGAGGCTGGTGGCGTCGAAGGTGATTTCAAGGCACCGCTCGAAGCCTGGAAGACCAAGTTCAAGGAAAAGAACGGCGTCGAAGTGCAGATCTATGCACCGTACGTCTACGACGCCGTGAACGTGCTGGCCGCCGCGATGGAAAAGGCCGGCTCCGCCGATCCGGAGAAGTACCTGCCTGAAGTCAGCAAGGTCGAATACAAGGGCCTGACCGGCCCGATCGCGTTCGACGAAAAGGGCGACATCAAGAACGGTGCGCTGACGCTGTACACCTACAAGAATGGTGCCCGTACCCAGATCGCCGTGGTGCGCGGAGCGAGCTAAGGGCTCACACGCCACGTCGGAAAGAAAGGGCCTTCGGGCCCTTTTTTTGTGGCTGCATGCATTACCGAGTGCAGTGGGGAATGTGGAGAGTGCCCGCAAAAAAGCCCCGACAAGCGGGGCTTTCAGGACGATTCCAAGTGGCAGGTGGAGACTGCCGGAAGCGATTTTTTGGCGGAGCAGGCGGGATTCGAACCCGCGGAGGGCTATTAACCCTCACACGCTTTCCAGGCGTGCGACTTAAACCGCTCATCCACCGCTCCGAAGCCCGCGATTGTAGCAGTGCGCAGGCGCCGTTTCGGGCGTCACGCGCCATTTGATGTCAGCTGCCGCCCTGCGCTTTGCCCGCTTGCATCATCCGCATCGCGGAGGCAATGAGCGCGGCCGTTTCGTTCATGTTGCTGGGCACGATCAACGTCGTCGTTGCGTCCGCCGCGACCTTGCCATAGGCGTCGACCGCGCGCTCGGCAACCTTGAGTTGGACGGCCTGTTCGCCGCCGGGCTGGCGAATCGCCGCCGCCACCCGCTCGATCGCGCCGGCTGTCGCCTCGGCTACGGCAGTGATGGCTGCCGCCTGACCCTGCGCGTTGTTGATCTGCGCCTGCTTTTCGCCTTCGGAGCGCGCGATGAAAGCCTCGCGCTCGCCGGTCGCGATGTTGATCTGCTCCTGGCGCCGGCCTTCGGAAGCGGCAATCAGTGCGCGCTTTTCGCGCTCTGCCGTGATCTGGCGCTGCATCGCGTGAAGGATCTCGTTGGGCGGCGTGAGGTCCTTGATTTCGTAGCGCAGCACCTTCACCCCCCAATTGAGGGCCGCTTCGTCAATGGCCGAGACGATCTGCGAGTTGATGATGTCGCGCTCCTCGAAGGTCTTGTCGAGTTCGAGCTTGCCGATGACGCTGCGCAGTGAAGTCTGTGCAAGCTGCGTCACGGCCATGATGTAGTTGGACGAGCCGTAGCTTGCGCGCATCGGATCCGTCACCTGGAAATAGAGGATGCCGTCGACTTGCAGCTGCGTGTTGTCGCGCGTAATGCAGACTTGGCTCGGCACGTCGAGGGGGATTTCCTTCAGGCTGTGCTTGTAGGCGACGCGGTCGATGAAAGGAATCAGAAAATTGGGGCCGGGCGTCATGGTCCCGTGGTACTTGCCGAGGCGCTCGCGCACCCAGGCGTTCTGTTGCGGCACGAACTTGACCGATTGGGTGATGACGATGATCGCGATGACCAGGATGACGAGGGGGACGGCTGCGTATTCCATTGAACTCTCTCTTTGCTCTTTGTAGATTCGATTCAGACTTTTTCGACGACGAGGCGGCTGCCGATCACCTGCGTGACCTTGTGCTCGCCGGCCGATGGCACGCTGCCGGGCCGGGCGATCACGGTCCATTGCGCGCCGCGGTAGCGGACGGTGGCGGTGCCGTCGTCGTTCCAGGCATCGACGTGGACGTGCTCGCCGACGTCGAGGTTGACGTTGGGGTTGGCGCCGGTGGGCGGCTCCGGCGGGCGTTTGCGGCGGATCGCGTGCCATGCGATCACGGATGAGACGCTGACCACCGCTGCGACGATCAGTTGCGTGTCGAATCCGGCGCCTGCGTGCGCCGAGATCGCCGCGGCGGCGAAGCCGACTCCCATCAGCAGGAGGTAGAGCGTGCCGGTCCCGGAAAGCAACTCGAGGACGATGGCCGCACCTGCAATCAGCCACCAAATGGTGGAACTCGCCATGACGTTTCCTCTCTTTGTTTTAGGTGCAGGGGATTGTGTCAAAGCTGGAACTCAGCTTCATCTGAATTCCGTACACTTCGCGCCTATTTGCCCGTCCGGAGCCTGTTCATGAAATTTCGCTTTCCGATCGTCATCATCGACGAGGACTTCCGCTCCGAGAACACCTCGGGGCTCGGCATCCGCGCGCTGGCGCACGCCTTCGAGAACGAAGGCTTCGAAGTGCTGGGGGTCACGAGCTATGGCGATCTGAGCCAATTCGCCCAGCAACAAAGCCGCGCCAGCGCGTTCATCCTCTCGATCGATGACGAGGAATTCACCGTCGGCCCCGATCTGGACCCAGCCGTGCTCAACCTGCGCAATTTCATCGGCGAAGTGCGGCGCAAGAATGCCGACGTGCCGATCTACATCTACGGCGAAACAAAGACCTCGAGGCACATTCCGAACGACATCCTGCGTGAGCTCCATGGGTTCATCCACATGTTCGAGGACACGCCGGAGTTCGTCGCCCGCCACATCATCCGCGAGGCGAAGAGCTACCTTGAAGGCGTGCAGCCGCCTTTCTTCAAGGCGCTGATCGATTATGCGGAAGACGGCTCCTACTCATGGCACTGTCCGGGCCACTCGGGTGGCGTGGCGTTCCTGAAGAGCCCGGTGGGACAGATGTTCCATCAGTTCTTCGGCGAGAACATGCTGCGCGCGGACGTGTGCAATGCGGTCGAGGAACTCGGCCAGTTGCTCGACCACACGGGTCCCGTCGCGGCGAGCGAGCGCAACGCGGCGCGGATCTTCAACGCCGACCACTGCTTCTTTGTCACCAATGGCACCAGCACGAGCAACAAGATGGTGTGGCACCACACGGTGGCACCGGACGACGTCGTGGTGGTCGACCGCAACTGCCACAAGTCGATCCTGCACGCGATCATCATGACGGGCGCAATCCCCGTGTTCATGAAACCGACGCGCAATCACTTCGGCATCATTGGTCCGATTCCCAAGAGCGAATTTGAACCGGCGGCCATCAAGGAAAAGATCCGCGCCAATCCGCTGCTGGCGCACGTGAACGCCGACACGGTCAAGCCGCGCGTGATGACGCTGACGCAGTCGACCTATGACGGCGTGATCTACAACACCGAAACCATCAAGGGCATGCTCGACGGCTACGTCGATACGCTGCACTTCGATGAAGCGTGGTTGCCGCATGCCGCGTTCCACCCGTTCTACGGCGCCTATCACGCCATGGGCAAGCGCCGCGTGCGCCCCAAGGATTCGCTGGTGTTTGCGACCCAATCGACACACAAGCTGCTGGCGGGCATCAGCCAGGCGAGCCATGTGCTGGTCCAGGATTCGCAGAACCGCGCACTGGACCGCGATCTGTTCAACGAGGCGTACCTGATGCATTCGTCGACCAGCCCGCAGTACGCGATCATCGCCAGTTGCGACGTCGCGGCCGCCATGATGGAGCCGCCCGGCGGCACCGCGCTGGTGGAGGAGAGCATCCTCGAAGCACTGGACTTCCGTCGTGCGATGCGCAAAGTCGAGGACGAATTCGGCAAGGACGAGTGGTGGTTCAAGGTCTGGGGCCCTGAGAAGCTGGTCGACGAGGGCATCGGGCGCGCCGACGACTGGATCATCAAAGGCGAATCGCGCACGGCCAAGTGGCACGGCTTCGGCAAGCTGGCCGACGGCTTCAACATGCTCGATCCGATCAAGTCGACCATCGTGACGCCGGGCCTCGACCTGAACGGCAAGTTCGCGCCGACCGGCATTCCAGCCGCCGTGGTCACCAAGTTCCTCGCGGAGCACGGTGTGATCGTCGAGAAGACCGGCCTCTACAGCTTCTTCATCATGTTCACCATCGGCATCACCAAGGGCCGCTGGAACACGCTGCTCACGGCGCTGCAGCAGTTCAAGGACGACTACGCGCGCAATCAGCCGATGTGGAGGATCATGCCGGAGTTCTGCCAGCAGCAGCCTGGATACGAGCGCCTTGGGCTCAGAGACTTGTGCCAACACATCCATCAGCTCTATGCGCGCTTCGACGTGGCGCGGCTGACCACGGAGATGTACCTCAGCGACCTGACGCCCGCGATGAAGCCGAGCGACGCCTTCGCGCACATTGCCCATCGCAAGACGGAGCGGGTCGAGATTGACGAGCTCGAAGGGCGCATCACGACGAGCCTGATCACGCCCTATCCGCCGGGCATTCCGCTGCTGATTCCGGGTGAAGTCTTCAACAAGAAGATCGTCGATTACCTGAAGTTCGCGCGCGAATTCAATACGCAATGCCCGGGCTTCGAGACCGACATCCACGGACTGGTTGCGCGGATCGACGACTCGGGCAAGAAGCGCTACTACGCCGATTGCGTGCGAGGGGCATAGCCCCGGGGCGCCGCCGTTCTGGGTTCGACCGCTTCAGAAGTCGGCGTCGTCGCGTTCGCGTACGAAACGCGCGAATCTCGGCAAGCCGGAGGAGGTCTTGCCGTTGTAGCGATAGGTCACCCAGGTGCCGATGGCTGGCGGCTTCTCGCGCTCCGCATCGCTGAAGCCACCGCCTAGCTTGAAGCGCTTGCCGTCCGGCGTTTCGACCAGCAGCGCGCCCATCCGCTTCGCATGCTTGCCACGTCCGCCGATGTGGGCGACGACGCGTGCTTCTGCATCGTCGTAGGCCTTGACCTTGAGAAGGTCGGTGCTGCGATCGGCTCGATAAAGCGATGAGCCCCGATGGAGCATCAGCCCTTCGCCGCCCATCCTGATGGTCTTGTCGAGCAGAGCGTCGAGTTCGTCGGCGGTCGTTGCACGCTGTTGCGGCACGGCGACCACCCAGGGGACGGTGGTGATGGGAAACAACTTGCGCAAGCGCGCGAGCCGCGCCGTGAAATCACCCGGCTCGGCAGGAAGATCGAACACCATGAAGTGAATCTCCCGCCATGCTGCATCGGACGGCGTCTGGCTGCGCACCGTCGACACTGCGCGGGAGAAATGGCCTCGGCCGGCCCACAGTTCACCGTCCAGCGGCATCGTAGGCAATGCCTCCACGAACCAGGCGGGTGCGGCGATAGGTTCGCCACTGCGTGTTTTCAGTTGATGGCCGTCCCAGTAGGCGCGCACGCCATCGTATTTTTCGCTGACCCAGTAATCGTTGAGTGACATGCCGCGGCGGTAGACCTCGGCCATGATGAGAGGCGGGGGCGCCTTCGGGGCGCCCTGTGCGAGGGCTTCGCCTTGCCTCGAAAGGCCAATGGCCATTCCGGCAGCCGCCAGCAACAACGTTCGGCGGGAAAGCGGCACGGACGTGGCTCCGCCGGTGCCGCTCTTGCGGCGTTTGCAAAAAGAAAAACTCACGATCAACTCCCTGACATTTTTGGTATGCCGGGATTATTAAATGCGGCTATGTGCCGCTTCAGACGGATTCTGAGATGCCCCCGACGACGTTGCTGAAACCGCCGTCCACATAGGTGATCTCCGCGGTGACCCCGCTTGCAAGATCGCTCAGCAGGAAGGCTGCGACGTTGCCGACTTCTTCGATGGTGACGTTGCGCCGCATCGGCGCGACCTTCGAGATTGCAGAGAGGAGCTTGCCGAAGTCCTTGATGCCGCTGGCAGCCAGCGTCTTGATCGGACCGGCGCTGATGCCGTTGACGCGCATCCCCTTGGGGCCGAGCGATTCAGCCAGATAACGCACCGAGGCCTCGAGCGAAGCCTTCGCAAGGCCCATGGTGTTGTAGTTGGGCAGCGCGCGGATCGAGCCGAGGTAGGTCAGTGTCAGCAGCGCCGATTTGTCGTTGAGGTAGGGCAGGGCCGCCTTGGCCATTGCCGGGAAGCTGTAGGCGCTGATGTCGTGCGCGATCTTGAATGCCTCGCGCGAAAGCCCTTCGAGGAAATCGCCGGCGATGGCCTCGCGCGGCGCAAAGCCGATGCTGTGCACGAAACCGTCGAACTTGGGCCAGGTCTGAGAAAGATCGGCAAAGAGCTTATCGATCTGCGCGTCGTTTCCGACATCGCAGTCGAAAACCAGCTTTGAATCGAAGTCCGCGGCGAACTCGGCAATACGGTCCTTGAATCGCTCGCCCACATAGCTGAAAGCCAGTTCGGCCCCTTGCTGGTGGCAAGCTTTGGCGATGCCATAGGCGATGGAGCGGTTGCTCAGCACGCCGGTGATCAGAAGTTTTTTGCCGGAAAGAAAGCCCATGGATCGACCTCGTGAAAATCTTGGGCAGAATTCTCGCATGCGGGTTCTTTGGTTCTGTTGCTTGCTGGTGTGTGCGGTTCCCGCTTGGGCGGCGCATGGTTACGCCATGTGGGACGACCTGAAGTACCCGGCCGGCTTCAAGGCTTTCGACTACGTCAACGTCGATGCGCCCAAGCGTGGCGAGTTGCGCCTGGTCAGCAATCAGCGCTATTCGACCTTCGACAAGTACAACCCTTTCACCATCAAGGGGGCCCCGCCCGCGTACTTGGCCAACCTGATGTTCGATTCGCTGCTGGCCGGGTCGATGGACGAGACGGCATCGGGCTACGGACTCCTGGCCGAGGATGTGGTGGTCTCGCCCGATCGGCTCAGCGCGACCTTCAAGCTTCGCCCTGAGGCGCGCTTTCACGATGGCACGCCCGTCGAGGCCGCGGACGTCAAGCACAGCTACGACACATTGATCGGTCCGTATGTGTCGCCCGGCTACAAGACTCTGCTCGAAGATGTCGAAGGCGCCGAGGTGATCGACGCGCGGACCATTCGCTTCAAGTTCAAGAAGCCGAACCGCGAACTTCCGCTGACTGTCGGCGGCTTGCCCGTCTTCAGCCGCCGATGGGGCATGGAGAACGGCAAAGCCAAGCCTTTCGACCAGGTGGTGATGGACATCCCGATCGGCAGCGGCCCTTACAAGATCGGCCCTGTGCGTTTCGGCAAGGACATCACCTACGTGCGCGATCCGAATTACTGGGCGCGCGACCTTGCCGTTCGGCGCGGCACGAACAACTTCGACCGCATCACGATCAAGATTTACCAGGACAACACGGCGCGCCTGGAAGCATTCAAGGCCGGCGAGTTCGACATGATGAGCTTCTATTCGGCGGGCGACTGGGCGCGCCGCGTGACGGGAAAGCGGTTCAATACCGGGGAACTGGTCAAGCGCGAATTCGCCCATCGGCTGCCGTCGGGCTTCCAGAGCTTCGTGCTCAACAGCAGGCGTCCGTTGCTGCAGGATCGGCGCGTGCGGCAAGCGCTCGGCCTCGCGCTCGACTACGAGTGGATGAATCGGCAGATGTTCTACGGCGGCTATCCGCGCGTGAGGGACCTGTTCGGCAATACCGATTGCGCGGCCGAAGGCACGCCATCCGAGCAAGAGCTCAGGCTGCTGGAGCCTTGGCGCGGAAAGATTCCCGACGAGGTGTTCGGACCGATGTACGAGCCGCCGACCACCGAGGGCCCAGGGCACTCGCTGCGAGACAACTTGCGCAAGGCCAGTGATCTCCTGAAGCAGGCTGGCTGGGAATATCGCGATGGCGCGCTGCGCAATGCCCGAGGCGAGCCGATGCAACTCGAATATCTCGACAGCAAGGAGGGCGGTGCCCGAACCGTGTCACCGTGGATGCGCAATCTCGAGAAGCTGGGCATCACGCTGAAGTTCGCTTCGGTTGATTTCGCGCTCTACCAGCAGCGCCTGGACAAGTTCGAGTTCGACATCACGACCATCAACTTTCCAGGCACAAACAATCCTGGCCAGCAACTGGCGGACATCTTCGGGAGCAAGGCGGCCACGACGGAGAGTTCGGGCAACTACATGGGCGTGAGCAGTCCGGCGGTCGATGCGTTGGTGAACGACATCGTGCGCGCCGAGAGCAAGGCTGAGCTCCTTCCGGCCTGCCGGGCGCTCGACCGGGTCATCATGCACAGCCACTACCTGATCCCGCAGTGGACCTTGACGTCGCACCGGATCGCCTACAACGCCTGGCGCCTGGCCTACAAATCGCCGATGCCGCCTTATGCATCGGCCGAAGACTGGGTCATGACGACCTGGTGGGCCAAATAGGGCAGAGCCAGCAAAGGAAACGAAGACCCGATGTTTTCCTATGTCCTCAAGCGGCTGTTGCTGTTCATCCCCACCTTGCTTGGCGTGCTGCTGGTGACCTTTTTCGTGATTCAGTTCGTGCCGGGCGGTCCTGTGGAGCAGTACCTCGCAGAAGCGAAGGCGGCCACGCGCGGCGGCATCGAATCGGGTGGCTCCAACTATCGCGGCAACCAGGGAGTCGATCCGAAGCGGCTGGCGGAAATCAAGGCGCTCTACGGTTTCGACAAACCGGCGCACGAGCGGCTCTTTCAGATGCTGGGGCAGTTCGCCCGCTTCGACCTGGGCCGAAGCTTCTTCCAGAACAAGGATGTGTGGACGCTGATCCTGGAGAAGCTCCCCGTCTCGATCAGTCTCGGGCTCTGGACCTTCTTCATCAGCTACGGGGTTGCGGTGCCGCTGGGCGTCGCCAAGGCCGTGCGCGCAGGCACGCGCTTCGACCTCGTGACCACCTTGCTGATCCTCGTCGGCTATGCGATTCCGGGTTTTGTCCTCGGCGTGGCACTGCTGGTGATCTTTGGTGGGCAACTGCAATGGTTTCCGTTGCGCGGCCTGACCTCGGCCAACTGGGACGAACTCAGCTGGGGTGCGCGCATCGTCGATTACCTCTGGCACATCACCTTGCCGGTGACAGCGATGGTGCTGGGGAGCTTTGCGGTGACCTCCATGCTGACCAAGAACGCCTTCCTGGAGGAGATCCGCAAGCAATACGTGCTGACGGCTCGCGCCAAGGGCCTGGGCGAACGGCAGGTGCTTTGGAAGCACGTATTTCGCAACGCGTTGATTCCGATCGTCACCGGCCTGCCGGCGGCTTTCATCGGTGCGTTTTTCACGGGCTCGCTGCTCATCGAGACGCTCTTTTCGCTCGACGGGCTTGGCTTGCTGGGCTACGAGAGCGTGATCCGGCGCGACTATCCGGTCGTGCTCGGCACGCTTTATCTCTTTACGCTGATCGGCTTGGTGACCAAGCTTATTTCAGACCTCTGCTACGTATGGGTCGACCCGAGGGTGAAGTTTGACTAGCGCCGCCGCCAAGCCCGTGTCGCTGAGCCCGGGACGCCGCGCGTGGCTGCGCTTCAAGCGCAATCGGCTGGGGTATTGGAGCCTGCTGCTGTTCGTGGTGATGGTCGTCACGAGCCTCTTTGCCGAAGTGCTGTCGACCGACCGGCCGCTGGTCATGCGCTACGAGGGAAAGATCTACTTTCCCGTTTTGCGCGACTATTCAGAAAAAACCTTTGGCGGCGACTTCGAGACACCGACGGACTACCTCGATCCGTTCATTCGCGAGCGCATCACGCAAGGCGGCAACTGGGCGATCTACGCACCGAACCCGTACGGCCCCAAGACGCTCAACTACTTCGCAAAGTCTCCGAGTCCGGCGGCGCCAACCCGCGACAACTGGCTGGGCACGGACGATCGAGGTCGCGACCTGCTGGCACAACTGATCTACGGCTTTCGGGTAAGCGTACTGTTCGGCCTGGCCCTCACCGCCATCGGCACCGTGCTGGGCGTGGCGGCCGGCGCGGTGCAGGGCTACTTCGCGGGCAAGACCGACCTCGCGTTCCAGCGTTTCATCGAGATCTGGGGTTCAATGCCCGAGCTTTATTTGCTCATCATCTTCAGCGCCGTGTTTGCGCCGAGCGTCGCGCTGTTGTTGATCCTGCTGAGTCTCTTCGGCTGGATGGGGCTTTCCGACTATGTTCGCGCCGAGTTCCTTCGCAATCGCCAAATGGACTACGTGCGGGCCGCGCGAGCGTTGGGCGTGGGCAATCTGCAGATCATGTGGCGGCACATTCTGCCCAACAGCATGACGCCGGTGGTGACGTTTCTTCCGTTTCGCATGAGCGCTGCGATCCTGGCGTTGACTTCGCTCGACTTCCTCGGCCTGGGCGTTCCGCCTGGTACGCCTTCGCTTGGCGAACTCCTGAGCCAAGGCAAGGCGAACATCGATGCCTGGTGGATTTCCTTGTCTACCTTTGGCGTGCTCGTCCTCACGCTGATGCTGCTGACATTCATGGGCGACGCGCTGCGCGACGCGCTCGATCCGCGAAAGGCTGACAGATGACACCCTTGTTGAATGTCCAGGGGCTCAGGGTTGCCTTCGGCGACAAGGAAGTGGTGCACGGCATCGACTTCAGCATCGCACAGGGCGAAAAGCTGGCGTTGGTCGGCGAGTCGGGGTCAGGCAAGACAGTCACCGCGCTGAGCCTGCTTCGACTGGTTCAGAACGCGGACGTTTTCGGCGTCGCCGAATTTGCTGGAGACGAATCGACGGGTGCGCGCCGCGATTTGTTGTCACTGCCTGAATCGAAGCTGCGCGGCATCCGGGGCAAGGAGATCGCGATGATCTTCCAGGAGCCGATGACCGCTCTGAATGCGCTCTACACCGTCGGCGACCAGATCGCCGAAGTGCTGGAACTTCATCAGGCGCTGTCTTCCAGGGCGGCGCACGAAGCGTCGGTGCAACTGCTGGCGGACACCGGCATTCCCGAACCGGCGCGGCGGGCGAGGGCGTTTCCGCATCAGTTGTCGGGCGGACAGCGCCAGCGGGCGATGATCGCGATGGCGCTGGCTTGCAGGCCGCGCCTGCTGCTGGCGGACGAGCCGACCACCGCGCTCGACGTGACGGTGCGCTCGCAGATCCTCGAACTGCTGGCGGACCTGCAGCGCAAGTACGGCATGGCCGTGCTGCTCATCACCCATGACCTCAATTTGGTGCACCGGTTCGCAGATCGCGTGGCGGTCATGGAAAACGGTCACGTCGTCGAGCATGGTGCCGTGTCGACCGTCTTCGGCGCGCCGCGGCATCCCTACACACGCAAGTTGATCGACAGCCGGCCGACACGGGATGTGGATCCTGCCCCCGCCGGTGGCGCTGCGCCGGTACTGGCCGCGAAGGGGCTGCGCGTGAGCTATCCGGTCTCGAGGCCCGGAGTGAGAGGCTGGTTTCGCAAAGGCGAGTTCATTGCCGTTCAAGGCGCCGACTTCAGCATCGGCCCTGGAGAGACCCTGGGCGTCGTGGGCGAGTCGGGTTCGGGGAAATCCACTCTGGCGTTGGCTGCGCTCGGCTTGCTGAAGCACCAGGGGGAACTGGACGTCTCCGGCCACCGCTGGGACGCGGGACGGGCCAGCAACCGTGCGCTGCGGCGCGTCATGCAGGTGGTCTTCCAGGACCCGTTTTCGTCGCTCTCGCCGCGCATGACCGTCGAACAGATCGTCGCCGAGGGCCTGACCGTTCATGCACCCGAACTCGGTTCGACGGAGCGGCGAACGCGCGCCTTGGCGGCGCTGGCCGACGTCGGGTTGACCGACGCGCAGTTCCCCGCGCTTCTGGACCGCTACCCGCATGAATTCTCCGGCGGGCAACGACAACGCCTCGCGATCGCTCGCGCACTGATCGTCGATCCCAGTCTGCTGGTACTTGACGAGCCGACGAGCGCGCTCGACGTGACCATCCAGAAGCAGGTCCTGGGATTGCTGCAGCGCTTGCAGCGCGAGCGCGGCCTAAGTTACTTATTGATTACACATGACGTGGAGGTGATCCGCGCGATGGCGCACCAGGTCATCGTCATGAAAGACGGTGCGATTCTCGAATCCGGCCGGGTCGAGCGCGTGCTCGACGCGCCGGAGCATCCTTACACCCAGAAACTAGTCGCCGCCGCCTTGGCTGAATAGGCGAGTCATGGATGCAGGAAATGTTGCGTATCGGCAAGGGCCGGGCCTCACGCCGCCGCGAAGCTGTAGCGGCTGTGTCGGACTGATGACAATAAGACTGGTACCGCATCCGCTTGCCTGGACCTTGGAAAACGATGAATTCGTAACGCGTTTGGCATATAATTCGAGGCTCACGACCAAACGGGCGGGTACTTACCGCCCGTTTTTTATTGGTCGAAGCATTTTTCCTGGTGCTGCAAAAGCGGGCGGCGGCATCGGGCACATCAAGGGCGCAAACAGACACGTGGCATTGCAGCAGACAGTGGAACAAACCGTGGCCGGACTCGGCTACGACCTGGTCGAGATCGAGCGGTCGGCCGGGGGATTGCTGCGCGTCACGATTGATTTGCCGTGGAATGGCCCAAATTCTGTCGCTGTGGCGCCTGGGGTGCCGGAGCCCGTCCTGACGGTCGAGGATTGCGAAAAGGTCACGCGACAGTTGCAGTTCGCACTCGAAGTCGATGGCGCCGAATACAAGCGGCTCGAAGTGTCATCTCCAGGCATCGACCGCCCGTTACGCAATGAGCAGGATTTCGAGCGTTTTGTGGGCGAAGTCGTCGACATCACGCTCAAGGCACCGATGGGTGCGGCGGCAAGCGGCCAAGTGGCGGCCAATCGCAAGAAATTTCGGGGCACGTTGGAGCGGGTTGCGATGGCCGACGGTTCGCAGGGCTGGCAGATCGTCTGGAGCCAGGAGCCCGAAGGCCGCTCGGTGCCAAAGCCTGGCCAGAAGATCAGCAAAAAGCGCGCGCCTGCTCCGATGCAGGCGCTGGGTTTTGCCTTGGACGAGTTGCGTGAGGCGCGGCTCGCCCCGATAGTGGATTTCAAGGGGCGCAGGCCCAAACCTGGCACGGTAGTGTCGGACTGAACGAGGAGAGTGGTGGCATGAATCGCGAAATGTTGATGTTGGTGGATGCGATCTCGCGCGAGAAGAACGTCGAGCGCGACGTCGTCTTCGGTGCGGTCGAGTCCGCCTTGGCGCAAGCTACCAAGAAGCTCTATCAGGGCGATGTGGACATTCGCGTCGCCGTGGACCGCGACAGCGGCGACTACGAGACCTTCCGTCGTTGGCACGTCGTTCCCGATGAGGCCGGCCTGCAATTGCCCGACCAGGAAATCCTGCTCTTCGAAGCCAAGGAAGAGATGCCGGACATCGAGGTCGACGAATACATCGAAGAGGCCGTCGATTCGGTGCCGATCGGCCGTATCGGCGCGATGGCTGCCAAGCAGGTCATTCTTCAAAAGATCCGAGACGCCGAGCGCGAAATGCTGCTCAACGACTTCATGTCGCGTGGCGAGAAGATCTTCACTGGCACCGTCAAGCGGCTGGACAAGGGCGACATCATCGTCGAGGCCGGCCGGGTCGAAGGGCGCCTCCGCCGCAGCGAGATGATCGCCAAGGAAAACCTCCGCAATGGTGATCGCGTACGCGCCATGATCATGGAAGTCGACCTGACCCTGCGTGGCGCACCAATCATCCTGTCTCGTGCAGCGCCGGCATTCATGATCGAGCTCTTCCGCCAGGAAGTCCCCGAAATTGAACAGGGCTTGCTCGAAATCAAGAGCTGTGCCCGGGACCCGGGTTCACGGGCCAAGATCGCTGTGCTTTCGCACGACAAGCGCGTCGATCCGATCGGCACCTGCGTCGGTGTGCGCGGCACGCGCGTCAATGCCGTGACGAACGAACTCGCCGGCGAGCGCGTCGACATCGTGCTCTGGAGCGAAGACCCGGCTCAATTCGTGATCGGTGCCCTCGCACCTGCGAACGTCAGCTCCATCGTGGTCGACGAAGAGAAGCATGCAATGGACGTTGTGGTCGACGAGGAAAACCTCGCAATCGCGATCGGCCGTGGCGGGCAGAACGTGCGTCTGGCTTCCGACCTGACCGGCTGGAAGATCAACATCATGGATGCCAACGAGTCGGCCCAGAAGCAGGCGACCGAAACCGATGCCAGCCGCAAGCTTTTCATGGAAAAGCTGGATGTGGACGAGGAAATCGCCGACATCCTGATTTCCGAAGGCTTCACCAGCCTGGAAGAAGTCGCTTATGTCCCGATTTCCGAATTGCTCGAGATCGAAAGCTTCGACGAAGATACGATCAACGAATTGCGGTCGCGCGCCAAGGATGCGCTGTTGACCATGGAAATCGCCCGCGAAGAGAATGTGGAGGGCGTTTCGCAGGATCTGCGCGACCTTGCCGGGCTGGATCCGGCACTTATTCCGAAGTTGGCCGAGGCGGGTGTACATACCCGCGACGACCTCGCCGACCTTGCGGTCGATGAACTCACCGAGATCACCGGCCAGAGCGCCGATGACGCCAAGAACCTCATCTTGAAAGCCCGCGAACATTGGTTCGCCGGCCAAGAGTGATGGTCATGGAGGCACGAAACCAATATGTCCAGTACCACTGTCGCCGAGTTCGCGAACGAACTCAAGAAGACTCCCGAAACCTTGCTTGACCAGCTCAAGAGCGCCGGGGTGCCCAAGCAGGCGCCGACCGACGCCCTCACTGAGGCGGACAAGCAGCGATTGCTCGGCTTCCTGAAGGCCAGCCACGGCACGGTCGAGCCCGAACGCAAGAAGATCACGCTGACGAAGAAGTCGACCAGCGAGATCAAGCAGGCGGATGCGACCGGACGTGCCCGCACGATCCAGGTCGAAGTGCGAAAGAAGCGCACTTTCATCCAGCGCGATGAAGGCCATCCGGCGACTGCCGATGCTGCGCCGCAGGCCGAAGCGCCCGTCGCCGCACCTGCCGCTGCCCCTCAGATCGACGAAGCCGAACTCACCCGCCGTGAGGAGGAAGCCCGTCGCCAGGCCGAACTGATCCGGCGCCAGGAAGAAGAGCTGGTCGAAAAGCGTCGCTTGCGTGAAGAAGCCGAGGCGCGTGAGCGTGCGCAGGCCGAACAAGCCGAACGAGCCGAGCAGGAAGCCAAGGCAGCCGCCAAGAAGAAGGCGGCCGAAGCCGCTGCGGCGGCGACAGTGACTGAAGGCGCTCCGGAGGCTCCGGAAGAAACGCCTGCCGCCACTGACCGCAAGGCTGCTGCCGAGGCGGCAGCCGCGCAAGCCAAGGACGACGCCAAGGCAAAGGCCGCTGCCGAGTCGAAAGCGCGCGCGGACGAGGAAGCCGCTCGCGCCAGGGATCTGGACGAACGCCGTCGCAAGGCGCTCGCCGAGGCCGAAGCCATCCGCGCCATGATGAACGCGCCGGCTCGGGTGCTGGTGCCGCACAAGGCTCCTGAAAAGCCCGCCCCCGACGCCGCCAAGGGTGGCGTGAAGGGTACGTTGCATAAACCGACGGCGCCCGCAGCACGTGCCGGCGCGCCAGGAGCGCCCGGAGCTGCCGCGCCCGCAGCGGGTGCCGGTGCTGGTAAGGAAGTGAAATCCGCCAAGCTCTCGTCGAGCTGGGCCGGTGACACCGCCAAGAAGAAGGAAATCAAGACCCGCGGCGATGCGAGCGGCGGCGTCGGTCGCGGCAATTGGCGCGGAGGCCCTCGTGGTCGTCGGGGCAACGACCGCAACGGGCAAGAGGAGCGCGCACCCGCGGCACCGGTCGAGGCTCGCGTGATCGAAGTCCATGTTCCCGAAACCATCACGGTGTCGGAGCTCGCGCACAAGATGGCGGTCAAGGCCTCGGAAGTCATCAAGCAATTGATGAAGCTAGGCCAGATGGCGACCATCAACCAGTCGCTAGACCAGGACACCGCGATGATCATCGTGGAGGAAATGGGCCACAGCGCGGTCGTCGCCGCACTGGACGATCCCGAAGCCTTCACCGATGAGGACGTGTCGGCGCAGCAGGCCGAAGCCTTGCCTCGCGCACCGGTCGTGACCGTGATGGGTCACGTTGACCACGGCAAGACGTCGCTGCTGGACTACATCCGCCGCGCCAAGGTCGCCGCGGGCGAAGCCGGCGGCATCACCCAGCACATCGGCGCCTATCACGTGCAGACCGCTCGTGGCATGGTGTCCTTCCTCGATACCCCGGGCCACGAGGCGTTTACTGCCATGCGTGCCCGCGGCGCGCAAGCGACCGACATCGTGATCCTGGTGGTTGCCGCGGACGACGGCGTCATGCCGCAGACCAAGGAAGCCATCAAGCACGCCAAGGCTGCGAAGGTGCCGATCGTGGTGGCGATCAACAAGATCGACAAGCCCGATGCCAACCTCGACCGCGTCAAGCAAGAGCTGGTTGCGGAAGAAGTCGTGCCCGAAGAATACGGCGGCGATACGCCGTTCGTACCCGTGTCCGCGAAGACCGGGCAGGGCGTGGACGATCTCCTGGAGCAGGTTCTGTTGCAGGCCGAAGTGCTGGAACTCAAGGCGCCGGTGGATGCTGCTGCCAAGGGTCTCGTGATCGAGGCGCAACTCGACAAGGGCCGCGGACCGGTCGCTACGGTGCTGGTTCAGTCCGGCACCCTCAAGACCGGGGACGTGGTGCTGGCCGGTTCGACCTACGGCCGCGTGCGCGCCATGATCGATGAAGATGGCAAGACCATCAAGACGGCTGGCCCGTCCATCCCGGTCGAGATCCAGGGCCTGACCGAAGTCCCGCAAGCTGGCGACGAGTTCATGGTGATGGGCGACGAACGCCGTGCGCGCGAAATCGCGACATACCGTGCGGGCAAGTTCCGCAACACCAAGCTGGCAAAGATGCAGGCGGCCAAGATGGAGAACATGTTCTCCGACCTGACCGCGGGCGAAGTCAAGATGGTGCCGATCATCATCAAGGCCGACGTGCAGGGTTCGCAGGAAGCCCTGGCCCAATCGCTGCTCAAGCTCTCGAACGAAGAGGTCAAGGTGCAGGTGGTGTACGCGGCAGTCGGCGGCATCAGCGAGTCGGACATCAATCTTGCGATCGCTTCGAAGGCGATGGTCATCGGCTTCAACGTGCGTGCCGACGCAGGTGCGCGCAAGCTCGCCGAAGGCAACAACGTCGGCATTCACTACTACAGCATCATCTATGACGCTGTGGACGAGTTGAAGACGGCGATGGCCGGCATGTTGGCGCCCGAGCGCCGCGAAGAGATCATCGGCTCCGCCGAGATCCGTACCGTGTTCGTGGCATCCAAGATCGGCACGGTCGCGGGTTGTATGGTCACCTCCGGGTCGGTCAACCGCACGGCACATTTCCGCCTGCTGCGCGACAACGTGGTGATCTACACTGGCGAAGTCGACTCGATCAAGCGCCTGAAGGACGACGTCCGCGAAGTCCGCGAAGGCTTCGAGTGCGGTATCAAGCTCAAGAACTACAACGACATCAAGGAAGGTGATCAGCTGGAGTTCTTCGAGATCAAGGAAATCGCCCGGACGCTGTAAGCACCTGGATCGACCTCGGCCATGCCCAAAAGAAAGACCGCTACCCCCAACCGCGCCTTCAAGGTGGCCGATCAGATCCAGCGCGATCTGACCGAGCTGATCGCGCGCGAGTTGAAGGACCCGCGCGTCGGCATGGTGACGATCCAGGCCGTCGAGGTCACGCCGGACTACGCGCACGCGAAGGTTTTCTTCAGCCTTCTCGTGGGCGATCCGGTCGAGACGACCGAGGCCTTGAACCAGGCTGCGGGCTTCCTGCGCAATGGCTTGTTCAAGCGCCTGCACATCCACACGGTTCCGACCCTCCACTTCCAGTTCGATCGCACGACCGAACGCGCCGCGGACATGAATGCGCTGATCGCCCAGGCGGTCGCGTCGCGCTCGAAAGACGATTGACGATGAACGCGCCACGCACACGGGTGCAGCGGCGCCCTGTGCATGGGGTGTTGTTGCTCGACAAGCCGCTGGGTCTCTCCAGCAATCAGGCCTTGCAGAAGGCCAAATGGTTGCTGCGCGCTGAAAAAGCGGGACACACCGGCACGCTCGATCCGCTCGCGACGGGTGTGTTGCCGCTGTGCTTTGGCGCCGCCACGAAGTTCAGTCAACTTCATCTCGAAGCCGACAAGACCTATGAAGCTCGCGCCAGGCTCGGCATAAAGACCTCCACGGGAGATGCCGAGGGCGAAGTCGTGGCCGAACGGCCGGTGTCCGTCACGGCGGACGATCTTGCGCGGGCCGAAGCGAAGTTCACCGGGCCGATCGCCCAGGTGCCGCCGATGCACAGCGCCCTGAAGAAGGACGGCAAGGCGCTCTACGAATACGCGCGCGAGGGCATCGAGGTCGAACGCGCGGTTCGCAATGTCGTGGTTCATGAACTCACGCTGAAGGCCGACACGGCCGACACCATTCACATCCGCGCTGCGGTCAGCAAGGGCACCTACATTCGGGTGCTCGGCGAAGACATCGGCGAAGCGCTCGGCTGCGGCGCACATCTGACTTTCCTGCGCCGAATCGCGACAGGCGGCTTCGACATCTCGCAGTGCGTGACCCTCGAAGCGTTCGAAGCCATGGGCGAAGAAGAGCGTCTAGCGCAACTTCTGCCGGCTGAATCGCTGGTGACCGGCCATACGACGGTCACGCTCGGGCCGGAAGATGCGGCGCGGTTCCTGTCGGGCCTGCGCCGTCGCGGGATTTGGCCCGACGCATCGCAGGTGGCCGTATTTGGCCGCGAGCCGCACGCCTTCCTGGGCACTGCCCATGTCGCGGCCGGCGAACTGATCCCGGGGCGCTTGCTGAACCCCATCGAAATCCAGCAGACACTTTTGACCGAAGCGACACCATGAGCACCAACCAGATCCGCAACATCGCCATCATCGCCCACGTGGACCATGGCAAGACCACCATGGTCGACCAATTGCTGCGCCAGTCCGGCACCTTTGCCGAGCACGAGAAAGTGGTCGACACAGTGATGGACAACAACGCCATCGAAAAAGAGCGGGGTATCACGATCCTCGCCAAGAACTGTGCCGTGACGTGGAAGGGTATGCACATCAACATCGTCGACACCCCAGGCCACGCCGACTTCGGCGGTGAAGTCGAACGTGCGCTGAGCATGGTGGACGGCGTCGTGCTGTTGATCGACGCTCAAGAAGGCCCGATGCCACAGACGCGCTTCGTGACCAAAAAGGCTTTGGCTCTCGGCCTGAAGCCCATTCTGGTGGTGAACAAGGTCGACAAGCCCGGCGCACGCCCCGACCACGTGGTCAACGCCGCCTTCGACCTGTTCGACAAGCTCGGCGCCACCGACGAACAACTCGACTTCCCTGTCGTCTATGCGTCCGGCATCAACGGCTGGTCGTCGCTGGAAGAGGGCGAGCACGGTGAACAGTGGGGCCCCGACATGTCGGCGTTGTTCGACACCATCCTCAAGCACGTACCTGCGCACGATGGCGACCCCGAAGCGCCACTGCAGCTCCAGATTTCGGCCATCGACTTCTCGACTTTTGTGGGCCGGATCGGCGTTGGCCGCATCAACGCCGGCACCATCAAACCGATGATGGATGTCGTCGTGATGGAAGGACCGGACGGCAAGGCCGTCAAGGGCCGCGTCAATCAGGTGCTGACCTTCCAGGGTCTGGAGCGCGTCCAGGCCGCAGAGGCAGGTCCAGGTGAAATCGTTCTGATCAACGGCATTGCCGATATCGGAATCGGCGTGACGGTGACCGATCCCGTCAATCCGATGCCACTCCCGATGCTCAAGGTCGATGAGCCGACCCTGACGATGAACTTCTGCGTCAACACGAGCCCGCTCGCCGGCCGCGAAGGCAAGTTCGTCACCAGTCGCCAGATCTGGGACCGCCTGCAGAAAGAGTTGCAACACAACGTGGCCCTGCGCGTCAAGGAAACGGACGAAGAAGGTGTCTTCGAAGTCATGGGCCGCGGCGAACTGCACCTGACGATCCTGCTGGAAAACATGCGTCGCGAAGGCTACGAAATGGCAGTGTCGAAGCCGCGCGTGGTGTTCCGGGACATCGATGGCGAGCGGCACGAGCCGATCGAACTGGTGACCGCCGACATCGAAGAGCAGCACCAGGGCGGCGTGATGCAAGCGCTGGGCGAGCGCAAAGGCGAACTCGTCAACATGGAGCCGGACGGTCGCGGCCGCGTGCGCCTCGAATACCGCATTCCGGCGCGAGGCTTGATCGGTTTCACCAACGAGTTCCTGAATCTGACGCGTGGATCGGGCCTGATCTCGAACATCTTCGACAGCTATGAGCCACACAAGGGCGAGATCGGCAGCCGCAAGAACGGCGTATTGATTTCGATGGATGACGGCGAGATCTTCACCTACGCCTTGGGCAAGCTGGACGACCGCGGCCGCATGTTCGTGCGTGCGAACGACCCCGTCTACGAAGGCATGATCGTCGGCATCCACAGCCGAGACAACGATCTGGTGGTCAATGCCACGCGCACCAAGCAGCTGACGAACTTCCGCGTGTCCGGCAAGGAAGATGCGATCAAGATCACGCCGCCGATCGAACTCACGCTCGAATACGGCGTGGAATTCATCGAGGACGACGAGCTCGTCGAAATCACGCCCAAGAGCGTGCGGCTGCGCAAGCGCTACCTCAAGGAACACGAGCGCAAGCGCGCTTCCCGCGAGAGCGCCTGATGCATTCCGCCGGCGGACGTCGTGGACTGACGCACGGCCGCGCAGCCTGTCTGATGGTCGTGGTGACCCTCATGTGGGCCACGGCGGGAGTCGTCACCCGCCACCTCGAGCACGCGCGCAGCTTCGAGGTGACGTTCTGGAGAAGCTTCTTCACGGTGGTTTCTCTGCTCGTGATCCTTCCGCTTTGGAGGGGCAGGGCGGTTTTCACGCGGATTCGGCACGCGGGGCATGAACTGTGGATCTCCGGCGTCTGCTGGAGCGTGATGTTCACGGCCTTCATGGTCGCGCTCACCTTGACGAGTGTTGCCAACGTTCTGGTCACCATGGCGCTTGGGCCCCTGCTGACGGCGCTGGGCGCGCGGATTTTCATCGGCCACAAACTCGCAGCGCGCACCTGGGGCGCCATCGTCCTGGGCGGCATCGGCATCGGATGGATGTACGGAGCGCAGGTCGGAGAGGGTTCGCTGCTCGGCACACTGGTGGCGCTAGGCGTTCCGCTTGCCGCAGCGTGCAACTGGACGGTGGTTCAGCATGCTCACGCGAAGGGCCACGATGTCGATCTCGTTCCGGCCGTGCTGATCGGAGCCATGATTTCCGTCCTCGTCACGTTACCGCTGGCGTGGCCATTGAAGGCCAACGCGCACGACCTCGGGCTTCTGGCCTTCCTTGGGCTCTTTCAGCTTGCGATTCCGTGCGTCCTTTCCGTGCTTTGCGCGCGTGTCCTGAAGGCACCGGAGGTCTCGCTTCTGGGCCTCCTGGAGGTGATCTTCGGTATCGCGCTTGCATGGGTCGGCGCCGGAGAAGAGCCAGAGTCGAGCGTGCTTGCAGGCGGTGTCCTGGTCATTGGCGCGCTCGTGTTCAATGAACTTCTTGGCATGCGCGAGCGTCGCGTGCCCGCGGCCACGCTGCCCGGGACTTCCTGAAACTTTCAAAGGACCTCACTACAGATGCGCTTTTCAGCAACTCTTCTTTCTTGCGCCCTCGTCGCCGTGCCGTTCTGCGCGTCGGCGCAGGTTTCCATCAACATCAACATTCCGGGACTCGTGGCAGTCGCGCCGCCGCCGCCCCGCATGGAGCCCCTGCCGCCGCCACGTGCGGGGTATATCTGGGTGCCTGGCAATTGGCAGTATCGCGAGAATGCCTACGCGTGGCACCAGGGGTATTGGCAACCGGCACGCGCCGACTACGACTATGCGCCGGGCCGCTGGGTGCGTGCGGATGGTGGATGGCGCTGGGTCGAGCCGAACTGGAAACCCGTCAAGTACAAGAAGGACCGTGACCACGGGCACCATGATCACGAACACGATCGTGGTCATGATCACGACCGCTACGATGACGCGTATCACTGCCCACCGGGTCAAGCAAAGAAGGGCCGCTGCTGATCGCGCTGCGGCCTGAATCGAAAAGCAAAAAAGCCGGCGCTTCAGGCCGGCTTTTTCTATTGGGTCGCTCGGATTACGGGCGAGCCACTTTCCAGACTTTGTTGAAACCGTCGCCCGTCTTGTCTCCAGCCTTCGTGTCCTTGGACCAGTAGTACAGCGGCGCGCCCTTGTAGGCCCACTGCTTCTTGCCGTCATCGCGCACGATGATCGTGTAGGGGCCGATCGGCTTGGCATTTTCTGCGACGGGGAGCGGCGGCCAGGCTGTGGCGCATGGGCCGTTGCAGGCGGATTTGCCGCTCCCGACGGCATCTCGGTCGAAGGTGTACAGCGTCATGCCGGTCGGGCCGATCAGCACTCCGTCGGCAGTGCGTGTCGGCGTGTCCGGTGCCGGCGACATGCTCCCGCATCCGGCGAGCAGGGCAACGGCGAGGATCGAGGCGCTGAGCAGTTTCATAGAGTTTTCTCCTTCGGTTAAAAAAAACGAGTTCGAGTGGACAGTCTATCCGCCGGCCTTTTCCAATTGCTGGTAGACCACCGTGGCGATACCGAGCAATGCATCGTGAGACAGCGGTCCGGTCAGCGCGTAGCCAAACCCATGGTCGATCCAGTAGAAGCTGGGCACCGGACCATCCGCCGAATATCGGAATGCAGTCTCGTCCGAGCGCGCGGCCTTGGATGAGGTGGCGAGACTGCCGATGTAGAGCGTGATTCGCTCCCCCGTGGCTCGTTCGAACATGAACTGCGCTCGCGCGCCTTCGTTGCCCGGCAACAGGCGTCCACCCACGAGCGTATAGCCCTCTGCCGACAGATCCGGTACCTTGATGGGCCGATCCAGGCGCTTCGAAAGCCATTGCGCGAGGTGCTGCTGGTCCGCAGCGGCCACTTCGACTGGGTGACGTTTTTCGGGCGTGTAGACAGCATGAGCCACAGCGGCCGCGTGGACGAATTCCCGCGTCGCCGGCCCCCGAGCCAACGGCGCGCCGGTCGGCGATGTCCATTGATTGTTGGCCAGCCAACCCGCGGCAAAGGCGAGGGCGATCCCGGCGGCCATCCCGCCCCATTGCATCCAGCGGTTCTGACGGGCGTGATGCCGGGCAGCAAGGCCGGCCGCTGCCAGCAAGGCCGGCGGCACCGGTTCGTCGAGAACCTCGCGATGCAACTGGCGCAACGCTTCGCGCTGAGCTTCCCAGGCGTGCAGATCATCGTCGACGGGCGGAGTAGGCGTTTTCATGGCAATGGCCGGTTACTTGAGGCGGCGCAGGCCCGGGCGATTGGCTGGTGTCGACGTCCCATCCATCAGATCCTGCAGGCGACTGCGTGCGCGTGAAAGGCGCGACATGACGGTGCCGACCGGAACGCCAAGCACTTTGGCCACCTGCGCATAGGAAAGATCTTCGAGCGCCACGAGCAGAAGCACAGCGCGCTGGTCCTCCGGAAGCAACAGCAGACAACGCTGGAGATCGAGGGCCTGGTCGCGGTGCGACTCAGCGCCGCGCAATTCGTGAACAAGCTCGTCGACATCGACCGAAGCGCGAGGCGGTGCGCGTCGGATCTGGCTCGCGAATACGTTATGCATGATCGTGAAGAGCCAGGCGCGCAAGTCGGTTCCGACAATCCACAAGCGCCACTTGCTGCAAGCGCGCTCGAGCGTGTCCTGCACCAGGTCGTCGGCCGCCCAGCCGTCGCCGGTTAGCGCACGCGCATATCGACGCAGGCTCGGGATCTGTTCGACGATGGCGCTGGAATCCATGACGACAGGCGTTCAGTGCTGAATCGCGCGGCAGATCGGAGCCACACGGTCCGGACTCTGGACAGCCAGGTAGCCGCTCATCAGCGTGACGTAGGCAACCAGCACAGCAAGCGGCAAATTGATTGGCGGCATGGAATGTTTCCTGGAGGCGACTCAACCGATCGTGGTCGATTGCCTCATGAACGCCGCCGCGGTCGTGTTTATTCCAACCGCCTCAAAATAAATGAACGAGATCAGGGGGTGCCGCCAGGATCGCCGCCAGTGCCGTCGCGCATGACGCGCCGTTTGATCGCCTTGGCCGGATTTCCGCCATAGACGGTCCATGGATCCAACGACCGGAATGCAACGCTGCGAGCCCCCAGGACCGCGCCTTCACCCACCTCCACACCGGGTCCGACGAAGGCTTCGGCTGCAATCCAAGCCCGCGCGCCGATGGTGATCGGCTGGGCCGTCAGCTGAAAATTTTCCGAAGTGATGTCATGGCTGCCGGCGCAAAGATGTGCGCCTTGCGAGACCAGCGCTCCAACGCCGAGCGAAATGGGAGCCATGTTGTAGCAAGTCACCCGTTCAGCCAGGAGCGCGCGGTCCGCAAGATGCAGGTGAGGGGGGTACCAGACCCGCGCGCTGCCCCGCACGTCGGAGAGTTCGCCCAACCGGGCGCCAAAGAGCTTCAGCAAAAAGCGCCGCCAGAAGCGCATCTGCGGCGGCGTCCACGATGCAAGCACTGCCCAAGTCAGATTCCAGATGGCGCGCGATATCCGGTTGCCCAGTGAAAAGCTCGGGCCGCCTTCAAGCGGATTGACACGCGAAGCATCGAGGGGTTGGATCGCCATGCGGGTTCCTTCAGCGGCTTCGGCTCTTCATGGCGCGTTCGACCTCGCGTTTGCCTTCGCGGTCCTTGATGGTGTCGCGCTTGTCATGTTCGGCCTTGCCTTTGGCCAGTGCGATTTCACATTTCACCTTGCCGGCTTTCCAGTGGAGGTTGAGCGGCACAAGCGTATAGCCCTTTTGCTCGACTTTGCCAATCAGGCGGCGGATCTGTTCCTTGTGCAACAGGAGCTTCTTGGTACGGACCGAGTCGGGCGTGACGTGCGTCGAAGCCGAGCGCAGGGGATTGATCTGGCAGCCGATCACGAAGAGTTCGCCATCGCGAATCACGACATAGCCGTCGGTCAATTGCACCTTGCCTTCGCGCAGCGACTTGACTTCCCATCCTTCGAGCACCATTCCTGCTTCGAAGCGCTCCTCGAAGAAGTAGTTGTAGGCAGCTTTCTTGTTGTCCGCGATGCGGGAAGATGTGTCTTGCTTTTTCTTGGTGGCCATGGTGAATCAAGTGAGGTCTGCATGGCTTCAATACAATCCGTCGCGCACGCTGTGCCGATTCTATGAAAACAGTCCACAAGTCCGTTCTGATCTGGTACAGCGCCGACGAGATGTACGCCCTGGTCACCGACGTCGCGAAGTATCCGGAGTTTCTACCGTGGTGCGATCGCTCGAAAGTCATGGAGCAGGACGAGTTCGGCATGACTGCCCAGGTTGGCCTCGCGTTCAGTGGATTTCACCAAAACTTCACGACCCGCAACACTCACGTGCCGGGCCGGGAAGTGCATCTGAAACTCGTGGACGGGCCATTCTCCAATCTCGACGGCGTCTGGAAATTCACACCTGTCGGCGAAGAGGGCGAGCGCGCATGCCGCGTCGAACTCAACCTCAGCTATGGCTTCAACAACTTTGCGCTGCAGGCTTTGGTGGGACCCGTGTTCGACAAGATTGCCTCCAACCTCGTGGAAGCCTTTGTGAAGCGCGCCGAACACATCTACGGCACCGCCTGATGCCGCTGCAAGTCACGGTAGTTTGTTCGCCCGCTCCGCGCGAGGTGTTCGAAGAGGTTGTGAGCGTTCCTGAAGGGTCCTCGATCGAAGATGCGGTGCTTGCAACCGGCCTTTCCGCCGCGTTTCCGCAATTCGACTGGAAGGCGGCCACTCCGGGGATCTGGGGCCGGCAAGCGGAATGGACCCAAGTCCTGGCAAACCTCGATCGCGTCGAGCTGTGCCGTCCGCTGACCGTCGATCCCAAGATCGCGCGGCGCGAGCGCTTCAAGCAGCAGGGCGCACGCGGAACAGGCCTCTTTGCTCGCCGTCGCAAGGGTGGCAAAGCGGGCTACTAGAAACGTAGAAGCGTAGAAACGAGAAACAGAAACCGCTACTTGCAGTCCGATTCAATGACGGATTGCAGGCGCTGTTGTTCGGCCGCGCGCGCTCTGTCGTCCATGATTTCGCGCTCGCCCTGAGCATTGACCCGCGCCACGCGGATACCGCTGTCCATCGTTGCCTTGCCCTGCCGCGCCCGATTGCAGTTTTCAGCCTTGGCCTGCGCAATCCTCTGCATCTCCGCCGCTTGCTTGGCCTTTTCGGCCTCTTCGGCCTTGCGCGTTTTTTCTTCAAGATCCTTGTCGATGCCCGATGGCTTCGCGCTGGCGGCCGGCACGGATGCGCTTGCAGCGGGGGCTTCGACTGGCGTTGCCGGCGCAGCCGCATTTGCGCGCTTCGACGGCACGTTCGGCTTGTGAAGGATGTTCTTTTCGGGGATGTCGATCGGGGGCGGCTGGTCGCTGAAGACCTTCTTGTTGTCCTTGTCGATCCATTGCCATTGGGCCTGGGCACCCACTGGCAGAAGGAAGATCGAGCCTAGGACGACGAGGTGCGCGAATTTCATGGCGGGCAGTTTAGCGCTGCCTTACGTTTTGCAACCTTGAAGCTGGCGTTTTAGCAACATAGATGGCGCTTGCGACTTCTTTTCTGCCCTCAATGCGTGCGGGAAAGCGCATTTCCCCACGTCATCGGGGTCGCCGAGCCATCGTTACAATCCGTCTTTTGGAGCTTCACCCATGCGCCTTCTCGGCAAAGCGCTCACCTTCGACGACGTGTTGCTGGTGCCAGCGTTCTCCCAGGTCCTGCCCAAGGACACTTCCCTCGCCACCCGGCTCTCCCGAAACATCACCCTCAATCTCCCCCTGGTTTCCGCTGCAATGGACACCGTGACGGAGGCTCGCCTCGCGATCGCCATGGCGCAAGAAGGGGGCATCGGCATCGTCCACAAGAACTTCACCGCTGCGGAACAGGCCGCGCAGGTCGCGAAGGTGAAGCGCTATGAATCGGGCGTGCTGCGCGACCCGGTGGTGATCACGCCGAGCCACACCGTGCGCCAGGTTATGGCGCTGTCGGAACAACTCGGAATTTCCGGATTCCCGGTGTGCGATGCAGGCAAGGTGGTCGGCATCGTGACCGGACGCGATCTGCGCTTCGAGAACCGGTACGACGCTCCCGTCAGCGAAATCATGACGCGGCGCGACAAGCTCATCACGGTGCCCGACGGCACCACGCTTGCCGACGCCAAGGCGCTGCTCAACAAGTACAAGCTTGAACGCCTGCTCGTGATCAATGACTCCTGGGAGCTTAAGGGCCTGATCACCGTCAAGGACATCACCAAGCAAACCAGCTTCCCGAACGCGGCGCGCGACGCCAGCGGCCGCTTGCGGGTTGGCGCGGCCGTCGGCGTGGGGGCAGGGACCGAGGAGCGTGTCGAAGCGCTCGTCAAGGCCGGTGTCGATGCGATCGTCGTCGACACGGCCCACGGCCACAGCGCGGGGGTGATCGAGCGCGTGCGCTGGGTCAAGAAGAACTATCCGCAGGTCGACGTGATCGGCGGCAATATCGCGACGGGCGACGCAGCTCGCGCGCTGGCTGACGCCGGCGCCGATGCGGTCAAGGTCGGGATCGGCCCAGGGTCCATCTGCACCACGCGGATCGTGGCCGGGGTGGGCGTGCCGCAGATCATGGCCGTGGACAGCGTCGCGACGGCACTGCAAGGAACCGGCATTCCGCTGATCGCCGATGGCGGCATCCGCTATTCGGGCGACATCGCAAAGGCCATCGCTGCCGGCGCGAGCACGGTCATGATGGGCGGCGTGTTCGCCGGCACCGAGGAAGCTCCTGGCGAGATCGTGTTGTTCCAGGGCCGCAGCTACAAGAGCTACCGGGGAATGGGCTCGATCGGCGCAATGCAGCAGGGCAGCGCCGACCGGTACTTCCAGGAGTCGAGCACCGGCAACCCCAACGCGGACAAGCTCGTGCCCGAAGGCATCGAGGGACGCGTTCCTTACAAGGGCTCGATGGTCTCCATCGTTTATCAGATGTCCGGCGGATTGCGCGCGAGCATGGGCTATTGCGGCTGCGCCACCATCGAGGAAATGAAGAGCAAGGCCGAGTTCGTCGAAATCACCACCGCAGGCATTCGCGAGAGCCACGTACACGACGTGCAGATCACGAAGGAAGCGCCCAACTACCGCGCCGAGTGATCGGTCAGCCATGCAACACCAGAAGATCCTGATCCTCGATTTCGGCTCGCAAGTCACTCAGCTGATTGCCCGTCGCGTGCGCGAGGCCCACGTGCTGAGCGAAGTTCATCCATGCGACGTCTCCGACGAATGGATTCGCGACTACGCCAAGGACGGCAGCCTGAAGGGCATCATTCTTTCGGGCAGCCACGCCAGCGTCTACGAAGAGACGACCGACAAGGCCCCGCAGGCAGTGTTTGAGCTCGGCGTGCCGGTGCTGGGCATCTGCTACGGCATGCAAACCATGGCGCACCAGCTGGGTGGCAAGGTCGAGGGCGGCCACAAACGCGAATTCGGCTTTGCGGCCGTTCGTGCGCGCGGCCATACCGAGCTGCTCGAGAACATCGCTGACTTCACGACCGACGAGGGTCACGGCATGCTCAACGTCTGGATGAGCCACGGCGACAAGGTCACCGAGCTGCCACCCGGCTTCAGGCTGATGGCTTCGACTGAAAGCTGCCCGATCGCCGGCATGGCCGACGAAGATCGGCATTTCTATGCCTTGCAGTTCCATCCCGAAGTCACGCACACGCAGCAGGGAAAGGCGATCCTCGATCGCTTCGTGCTCGGCATCTGCGGCGCCAAGCCCGACTGGGTCATGCGCGATCACATCGCCGAAGCTGTCGAAGCCATCCGCAAGCAGGTGGGCGACGAGGAGGTCATCCTCGGGCTTTCAGGCGGCGTCGATTCGTCAGTGGCGGCTGCGCTGATTCACCGCGCGATCGGCGACCAGCTCACCTGCGTCTTCGTCGACCATGGCCTCTTGCGGCTGAACGAAGGCGACATGGTGATGGACATGTTCGTCGGCAAACTGCACGCCAAGGTGCTTCGCGTGGACGCGAGTGAGCTCTTCCTGGGCAAGCTGAAGGGCGTCAGCGATCCCGAAGCCAAGCGCAAGATCATCGGGGGCGAGTTCGTCACCGTCTTCAAGCAGGAAGCCGCCAGGCTCACCAGCGCCGGCGCGAAAGGCGCCAAGTGGCTGGCACAGGGCACCATCTATCCGGATGTGATCGAGTCCGGCGACGCCAAGAGCAAGAAGGCCGTGACGATCAAGAGCCACCACAACGTGGGCGGCCTGCCGGAGCAATTGGGACTGAAGCTGCTGGAACCTTTGCGCGATCTGTTCAAGGACGAAGTGCGCGAGCTTGGGGTGGCGCTCGGGCTGCCGCCTGAGATGGTCTATCGCCATCCCTTCCCCGGGCCGGGCTTGGGCGTGCGGATTCTGGGCGAGGTGAAGAAGGAATACGCAGACCTGCTGCGCCGCGCCGACGCGATCTTCATCGAAGAACTGCGCAATTTCACGGACCCGAGCAGCGGCAAGAGCTGGTATGACCTCACGAGCCAGGCTTTCACTGTCTTCCTGCCGGTGAAGAGTGTGGGTGTGATGGGCGACGGCCGCACCTACGACTACGTCGTGGCGCTGCGCGCTGTGCAAACCAGCGACTTCATGACGGCGGACTGGGCGGAGCTGCCCTATGCGTTGTTGAAGAAGGTGTCGGGGCGGATCATCAATGAGGTGCGCGGGATTAATCGCGTGACCTATGACGTGAGCAGCAAGCCGCCCGCGACGATTGAGTGGGAGTGAGCCGAAGCCGAGACACAGTTGATACCCAGCTTGACCACGGTCGCAGCTACGACCTGGCACCTTGCACTGAGCAAGCGGCGACAGACTGGGTCTACTAGGCTGATGTCACCGTGCTCAGACCAGCTTGCCAGCCTCACTGATCGGTATGGGCACAGTCATGTCCAACAACATCTGCGCCATACCCTTCCCCAGCGGGTCCATCCGCATCGATGAAGGGCCGCCGCCGTCGAGCGCATCGTGGAGCAGCAAGTTCATCCCGGCGATGCCCGGCAGATAGAAACGCTCGATTTTTCCATGCACCAGATGCGCAAAATACGCGCTCACCGCCTCAGGCGTGATGCGGCACCAGATGAGGGGCAACCATTCGGGCCGGCGCGCCACGAGCCCGATGTTCGACAGGTTGCCCTTGTCGCCGCTGCGCGCCCAGGCGAGTTCAATCAATCGCACTTCGACTTGCTGGCCACCGTCGCCCTCGAAGGGCGGAGGCTCGCAAGTGGCAGTCGCGCCCACATCGTCCGTATTCATCGGTACCGTTACCGAGTACGACTGACCGTCCAGCACGAAAGATACCGGCACCGCCTTCTTGGCGAGCAAGAAAGCAAAGGGCTTGATCAACGGCGACACCGCCGGTCGGCCGCCTCCGGGGCCTGTGGTGCCGGGTGACCACGATGTGCCCGATGGCGCAATTTCGCGCGCGAACATGGCCAGCGCCGCCTTCTGGGGATGGTTCGCGACCACCCGCATCATGACTTCGCGCACGTGGCGAGTGCGTGCGTGCGGCCCGTAGAGCGACTCGGCACCGATCACTTCGATATACGTCGACGTGAACGGCGGCAAGCCCATGTCGACGAGGATTTCGCTGGTTCTTTCGATGATGGATTCAGCGGTGCGCACCGCCTTCTTCTCGGCGTCGATACCGATGATCACCATGCTTGCGGCGCAGCGGAAGCCATCGAGTTGGGTGGCCGACACTTTGTAGTGGGGAGACGGTGCACGGCCGCGTGCCGGGCTCACGTACACGCGATCGGCGCCTTGCTGCTCGATAGTCACTTCGCGGAAGTCGCAAGTCACGTCAGGCAGCATGTATTCGCCTGGGTCACCAATCTCGTACAGCAACTGCTCAGCCACACAAGCACGGATCACCTTGCCGCCGGTGCCTTCCGGCTTCGTCACGACAAAGCTTCCGTCGGCATGGCATTCGGCGATGGGATAGCCGATGTGGGTCCAATCCGGAATGTCTTTCCAATCGGTGTGAAGTCCGCCGGTTGCCTGGCAGCCGCATTCGATGATGTGGCCCGCGAGGCTTCCCGAAGCGAGCAGGTTGTAGTCGTCCGCGCGCCAGCCGAACTCGTGCATGAGCGGGCCCAACGTGACGGCACTGTCGACGCAGCGCCCGGTGATGACCACGTCGGCACCGGCTGCCAGCGCGGCGGCGATCGGAAGTGCGCCCAAATAGGCATTGGCGCTCAATGCTTTCTCGGGCAGCGATTCATCAGTGAACATGTCTTTGGTGCCGGCGTCGCGCACCTCCGGCATCCGTGCGCTCACGTCGTCGCCCTCGATCACCGCGATGCGCAGCGTCACGCCTTCGGCTTCCGCCAGCGCCTGGAGTGCAGTCGCGCAGCCGTGCGGATTGATGCCGCCGGCGTTGCTCACGACCTTGATACCTTGGCGCTTGACGTCCTTCAGCACCGACTTCATCGCGATGTCGACGAAATCCGTCGCATAGCCCAATTCTGGCTTGTTGGCGCGCGCCGCGGCGAGGATCGCCATCGTGGTCTCGGCGAGATAGTCGAAGACCAGATAGTCGAGCCGGCCGAGTTTCACCAGTTGGGGCGCAGCCACCATGCTGTCCCCCCAGAAGCCGGAGGCGCCTCCGATGCGAACAGTCTTCTGCACAGGAGGTGACGTGGGCATGGGCGTGGACGCGGTCATGGGTGGCGAGCGACTCTATGGCTGCGAAAGGAACAAGCTTAGGCGAGGAGCGCGGCAGACGCTTGCGCCAAGTCGCTGCGTGGGGGCAAGCACCCGGCGCGAAAACACCCAGCGAGGCACTGCGGCATGATGACCCGGCCTTGGTTCGCCGCTATTCTTGTTTTTGCCATGTCATTGCCTCCACCTACCGCCGAGCGCCTTCCCGCCCACGGCCGCACTATCACTATCCGTGGGTATCGCCGCAACGACGGCCTATGGGACATCGAAGGCCATCTTCGCGACGTTCGCGATCAGAGTTTCAAGTTTCCGGGCGGCGAACGACCCGGCGGCGAGGCGATCCACTCGATGTGGCTGCGGCTGACGGTCGACGATTCGGCGCTCATTGTCGACGCCGTGGCGGCAACCGAAGATTCGCCGTTTCCGGACGCCTGCGGCGACATCGCGCCCCACTATGCAGATCTGATCGGCGTGCGCGTGGGCGCTGGATTCAACCGTCACATCTCCAAGCTCTTCGGGGGCATTCGCGGCTGCACGCACATGTCGGAATTGCTTCGGACCATGGCGACCGGCGTGGTCCAGACGCTTGCGGGAAACACCCTCGCCGTTTCGGACACGGAGAAGCCTTTTCAGCTCGACGGCTGCCACGCGTTGGCGACGGACGGGCCGCGCGTGGCGCAGTTCTATCCGCGCTGGTATCGACCGGCACGATGAAGGCGCTGGCCGGGTGGCATTGATCTCCAAGCTCCGGGTCCGTTTGCGCGCTTGAAGCTGATGCAGCCAATTCGCACAAGACTGGGCAGGTGCCGTTGCCTAAGCTTGGCGAATGGCCACCATTGAATCCACCATTGCGTGCGGCAGCGGGTCCTTCAAGGCGAATGCCGAGGGCATGAAGGCGCTGATCGAGCGCGTGCGTGCCTGCGAGCAGCGCACCATCGCCGCATCGGCGAAGTCCCGCGAGCGCTTCGAAAAGCGCGGTCAGTTGCTGCCACGCGAACGGCTCTCCCTTCTGCTCGACCCGGGCACGCCGTTTCTCGAGATTTCATCGCTCGCGGGCCTGGGGCTGGACAACGCCGATCTGGAGAAAAGTGTCGCGGGCGGCGGCGTGATCGCGGGCATCGGCTGGGTGTCGGGCGTGCGTGTCATGGTCAATGCGTCGGATTCGGGCATCGACGCCGGTGCGCTGCAGCCGATGGGCATACCGAAGCAGTTGCGCGTGCAGGAACTCGCACTCGAAAACAAGCTTCCATACGTTCAACTCGTGGAAAGCGCGGGCGCCAATCTGATGACCTACAAGGTCGAGGAATTCATCACCGGCGGAAGCCTGTTTCGCAATCTCGCGCGCATGTCTGCAGCAGGATTGCCCGTGATCACCGTGACGCACGGATCTTCGACGGCGGGAGGCGCCTACCAGACAGGCTTGTCCGACTACATCGTGATGGTGCGCGACCGTTCGCGGGCTTTTCTGGCCGGGCCGCCGTTGCTCAAAGCCGCCACGGGCGAAATCGCGACCGAGGAAGAACTCGGCGGCGCGGTGATGCACACCTCGATTTCCGGCCTTGGCGACTACCTTGCGGAGGACGACCGCGACGCCATCCGCATTGCACGCGAAATCCTCGCCAACATCGACTGGAACCGCGATTTGCCGCAGGAGCCGCCGCGACGCTTCAAGCCGCCACGCCATGACCCCGAAGAACTGCTCGGCATCATGCCGATGGACCCGAAGCGGCCCGTCGACATGAAGCAGGTGATTTCGCGCATCGCGGACGATTCGGACTTTCTCGAATTCGGCGAGAACTACGGCAGCGCTACGGTCGTCGGTCACATCAAGATCGAGGGCGTTCCATTGGGTGTCGTGACCAACAACGGCCCGATCGATCTGGCCGGCGCGACGAAGGCAACCCACTTCATTCAGGCTTGCTGCCAGTCCAAGACGCCGATCCTCTATCTCAACAACACGACCGGCTTCATGGTGGGCAAGGACTATGAAGAGGGCGGCATGATCAAGCACG
Source organism: Variovorax sp. 01N429 (assembly GCF_056399425.1). NCBI lineage: Bacteria > Pseudomonadati > Pseudomonadota > Betaproteobacteria > Burkholderiales > Comamonadaceae > Variovorax > Variovorax sp. 01N429. The sequence continues at coordinate 135,471 of NZ_JBFTRG010000006.1, read as the reverse complement.
GCTCGAAGATGATCCAGGCCGTGACCAACGCGACGGTGCCGCAGATCACCATCTATTGCGGCGCTTCCTTTGGCGCCGGCAACTACGGCATGTGCGGGCGCGGCTTTCATCCGCGGTTCTGCTTTTCGTGGCCGAATGCCAAGACTGCAGTGATGGGCGGCGAGCAGGCAGCGCGGACGATGGTCATCGTCACCGAGGCGGCGATGAAGCGCAAGGGCGAAGTCGACCAGGCAAAGCTGGATGATCTGGAGCGCCGCATCATCGAGCGCTTYGACAGCCAGATGAGCGTCTTCACGACCAGCGCGCGTGTGCTCGACGATGGCGTGATCGACCCCTGCGATACGCGGGCCGTGCTGTCGACGGTGCTTTCAATCTGCCGTGAAGCCGAATTGCGCCAGCCGCAACAGATGCAGTTTTCCGTGGCCCGTCCTTGAGCAGGCTGAGTCCTGAGACCATTCATGACAGCACCCGCATCCATTTCGCACGCCACGCCTTTCCACAAGGTGCTCATCGCCAATCGAGGCGAAATTGCATTGCGCGTGATTCGAAGCGCTCGCGCTCTCGGCTATCGCACGGTGGCGGTCTATTCGACCGCAGACAGGCTCGCTCGCCACGTGCGAGAGGCCGACCAGGCCGTCTGCATTGGCGAGCCGCTTCCGGCGCAGTCCTACCTGAACATTCCTTCCATCATCGAAGCCGCGAAACGCACGGGTGCCGATGCGGTGCATCCGGGCTACGGATTTCTTGCGGAGAACGAAGACTTTGCGCAAGCTTGCAAGGATGCAGGGCTGGTGTTCATCGGCCCATCGGCCGAGGTGATCGCTTCGATGGGCAACAAGGCCGCCGCCAAGGCGTTGATGCAGGCAGCCGGCGTGCCGTGCATCATGGGCTACCAGGGCGATGGTCAGGGCGAAGATTGCCTCGGACGGGAAGCGGCACGCATCGGCTTTCCCGTGATGATCAAGGCAGTGGCGGGCGGGGGAGGTCGGGGCATGAGGCTCGTCCCGTCCGCGGACGAGTTTTCAGGCCTGTTGCGCAGCGCGCGATCGGAAGCGCAGAGCGCCTTCGGCAATGCGGATGTGCTCCTCGAGCGCGCCATCGTCGAGCCGCGCCACATCGAAATCCAGATTCTTGCGGACCGCCACGGCAATGCGATTCATCTTGGCGAACGCGATTGTTCCGTGCAGCGCCGTCACCAGAAATTGATCGAAGAAGCGCCGTCACCCGCGGTGGACCCCGAGCTTCGCGAACGCATGGGTGCGGCTGCACTGGCAGCGGTAAAGGCGATAGGCTACGAAGGCGCAGGCACGCTTGAATTCCTGCTCGACCGCGAAGGCAATTTCTACTTCATGGAGATGAACACCCGGCTGCAAGTCGAGCACCCCGTGACCGAGGCCGTGACCGGACTCGATCTGGTGGAATTGCAGCTGCGAATCGCTGCGGGCGAGGCACTGCCGATTTCGCAAGAGCAAGTCCGATTCGACGGCCATGCCATCGAAGTGCGGCTGTGCGCGGAAGACGCCGACAAAGGCTTCATGCCGCAAAGCGGGACGGTCGCTCTCTGGAAACCGCCGAAGCGGTTGCGTGTCGAAGACGCATTGCATGACGGCGTCGAGATACCGCCGTTCTACGACTCCATGGTCGCGAAGATCATCAGCCACGGCCGCACGCGCGATGAGGCGCGACGCAAGCTTGCGTCGGGTCTGGAAGACATGGTGGCGCTCGGTGTGACGACCAACCAGGCCTTTTTGCGGCGTTGCATTTCCCATCCGGCATTCGCGAGCGGCCAAGCCACGACGGCCTTCATCGGCCAGCACATTGAAGAATTGCTTGCCATCGACGCTGTCGCGCGCGAGCGCGCCACTGCGCTTGCTGCCGTGCTGCTTTGTGAGACAAGCGTGGAGCATCGTCCCCCGTCGAATGAACGTCGCATGTGGCACAGCGTGCCAAATTCTTTGCGCTTCGAGATCGACGGAAAGCTTTGCAATGCGAGCTTGGTCGGCTCTCAACAGCGCTTCGATGTCACTTTCACGGAAAAGAGCTACGAGGTCGAACTCATGTCTCTCAGCGATGAGGCCGTGCGCTTCATCTGCGATGGCGTGGTCGAAGGTGTTGCCTACCATCGAGACGGACCGGCGCTCCTGATCGGCTATCGCGGTCTGTCGTTCCATATCGAAGACAAGACGCGCGCTGCCTCGGTCCGGCAGGGCGACGCCGGCGGAGACGGCAAGCTGCGGGCATCGATGAATGGACGCGTGGTGGCGATATCGGCCGAGGCGGGGCAGCAGGTCAAGGCCGGCCAGGCGATCGTGACGCTGGAGGCGATGAAGATGGAGCACGTCCATATCGCTCCGGCGAGCGGGAGACTTGCGGCCCTGCACGTGGCGATCGGTGATCAGGTGGCAGCCAACCGCGTGCTCGCCGAGATCAATCCGATTCCGCTTGTGACTGCCATTGCGATTGAGATTCCGGGTCCGGAGCCAGCGCGAAGCTGCTCTTGAGGCCCTGGGTGGCCGAGGGGCCCACCCACAAGTCGAATGAACCGGCCTCGACGGTCGGCTTCAGGTCCTGACCGATGAACATCAAGTCGGCGCGAGACAAAGTGAAATCCACATCGACCGTTTGACCGGGCTTGATCCGCACCTTGCGAAAACCCTTGAGTTCGCGCACAGGTCGCGTCACGCTCGCGGCCCGGGCGCCAATGTAGAGCTGCACGACTTCGTCCGCGTCGCGTGCGCCGGTGTTCGTCACGCGCGCGCGCAGATCGAGCTTGCCATTCCAATTCATGCGCCCTGATTTGAGTTCGAGCGAGTCATAGCGCACTCGCGCATAGCCCAGCCCATAGCCAAAGGGGTAGAGCGCGTCGTTGGTGGCATCCAGGTAGCGAGCCTTGTACATCTGCGCTGGCGCGTTGGCGAGCTGCGGCCGGCCAGTGCGCTTGTGGCTATAGTAGTAGGGCACCTGGCCCGGTGTCTGCGGAAAGCTCACGGGCAGGCGGCCGGACGGATTTGCATCGCCGAAGAGCACGTCAGCGATGGCGGGTCCGGTCTGGGAGCCCAGGAACCAGGTGACGACGATCGCATTGGCGCCCCGCACAGCGCCCTCGAGTGCGAGTGCCCGGCCATTGCGCAGGAGGATCACCACGGGCTTGCCTGTCGCAGCCACGGCATTCGCGAGATCCTGCTGAGCTTTCGGGATTTCGATGTCCGACCGTGACCGCGATTCGCCGGACATTTGTTCGTTTTCACCAATCGACAGCACCACGACATCCGCATCCTTGGCCGCTGCCACTGCCGCGGCAATGCCGCCTTCGAGGGGCGCGTCCACGTCCGAACCTCGCACCACCGTCAGCGAATCGGGCGAAGACAGGCGGCTGCGCAGTGCATCTTCAATGCCGACCGGCGGCGCCTGATCCGGAAAAATGCGCCATGGGCCGAACAGGTCCGACGTGCCGGCGAAGGGCCCGATCAAGGCGATCTTCTTGCCGGATTTGGGCAGCGGCAGCAGATCGCCCTCGTTCTTGAGCATCACGATGGAGCGGGTCGCCGCTTCGCGCGCCAACGCCTGATGTGCAGCCATGTCGAAGCGGGAGCCTGTCGGTTTGTCGTCCAGGCCACGGAAGGGCTGGTCGAACAATCCGAGCTTCGTCTTGACGCGCAGCACACGGCGGACTGCTTCGTCCAGCCGCGACTTCGGCACCTCGCCCGCCGCCACGAGCGCCGGGAGGTACTTCATGTACAAGCCGCTCTGCATGCTGACGTCGGTGCCGGCGAGGAATGCGCGCCGCGCCGCTTCCCGCCCATCCGCGGCAAAGCCATGCGCGATGAGCTCTTCGTCGGCCGTGTAGTCCGACACGACGAAGCCCTGAAAACGCCATTCGTCGCGCAGCACGCCCGTCAGCAAGGATGGATTGGCGTTCGACGGAATGCCGCCGATCTCGTTGAAGGCGCTCATGATCGACAGCGCGCCGGCGTCGATGGCCGCCCGAAAAGGCGGCAGATAGACCTCGCGCAATGTTCGGTCCGACAGGTCGACGGTGTTGTAGTCCAGTCCACCCTCGGCGGCGCCGTAGCCGGCGAAATGCTTGGGCGTGGCGAGCATCGAGTCCGCGCGCGACAGATCGGCACCCTGAAAGCCATGCACCCGCGATGCCGCGAACTGGCGGCCGAGGTAAACGTCTTCGCCAGCGCCTTCGACGCCGCGGCCCCAGCGCGCGTCGCGCGCGATGTCGACCATCGGTGCAAAAGTCCATCGGAAGCCATCGGCACTGGCTTCTTGCGCCGAAGCCCGCGCCGTGCGCTCTGCCAGCGCCGGCTCCCAGCTCGCCGATTCGGCCAGCGGGACCGGAAACACGGTGCGAAAGCCATGGATGATGTCCGCGCCGAAGATCAGCGGAATGCCCAGGCGCGATTCATTGACGGCCGCTTGCTGCGCTTGCCGTTTGCCTTCAAGGCCTTCGTCGTTGAAGAGACCCGTCACGCGGCCGGCGCGGATGTCGGCCAGTTGCTGGTCGACGCTTTGTTTTGCGGCTTGCGGGTTGGCCACGATGTCCACGCCGGCGGGCGCGTAGAGGCTGAGCTGGCCGACTTTTTCTTCGACGGTCATGCGGGCGATCAGCGATTCGATGCGCGCTTCGCCAAGCGATTGATGGACCGTGGTGGAACAGCCTGTGATGCCAGCCGCGAAAAAGAGGAGGAGGGCGGCCGCTGCCGGAAATCTGCAAACACTCATGGCGACCATTTTCGCGGATGGCGCGCGCAACGAGGCTGCTCGGGGACAATCGGGCGTTCCTTTCTCCGCTTCCGCAGGGTCCGAACCATGTACATGCCTCCGCAGTTCAATGCCACCGATCGCGCAATCGCCTTGGAGTTGATGCGCGCGCACGCCTTTGCCAGCCTGATTTCGACCGACGACGAAGGATTGCCCTTTGTCAGCCATCTGCCGCTGGTGGCGGACGAAAGACCCTCCGGCGAACTGGTGCTGCTGGGGCATTGCGCCAAGCCCAACCCGCACTGGCGCTACCTGCATGAAAGGCCCAGGGCCGTGGTGACTTTCCTCGGCCCGCACGCCTACATGTCGCCTTCTGTGTATCCCGACCTTGCGCGAGTTCCGACCTGGAACTACCTGGCCGTGCACTGCACGGTCGAGGCAAGCCTGATCGAGTTACCTGCCGAAAAGGATGCGCTCCTCAAGCGCCTGATCGGCCAGCACGAGCCGGCGTATGCGCAGCAGTGGCGCGACCTGGGCGAGGAGTTCCAGAACAAGATGCTCAACGGCATCGTGGGGTTCGAACTGCGCGTGACTGCGCTCCAGTGCAAGCTCAAGCTCAATCAGCACCGCAAGGAGTCGCATCCCGCCATGCACGCGCAATACAGCGTGGGCTCGTCCGACGAAAGGGCGCTCGCCGGATGGATGAAGCGTCTAGGCATGACCGTGACCGACGGAATGAAGGCGGAGGATATCTGAGATGCGCGCCCTTGGACTCATCGGACTTCTGATGGCGCTGCTCATTGCCGGGGTGCTCGTGAAAAAGCAGTTGAACGTGGTCGCCGCTCCCGTTTTGCCGGCCGGCGCCGCCGCGGCGACTGGGGCCGCGCCGACCGGCGACGTTCGTGCCCAGAGCCAGCAGATTCAGCAGCAGATCAAGCAATCCATCGAAGCGGCGCAGCAGCCGCGTTCCATGCCGGATGACAACTGACGCGCATTGGATGGAATCGGCGCTCGCGGAGGCGAGGCAGGCCGCGGACGCCGGCGAAGTACCGGTCGGCGCGGTGGTGATCAAGGGCGGCGTGCTCATCGCCAGCGGACGCAACGCCCCCGTCGCGCTGCACGACCCCAGCGCGCACGCTGAAATCAATGCGCTGCGCGCGGCAGGGGAGGCGCTCGGAAACTATCGCCTCGATGGCTGCGAGCTCTTCGTGACGCTCGAGCCCTGCGCGATGTGCGCCGGCGCGATGTTGCATGCGAGGCTGAAGCGCGTCGTGTTCGGCGCGAGCGATCCGAAGACCGGCGCGGCGGGCTCGGTGCTTGATCTGTTCGCGCAATCGCAACTGAATCACCACACTGCCGTCAAAGGCGGGGTGATGGCGGCGCAATGCCAGAAGCTTTTGCAAGGGTTTTTTCGCGGTCGCCGCGGCGCGCTGCGCGAAGCAGCCGAACCGTTGCGCGACGATGCCTTGCGCACGCCGGCCGAACGTTTCAGCGCGCTGGCTGACTACCCCTTCGAATCGCACTACGTGTGCGACCTGCCGAGCCTGCAGGGATGGAGGATGCACTACCTCGACGAAGGCCCCACCGAGGGACTATTCGCGCTCCTGTGCCTGCACGGGCCGGGTGAATGGAGCTACTTCTTTCGGCACCTTGCCAGTCTCGGTCAGCTTCGCGTCCTGGCGCCGGATCTCATCGGCTTCGGCAAGAGCGACAAGCCCAAGCGCGAGGCGATCCATCGGCTGGAGTGGCACCGCGATGTGCTGCTCGAATGGATCGACCAACTCGACGCCAGACCGCTCGTGCTGGTGCATAGCGCGGGCGCGTCCGGGCTGGCCTCGCTTCTCGTCGATGCGGCTCCCGGGCGTTTTGCCAAGGTGCTTTGCGCGCCCGACGAAGGCGCCCAGGCCGCCGATGCATGGCGAGCACCGTTCGCTGACCGCGGCTATGAGGCCGGCCTCCGAGCGCTGGGGGCCGTTCAAAGACGTGTCTCGGGCCCTTCGGCAGCGCAGGCGGCACAAATCGCCAAGGATGCGATGGGATACTTCGCCCCGTGAAAAAACACATCTATATCTATTCGCCGTCCAGTGCGGTGCGCGACAAGGCCGCTTTCAAGCGGGGCGTCAAGCGCCTCCAGGCATTGGGCCACGAGGTCGAGATCGACGAAGCCGCGCTTGCCACCCATCAGCGCTTTGCCGGCGACGATGCCGTTCGGCTGGCCTCCATCTCGCGTGCTGCGGCCAGCGGCGCCGACGTGGCACTCATCTCGCGTGGCGGGTATGGGCTGACGCGCATCCTCGACGCGATTCCGTACAAGGCCGTTGCCAAGGCCATCCATCGCGGCACCGAGTTCGTCGGACTCAGCGATTTCACTGCCTTCCAGAGCGCGCTGTTGGCGAAGACCGGCAGCGTGACCTGGGCCGGCCCGGCAATCGGCGAAGATTTCGGCGCGGAAGCAGGCGCGGACGACATCATGGAAGCCTGCTTCGACGACCTGCTGTGCGGGCAGGGCGAAGGCACCGGCTGGCGGATGCCGGCGCGCGACGCGGCCGACGTGGGCTCGTTTCGCGGCATTCACGGCGCGGTGCTGTGGGGAGGCAATCTCTGCGTGCTGACCAGCCTGCTCGGAACGCCATATTTCCCGACGATCGATAAGGGCGTGCTGTTCCTGGAGGACGTCAACGAGCATCCTTATCGCATCGAACGCATGCTCGACCAGTTGCGCCACGCCGGCGTTCTCGCGCGCCAGAAAGCGGTGATCCTGGGACAGTTCACGGGGATCCGAAAGGTGCCGCACGATCGCGGCTTCGGCATGCAGACCGTGACGGCGAGATTGCGGGAGTTGATCAAGGCGCCGGTGTTGACCGGGCTACCTTTTGGTCACGTGCCGACCAAGGTTCTGCTGCCGGTCGGCGCGAAGGTGGAAATTGCCGCCGACGGGCGCGACGTCTTCATGGTCTGGGGACATCGCCACGCTCATTGAGCGTTGACGTTGAACCTCGAGCGCTGGGCGTCGCTCGGCTCAGGTGGTGATGCGCTGGTGGGTCCTCGGACCCATCGTGTGCGGGAGGCCGCCCTTGAACAGGCGATTGATCTGGCGCATCTGGCGTCGCGCTGCGACTTCACCGTCGACCGCGCTCAGCGCCGTCAGCACATCCTGGCGCAGATACCAAAGCGCCTCGAGGTCGCCCGCGAAGCGCACGCGCTGTGCAACACGTTGCACCGAGTGCCCCCCGTGAACCTGCAGGAGCGACAGCATGGCGGTGCGAATCCGACCCATCTGACGGTCCGCGGAACGACGCGAGCCGAAACCTGGGAGAGACAGAATGCGGAAGAACCTGCTGAGGGAGACCATTGCGTAAAGGCGGGTGCCGAGAGCCTTGATGAGTGAGTACGTTACGGCGGCCCCCTTTCACGCACAAGAGGCGAAACGACATTTCGCGTTTAAAAACAACATACTTCACGATTCACTTCAAGCTTTGGTCCAATAAGAGTACGGAAGTGTTACTTGTCTAAATGCAACAGTTGCAACCAGGGTCCGCCAAAATGAAAAAGCAACAGGTTCAAGCTGAAGTCGCGCGATTTGGCTCCGGAAGGCCGTCTTTTTTTGCTCCTTTGCCATAATCCGGAAGCGAGAGCTACCAAAAACTGCACACATGGGCGCCGAATCCACTGTCGTATTTGCTGACTTGACGGGGAGTACCAGGGTCTTCGAGGCCATGGGAAACGCGCGCGCGACCGAGACGGTGACTCGGCTGACCCAATGGATTGGTGGTGTGTGTGAATCCCACAGTGGCCGGGTCGTGAAGACGCTCGGCGATGGCGTGCTGGCCGTGTTCGGAAACGGCATCACGGCCACCCGTGCCGCGCTCGAAATGCAGCGCAATCATCAGAAGCGGCTGCAAACCTGGCCTGCGCCTCTGCGCATGGAGCTTCAGATCGGCGTCGCGAGCGGGGAAATCGTGCAGGTCGATGGCGATTGCTATGGCGACGCCGTCAACCTGGCATCGCGCCTGAGCGATCTCGCAGGCCCCGGCCAGATCTGGGCGACCGAATCCGTCATCGATCAATTTCATGGCGGCGAAGTCCGTCATCGCAGCCTCGGCCCCATCAACATTCGCGGCAAGAACGAGATGCCGATCGTTCACAGGATCGACTGGCAGGACGAGGTCTCCGAGTTCCTGACGATGCCGGCTTCGCTGGTTCAGTCGGCGCGAGCCGCCGATTCATCCTTCGGGCAGATCGAGCTGGCTTGGCTCGACGTGCGCTCGATGTTTCGGGCCGAAGAGTTGCCCATTCACCTGGGCCGGGTCGACGAGGCGCAATTCGTGGTCAACGATCCCCGCGTTTCACGCCTGCATGCACGCATCGAATCGCGCAATGGCAGCTGCGTGCTCGTGGATGTCAGCACGTACGGCACCTGGGTGCGCTTTCATGGCACGGCTGGCGCCAGCGGCGAGATCGCACTGCGGCGCGACGAATGCGTGTTGCATGGCAGCGGCGAAATAGGCCTGGGGGCGCCGCTGAGCGACTTCAGCGCGCCGACCATCTCGTTCAACACCACGGGCGGAAACGTGCTGCTGGCGCGACGCGACGTACGTTGAAGCTGCCGGGGTGCCTCAAGAGGCATCAGGTGTACGGGGCTTATCGGGCATATGGGGCATATCGGGCATTTCCGACATGCCCAATTCCGAACATATCCGAGTCACCACGGTTTTCATTTTCGAGAGCTCGGTCTCCAGCCGCGCGACATGGGCCTTGAGCGCGGCGACTTCGCTCAACGAGATCTCGTCGGCGCCCGTGGAAGCTGCTGGCGAGGCCAAGACCTCCGCAGGCTCGCCGCCGAGGAGATGGGTCCAGCGGCTTTCGCGCGAGCCGGGCAGGCGCGGCAATTTCACGACAAGACTACCAGCAGGCCGCTCGGCCATTTCATCCAGGAAGCCTTCAACGGACGAGATGTCGGCAAAGTTGTGCATGCGGTCTGAGGCGATGCGAAGCTCTCCCGCGGTCTGCGGTCCGCGCAGCATCAGCACGGCCAGCAGGATGATCGATTGCGATGGAATCCTCAACACGCCATCGATGTTGTGCGCGTAGCGAAACACGCGGCCGCCGCTGGTTTCCTGCACGAGGCTAAGGCCCTTCAGGCTTTCGATCGCACTCTGGGCGTCCGAATCCGTGATCTCGAGGATTGGGTTGCGACTGGTCTTCTGGTTGCAGCCCGCGACCAGCGCGTTGAGGGTGAGCGGATAGCTGTCGGGCACCGTCCGCTGCTTTTCAGCGAGCACGCCAAGCACACGGGTTTCAAGAAGCGAAAGAACGGGAAGAGGGCTGGACATGGCAGGAAATCGGGGTTGGTTTTTTGCGCGATTTGCGCGATCTGGTGCACAGATGTAGCTTAGCGATCAAACTGACGACGCTTTGCCAATCTCCTGTTGTCCCGCTGCTCATTCAGGAGGCAATGCGGTGGGAACCCGCGTGGATACACGCGACCCGTAGGCGACTCCCGCGACTTCACACAGTGTTATCCACAGAATGGCGGCACAACTCCGGCGGGGGCAGCCCGCACGCAGCGGGTCAGGTCTGTTGCTGCTCGGCCACTCGGGCGAGACGTTGCATATCTTCGAGCAGAAGACGCAACGGGGCGGCGAGCAATGCGTCGGGAGCATCTTGGCCCCGCGCGCGGGTCGTAGCGCGCAAGGCGGCCAGATCGGGCTGGCCGCGCCCGGCGAGAACGTCCGCGACGCTTGCGAGCCCGGCGCTGACGGCCTGCGCCGCTTCGCCCGCGCAACGAAGCGGCTGCTGCTCACCCTTGACGCGCAGCACGCGGTTGAGCAGCGAGATGTCCTGCACGATGCGGCCGGTCAAGCCGACGATGTTCCTGTGGTGCCGCCCGTCGGCCGCAACATCCGCGCGCTTGAAGAACCGTGATGCCCGATCGGCGCTAGCTGCAAGTGTCGTCAGCCGATCGAGCGCCGCGCGAACAGCCGCGCCTGCTTTCTCCGCGTCGGACTCGTTGCGCGCCGCGCGTGCATCCGCTTGCTGCAGGAGATGCGCCAAGCGTCGAAGCAACGTCGCGCAACCCGCTCGAAGACGGTCGCCGGCACGGTACCTCGAAGAGGCCATGGCGATCGCCATCGCGACGGCCACGCCGATGAGAATCTGCGCCACCCGCAGCAATGCCACTTGCAACGGCGAATGGCCCGGCAGGCCTCCCGCCGCAAGAATGATCAACGCGGCGACTGGAGCGCTGCGCAGCCCAGGGCTCGCGGCACTGGCGAAAGACAGCAGCACGACCACCGTGAGCGTCGTCGCCAGCGCATGGGCGCCCATGTGCTGCAGGTAGACACCAATCAGCCCGCCAGTCACACCGATCAGCGTGCCCTTGGCGCGATCCCAGCCGGCGTCGAATGTGGATGCCGAATTCGGCCGCATCACGATGAGCGTGCTCATGACTGCCCAGAAATGCTCGGGCAGACCGGCCAGGCTCGAAACGAAATAGGCGAGCACGACCGCGGCGGCGAGCTGCAGCCCATGGTGGCGCTTTTCGGCGTCCATCGAAAACCAGCTCATGCGGCCTCCGCGTCGTGTGTCTCAGCGGCGAGCACCTCGGAGATGCTTTCGATCAACGTGCAAGCCTCCAGCAGCACGGCGCGTTCGTGATCTCCGAGCGTGGTGCCGATGACCTTGGCCAGCGAAGCTTCGCCCGCGTGCACGGCGGCTGCGAGTCGCTTCGAGCCCGTCCGGGTCAGGCTCAGCAGCGATTGGCGCCCGTCGGATGCATGAGCCTTGCGGGCGATCCAGCCGTCTTCTTCGAGCTCTGCCAGCAGCCTCGTGAGAGATTGAAGCTTGACGCCTTCACGCGCTGCGAGATCGGTCGGCGTCATTGCGCCGGCGCGGTAGAGCTGGCCAATTGCACTCAGCTTTGCCGCGCTGAGGCCGCCTTGCTGCGGCGAAGGGCGCAAGCGCCGGGCCAGAAGGGTGACGGCCCCGCGCAGGCGGATGGCGCAGTGTGCTGAATCGGGAGGAGGTTGGGTTCTGCTCATGCAAGGTACCAAGACGCGTCGTAGTTTTCCGGCTACCGGATGCTAAGACATGTCTTGGTAGATCGCAACCGCAATCGCAATCGCAATCGACGATCAAATGGTCAACGGTAAAGATTCAACGATGCGCTGGCGCGCCGGCTGCATCTTCCATGTCCGCGCTGTACGCCCCCTGGCTCGCGGCGGAATTCAGCCGTGCGCGCTTGAGCAATGCCTGCTGTGCCGCGCCGACATTGGCTGGGCGGCCCTGCCACGCCTGGAGCGCCGGGTCCTGCAATGCGCGTCCGTACGAATAGCTCAGGAGCCACGGGTGCGGCCCCAGTCGATTCAGCGCGTCAAGATTTGCCGTCGCCTCGGCAGGAGACTGTCCGCCGGACAGGAAGTTGATAGTCGGCACCGCGGCCGGCACGGTGCGCCGCAGTACGCGCAGGGTATGCGCCGCGACTTCGTCGCACTTCGATTGCCGCGCCTGGGACTTGCCCGGAATCACCATGCTCGGCTTGAGGAACATGTGCTCGAGTGCCACGCGATGGCGATCCAGCGCATGGAAGACTTCGCGCAGAACCGTTTGCGTGACCTCGGCGCAGCGCGCCAGGGTGTGACTGCCGTCGATCAGCACTTCGGGTTCGACGATCGGCACCACATCGAGCTCCTGGCAGACCGCCGCATAGCGCGCCAGAGCCTCGGCATTGGCTTTGACGGCTGCGCGGCCGGGGAGGGTGTCGCTGATGTTGTAGACGGCCCGCCACTTTGCGAATCGTGCGCCATGTTGCTTGTAGCCTTCGAGGCGTTCGGCGAGCCCGTCCAGCCCTTGGGTGATCTCGTCGCCGGGCGAAAGCGCGAGCGGGATCTTGCCCGCGTCGACCTTGATCCCGGGCACGATGCCTTGTCTCGCCGCAAGCCGAGGCAGCGGCTCGCTATCGTCCGAAAGCTGGGTCAGCGTTTCCTCATAGAGGATGACGCCGCTGATGTACTGGCCGAGTCCCGGCGTCGAAAGGAGCAGGCTTCGGTATGCACGCCGGTTCTCCTCGGTTGAATCGACGCCGATCGTCTTGAAACGCTTGGCAATCGTCGGGCCGCTTTCGTCGGCGGCAAGAATGCCTTTGCCCTTCTGGGCGATCGCTTCGACGGTGGCCTGGAGTGCGGTGGGGTTGGTCATGGCAGTCCTCCGTGTGAGTCGTCCAGTCTCATACCGGAAGGTGCCGTGATGCAAGCCCGCCTTGCAGAATTATTGAAGATGTTTGCCCGATTCTCCGGCTGACTCCTGCAAGTGGAGACAAGCGCCGTCAAGATGCCTAAGCTTCGGTCCATGCTGACATCCACCCACAATGCATTGCGCAGCGATCGGCCTGACGATCAACTGCAAACCACCGTGATGAGGGCCGAACTTGCCGCCATGATCGACCGCATCACGGTCACTGACGGCGGCCATGAAACGGCCATACCGCGCCTGATGCTGGGCCGCGCGTCGCAAGTGCAGCATCCCGTTCACTCCATGCACGAGCCGGCGTTTTGCGTTCTGGCGCAAGGCAGCAAGCGCGTTTTGCTGAGCGACGAGGTCTACGTCTACGACAGCAGCCAATATCTCGTCGTGGCGCAGAACCTGCCGGTGGCAGGGCAGGTGGTCGATGCATCGCCCGAAGCACCGTACCTGGGCCTGCGCCTGAGCTTTGACGTCAAGGACATCGCAGCGCTCGCGCTGGAGATGAGGCTGGGTGAGGCGCTTCCGAAGCGGGCGTCCCAGCGAGGCATCTTCACTGGCGAGTTGTCGACCACGCTGCTGGACCCGGTGCTGCGGCTGACCAGGCTGCTCGACTCTCCCGAAGACATCCCCGCGTTGGCGCCGCTCATCACGCGGGAAATCCTGTACCGGGTGATGAAATCGCCGGATGGCTGGCGGCTGGCCCAGATGGCGGTCGTCGACGGCCACAGCCAGCGCATCGCCCAGGCGATCGGCGTGCTCTCGCGTCGCTTCCAGGAGCCGCTTCGCGTGGAAGACCTCGCGGACGAAGTCCACATGAGCGTGTCATCACTGCATCAGCATTTCAAGGCGGTGACCGCGATGAGCCCGCTGCAGTTCCAGAAGCAGCTGCGCCTGCAGGAGTCGCGACGAATCATGATCAGCGAAGACGTGGACGCCGCCACGGCAGGGCACCGGGTGGGGTATGAAAGCCAGTCGCAGTTCAATCGCGAATACAGCCGTTTCTTCGGCTTGCCGCCGGCACGCGACATCAAGCGCCTGCGTGAGCTTCAGTTGGGCCGCGTGACCAGCTGAAGCGCTTGACGAGCGCGGCAGAGGCCGCAAAACCGTTCCCACGGCTTGCAAATGTCAGTGGCGCACCCGAAGCGGTGTGCCGCAGAAGGGCGTTCGTCCATCGACGCGCCCATTCAATTCGAAGAGGTCAATCATGAAGATTCATCTGAAGCTGAACGACAAGGTGATTCCGGCCACGTTGGCGGACAACAAGACGGCCGAGGAGTTCGTCGCCATGCTGCCCCTGACGATCACGATGCACGATCTCTTCAAGCGAGAGAAATTCGGGCCGTTGCCAGGCGCCATCTCGGGGACCGGCATGCGCACCGACCAAGGCTATGAAATTGGCGACCTGATCTGCTGGGCTCCCGGGCCGGATCTCACGATCTTCTACGGGCACGACGGGCAGACGCTCAGTGGCGCTGTCCACATTCTGGGAAAACTCGACTTCGGGGCAGAGGAGTTCGGCGTTGCCGGGCCGCTCACAGTAACCATCGAAGTGCCGGAGACGGATATCGACCAGACGACGCTCGATCTGCTGAGCGCTTGTCGCCAGCGCGCGTGCTCCAGTGTAGGTTGGCGGACGGCATCGTGAGGATGCGTCTTACACACAGGCGCTGACCGCCGTCTCGAAATTGGCTGTTCGGCGGAATGCCTCCGATAAGGAGCAGCAAATGGATGCGCGAGAGCTTGTGCATAGACGACGTCGGCGCTATCAGCGGTTTTTCAGGCGTGCCTTCATGGTCGGGGCCGGTCTCGCGCTGATCTTGTTCGGCGTGCCGCTCCTGTATCCAGCGCCCGTTGCGCCTTACGCGCCGGTGCCGAGCAACGCTACCACTGCAAGGCTGATTCCCTATGAGCTGGTTGACTCGCAGGTGCTGCTCGTGTCGATTCTGCTGGCCTTTGTGCTTTGGTCGCTCGCAGGCTGGATTACGGCGACGGTGTTGCTCTGGCTTGAATCCTTCAGAGACTCACATTCAGCGCGGCCGCGATTCCACACGCGGTGACATGTTGCGCGCTGAAGCGTGGCCGGCTATCTGCGGTGTTGCGGAGAAGGGCGTCTTGGAGAAGGAGTCTTCAGGCTCTGGATGATGAGCCGTTTGGACACGTTGAATCACGCGCGTTTGAGTTTACATAATATACATTGCATTCTTCGAATCGACGGCGACTCACCAGAGCCATCAATGCCCATTGCGCTGCGTTGTCCGGCCCGACCTCTGTCGTTCCAGTGCAATCGCGCCTTCCGCAAACGCGACGAGTTCGTCCGAAAGCGGCGCGCCAGGCACAAGGACACCCACGCGTTCGGCCAGCGCTTGCAACTGCGCGCGCAACGACTCCGCGTTCTCAGGGATCGGGATCTCCGCATCTTCAGGCATGGCAAGTCCTTTGGTCCACAGCACTTGCAGACCTTGCTTCGATGCAATCACCCAGCACGTAGGAGACGAACCCGCAGCGCCACCGGCGAACGCAGCGGCTATCGAATTTCAGCGTGGAGACAGCTTCAGAGACACCGGCATTTCATGCACAGCTGCCCGCAAGATTTGCGGCATTCCTTGCGAAGACATCGCTGTCCGATGGGCTCCTGGAGCCTCTCTCCAGCGACCAGGCGCGTTTTGGCGGATGGCACGCTCGTTGCACACCGGCAGTTCCCATCCACCAAACAAGGCGCCACTTCGCCTGCCAACCATTGGAGTGCTCACCATGATTCGACCAGCGGCTCTCGCCTTGATCACGGCCTTCGTCGCGCAAGCGGCCTTGGCTCCACAACCCATCCATGCGCAGCCCGCGCGCTCATCCGACGCGTCATCGTCGTTGTCCTCCAACAAGCTTTCGCGCACGGACACCAACGCGCTCAAAGATATGGCGCAAGCCAACATCAACGAAGTCGCGGCCGGCAAGGTCGCCTTGCAGAACGCGCAGAGCCCGCAAGTCAAGCAGTTCGCGCAAATGATGATCGACGACCACACCACCGGCCTGAAAGAAGTCCAGCAGGTAGCTGAAACCAAGGGCGTGAAGCTGCCCGATGGGCCGGACGTGATCCACAAGACGGAGTCCAAGGCGATGTCGAGCCTGCATGGCGCGGAGTTCGACCGGCAATACATGAAGAAGGCCGGCGTCTCCGATCACCGCAAAGTGCATGACCAGCTTGAAAAAATCAGCAAGAACGCGAAAGACAGCGACGTGAAGAACCTCGCCGAGAAGATGCTGCCGGTGGTCGACGGCCATCTTCAGCACGCCCAGAGCATGAGCCGCGACGGCGGCAGTGCCAAGCCCTGACAGTCCGCCGCCGATCGCTCGCCTGCTCTCGAAAGCGGTCCGGCATCAAACGTTTTTTCCACCCCCTCCAAAGCAAGGAGCTTTCATGTTTTCACACAACAAGCGACTGCAATACACGGTTCGAGTGAGCGAGAGCAATCCCGGTCTCGCCAACCTCATGCTGGAGCAGTTCGGCGGGCCGCAAGGCGAATTGGCTGCGGCGTGCCGCTATTTCACGCAGGCATTGGGCGATGGCGATCCAGGCCGCAAGGACATGCTCTTCGATATCTCCACCGAGGAGCTGAGCCACCTCGAAATCATCGGCACCATCGTCGGCATGCTCAACAAGGGCGCAAAGGGCCAACTGGCAGAGGGAGTCGAAGAGCAAGGCGAGCTCTACCGCACCATCACCGCAAACGGCAATGACAGCCACGTGACGCAGGTGCTCTATGGCGGTGGCCCGCCGCTGGTCAACTCTGCAGGCGTTCCGTGGACGGCCGCCTACATCGACACCATCGGCGAACCAACCGCGGACCTGCGTTCGAACATCGCCGCCGAGGCACGCGCCAAGATCGTGTACGAGCGCCTCATCAATCTCACCGATGACCCTGGCGTGCGCGACGCCCTCACCTTCCTGATGACGCGCGAAATCGCGCACCAGAAGTCGTTCGAAAAAGCGCTCTATTCCATCGAACCCAACTTCCCGCCGGGCAAGCTGCCGGGCGATCCGCGCTTCACCAGCGTGTACTACCGCATGTCGAACGGCGGCGATGGCATGCGCGGTCCCTGGAACCAGGGCGGGCAGTGGAACTACGTGCCGATGACGCAGGAATCCTCGCCGGTAGACGGCGGCGATGGCATGGCGACGGTCTCGCTGGGCGAGGAGGAAATGTCGACGGTGCAGCAGATGGCCGCGCGCACGCAGTCGCAGAGAGATGGCGACCCCACCACGGGTGCGGAACTGGGCCAGGGCCAAACGGCCGAGACCATGAACCCGGTCGACAGCGCGGCTGTCTCGGGCAAACCCGTGGCCTGAAGGCGGCGGCATTCGCCGATTCATCGGCCGCGGCCGGCCGAGGTCGATCCGATGCACGCGCGAAGGCATGCGTGCATCAGGGTTTCCGGGTTGAAGTTACCGAAGTGCTTTGCTCAAATGACGGGATCATGAGCGAGACGGACTTCACGATGCTGCGGCAGCGAATGATGGCCGAGATCGCCGCCAAGACGATCTTCTCGACCACGTACCTGGGCAAGGCTGCGCTGGCATCGCGAGTCATGAAGGCCTTGGCAACGGTGCCGCGCCACGCCTTCGTGCCCATTGAGCTTCAGCCTTACGCCTACGTCGACTCCCCTTTGCCGATCGGCTTTCACAAGACGATTTCGCAACCGTTCATCGTCGCGGTGATGACCGACCTGCTCGGCGTACAACCGACCGACACCGTGCTCGAAATCGGCACTGGCCTGGGCTACCAATCGGCCATCTTGGCGGAACTGGCGCACCGGGTTTACTCTGTTGAAATCATCGAGGAACTGGCCGAACAAGCGGAACAACGGCTCGCCGACGAAGGCTACGACAACGTCCAGATCAGGATCGGAAATGGATGCCAGGGCTGGCCCGAGCGCGCGCCCTTCGACAAGATCATGGTGACGGCGGCCCCTGAGCTGATTCCGCCGGCCCTCATCTATCAACTGAAGCCCGGCGGAACAATGGTCATACCCGCCGGATTGCCCGACGCCCAGCAGCTCATCCAGCTCAAGAAAGACGCACAGGGTTCGGTGACCACCCGGGAAATCTTCCAGGTACTTTTCTCGACACTCGAAGACGTCACCTCGACGTGAGTCGTCGGCTGCGGACCGCGCTTGCCAGTTGGTCCAGTACCGGAACGGTCTGCGCGAAGCTGATGCAGGCATCGGTGATCGAAACGCCGTGCTTGAGCGGCACGCCGGTGACGAGGTCCTGCCGCCCTTCCTCCAGATTGCTTTCGATCATGATGCCGGTGATGCGCCGATCGCCTTCGGAGATCTGCTGCGCTACGTCTTGCGCCACGACGATCTGGCGCTGATGCTGCTTGCTGCTGTTGCCGTGAGACACGTCGATCATGACCTGCTCCCTCAGGCCACTCGCTTGCAGCGCTTGGCAGCTCGCGGCCACGTCGGCGGCCGAATAGTTCGGCGATTTGCCGCCGCGCAGGATCACATGGCAGTCGTCGTTGCCGCGCGTCTCGAAAATCGCCGCCATTCCCATCTTGGTCATGCCCATGAAGGCATGCGGCGCCCTTGCAGCGAGGATGGCGTCGGCGGCCACCTTGATGCTGCCGTCGGTTCCGTTCTTGAAGCCGACCGGGCAACTGAGCCCCGAGGCGAGCTGGCGGTGGCTCTGGCTTTCGGTGGTGCGAGCGCCGATGGCGCCCCAAGCGATGAGATCGGCGATGAATTGAGGGCTCAACAGATCGAGAAATTCGGTGCCGGTGGGCAGTCCCAGCAGCGTCAGTTCACGAAGCAGGCGCCGCGCGCGCTCCAGGCCTTCGTTGATCGCGAAGCTGCCATCCAGATGCGGGTCGTTGATGTAACCCTTCCAGCCGACGGTGGTTCGCGGCTTCTCAAAATACGTGCGCATGACAATCAAGAGATCGTCTTCAAGATCGTCGGCCGCCTTCTTCAAGTGGTGGGCGTATTCGATGGCCTGGTCATGGTCATGGATCGAGCAGGGTCCGACCACGACGATCAACCTGTCGTCGCGTCCATGCAGGATGTCGGCGATGGCCGACCGGCTGTCCTCCACCAGCGCAAGCGTCTCGTCTAGCACCGGCACCCTCTCCTGCAACAGCGCGGGCGTCATCAGCGGACGCACGGCGCCGATGCGCACGTCATCGATGCGCGTGGTGTCGATGGTGCTGTCGCGGGAGCCGATCTCGGCGTCGTGGAGAGGATCGTCGAGCTTCGGCATAGGAATAGGCATGGCGTCGGTTGAGAAAGCCGACATTTTCCATCACGAGAACTTCGGAAAAGGTGATTCGGATTGTGTTTGGGTGTTCAATGCGCAGGCTCGACGCATCAACAAGGGATTTGCAGCATGAAGTTTGGAAGGATCGTCCTCGGAACAGTGGCCGTGGTTGCCGTCGCCGGTGCAGCGGGCTGGTTCAGCCTCGACAAGGAAACCCGCGCGTTGATCGCCACGATGCCGACCGACCGCGACCTGCTGTTCTGGAGCCAGCCGCAGCGCGATGCTGCATTCCGTGCGCTCGACCGTCTGCCGGTGCTCGCCAAGGCACACGTCGTGGACGCCGGCCCCACGCCCTCGCCTCTTCCGCCAGGCCCGCCACTGGCGCTGCCGCTTGACGTCGATGCCTTCATGGCGGAGCAAAGGAGCGCTGCGGTCGTCATCCTGCACGACGGCAAACTTCGCCTGGAGCGCTACGGACTGGGCTTCGACCGCGAGGGACGATGGACGAGCTTCTCGGTTGCCAAATCGATCACCTCCACCCTGCTCGGCGCCGCAGTCCGTGAGGGCAAGATCCGCAGCCTCGATGACAAGGTCAGCGACTACATCCAGGAGATGAAGGGTTCGGCGTATGACGTCGTCAGCATCCGCCAATTGCTGACGATGACCTCCGGCGTTCGCTGGAACGAAGACTACGCCGATCCGGACTCCGACGTCGCGCGCTTCAACAACCACAAGCCCGAGCCCGGCGTCGATGCGCTCGTGAGCTACCTGCGCCGACTGCCGCGTGCCGCGCCGCCCGGCACCCATTGGAACTACAGCACGGGCGAAACCAACCTCGTGGGCGTGCTGCTGGCCCGGGCCATTGGCAAGCCGCTGGCTAGCTATCTCTCGGAAAAAATCTGGGTGCCGGCCGGCATGGAGCAAAAGGCGACATGGCTTCTGAGCAGCACCGGGCAGGAAATCAGCGGTTGCTGCATCCAGGCGGCGACGCGCGACTTCGCGCGCTTCGGCCAGTTCATCCTCGATGGTGCGCGTGTCAACGGGCAGCCGGTGGTCGCGGACGGCTGGCTGGCCGAAGCGACCACACGCCGCGCGGACATCGGCCAGCCCGGCCGCGGCTATGGCTTCCAGTGGTGGACCTACGACGACGGCAGCTTCGCGGCGCGCGGCATCTTCGGCCA
Organism: Variovorax sp. 01N429; assembly: GCF_056399425.1. Taxonomy (NCBI): domain Bacteria; kingdom Pseudomonadati; phylum Pseudomonadota; class Betaproteobacteria; order Burkholderiales; family Comamonadaceae; genus Variovorax; species Variovorax sp. 01N429. The sequence goes on along the minus strand of NZ_JBFTRG010000006.1, from coordinate 115,089 downwards.
GGGGATCTTCATCGACCCGAAGCGCAGACTGGTGATTGCGTCCAATGGCGACTGGCCGGTCGCGACAAGCCGCGCCGAGAGCGCCGCGCGCGAAGCCTTCTACAAGGCCGTGCAGAAGGCGATCGACGACGAAGCGGCGGGCAAGCCCGGCAGCTAGTAGCGCGTTTGTCCCATTGGGAGTCTGGCAAAAAGTCGGCCACCCCAAGGCGGCCGAAAGCCCCAGCTCGCCTGGGACCAAAGGAAACTACCTTGTTGTCAGGCACGAGGCGTGTCGATTGTCGAAAAGAAGCGCCGGCCGGGCTATCCCTGCGGGCACGTACGTGTTGCTAGGTGGTGGCCGGGATTTACCCGCCATGAGGGCGGATGAAGAATGGACTCGCTTGTGATCGAACATTGGCGCGGTCGCGGCGAGAGTCTGGTCCAGTCAACATTCATCAAGGAGCACGCAATGAACAAAACTCTTGCAATCATGCTCGCCGCGTTTGCGGCGACCGGTGGTGCGTACGCCCAGAACCCGCCGGGCGCTTCATCGCAGGAGCAGGTCATCACCAACAGCAAGCCGCAGCAACGCGCGCAGGCGAAGGACAATGCAAAAAAGCACGGCGGCGACAAGAAGATCGGCGGCGACGAAATCAACTCGGCCGAGAACGACGACTTGGGCTCGGGCAAGGCAGCAGCGGCCGGACAGACAAAGGCCAATACCCGCATGAAGAAGAATTCAAAGGACAACGCTGCCCAATATCCTGCTCCGCCCAACACCCCCGGCATGCCAGCAGCCAAGTAGCTCGCTTCATCCGGCGACGGCCACGATCTGGGCGACGACAGCCATGACGGCATTGGTTTGCGCGCTCAGTTCACCGGGAGGGGGATTGCTCGCCGTGGTCATCACGGCGAGTCGAAGAGAAGGTACGACAAGCGCAAACTGAGCGCCATAGCCCCAGGCCCACGCAACCGGGCGACCGCTCAGATTGCCCGTAAACCACAGACAGCCGTAGCCGGCCTTCTGTATGGGCCTCGCACTCCATGTGGTGGAAACTTGAAAGGTCGTGCTGGTCTTGACCCAGTCTGAGGGCACGATCTGCTTGTCGCCCCATCGCCCGTCATTGGCCATCACCCATCCAATTTTTGCAAGATCGCGTGCTCGCAAGCGCAGGCCTCGGTAGCTCATGAAGTTTCCGGCTCTGTCGCGCGCTGCCCCAACCCGCTCGATGCCCAACGGACCGAACAGATCGAGCTGCGCAAACTGGTCCACCGGCATGCCTTGCGCTTGAACAAGGATGGGGGACAGCAAGGAAACCGCAGCATCGTTGTAGACCCACTTTCCTACCGTTTGCGGATCGAATGGAAGGCTCAATGCAAAGGCGACGGGGTCGTCTGCCGTGTCCAAGGCACGTATTGCGGTTCGATAGTCGTAAACCAGACCGGAGGTGCCGGTGAGAATTTGTTCGAGCGTGATCGAGAGCGCAGGCGCGCCCGGCGCTTTCGCTGCTGCTGAAGGCAGGAGAGTCGCGACCGTCTCCGAAAGACCCTTGATCCTTCCCTGGTGAATCGCGATTCCGACGAGCATCGAAGCGACGCTCTTGGTGACCGAGTTCACGCCCTGCAAGTCTGCAGCGGTCACGCCGCCAAGGTATTGCTCCGCAACAAGAGCCCCGTTCTTGACAACGACAACGCTCCTGAGGGCGGCGACCGAGCGAGCATCGGCCAAGACTTTCTGAAGGGCCGCCCGATCGATGGCTGCGCTTCCCTTGGGTTCGCCCCAATCCTCAGCGTTCTCGGAGTTTTCGGCAGCAACACTCGAACTCAGCCGTGACAGCGCACCAAGCGCAAACGCCAGATTGCCAGTGACGAATCCACGGCGTGACGTGGCGTTGCTCTGCATGGTTGTCCGGCTCTTTCAAGCCACGCGTCGATTCATCGGCGACGACCCAGCAGCATCGCCGCAAGAGGGATGGTGGTCAGCAATCCGACGGCCACCAGCGTCCATCCGATGCTTTTGCGCTGCTCTTCATTGAGCTTGTCGGAAAGCAGCAGGCCGACCCCGGCTCCCAATGCCCCGCGGGTCCCTGCCAACAGAGCGAGTTCGGGCAAATGAACTTCAGTTGTGATCACGGAAGAACTCCTTTCATGCCAGGAAGCTGGTTTTGAGTATGCGCCGGAGGTGTCCATTTTGTCTTGGTCGCGCGCAAGTAGGCCTTGACCAGAAGATGACGATTCCAGTATTCTCGAATAATGGAATCGAATGAAGTCGTCCGCGCCCTTGCCGCCCTCGCCCATCCGGTGCGCCTGGAAGTTTTTCGCGCCTTGGTGGCTGCGGGTCACGGCGGCCTCACGCCGGGAGTCATCCAGGCGGCGCTCGACGTGCCGCCCGCGACCTTGTCGTTTCATCTCAAGGAACTGGCGAATTCAGGCCTTGCGACGCAGGAACGCGCAAGCCGCAACGTCGTCTATCGCGCAGCGTACGAGAACATGAACGCGCTACTCGCCTACCTCACCGAAAACTGCTGCCAGGGACAAGATTGCGCGGTCGAGACGGCGGCCGACGCCTGCAAGTGCTGAGCGCTTCATGACGACGCACGTTCTCATCCTCTGCACCCACAACTCCGCTCGGAGCGTATTGAGCGAAGGCATGCTCAATCACTGGGCCCAAGCCTTGAACAAGGACGTTCGCGCATTCAGCGCCGGCAGTGCGCCGAGCGGCCAACTCAATCCGTTCGCACTGGAGGTGTTGGGCAAGGCGGGCGTCGACACCGCAGGCTACCGAAGCAAAAGCTGGGACGAGTTCACGGCGCCAGACGCGCCAAAGATGCGCATCGTCATCACCGTGTGCGACAGCGCCGCGGCGGAGACTTGTCCCTACTGGCCGGGCAGCCCCGTCAAGATGCACTGGGGATACCCGGATCCTTCGAACGCAGCGGGCGGCGACGAGGGCAAGCGCATGGCTTTTGAACTCACACGCCAAGCCATCGGCTATCGCATGCTGCAATTGCTGCAACTGCCACTCGACGACATGAGCAACGTCGAGCTGCAGAAAGCCCTCGAAATGATCTCAAGGACTTAGGGCCCGACGTGAGCGAAGTCTTGCGCAAACTGCTGGCCGAAGCCCTCGGCACTGCCCTTCTGCTGACCGTTGTCATCGGCTCGGGAATAATGGCCGAGCGTCTGGCAGGCGGCAATCTTGCCATTGCACTGCTGGCGAACACTCTCGCCACCGTCGGCGGCCTCTACATCCTCATCGAGGTGTTCGGTCCCGTGAGCGGTGCCCATTTCAACCCGGCGGTGTCTCTGGTGATGGCAGGCCGCGGCGCAATGCGGCGCGGCCTCGTCATGCCCTACATCGTCGTCCAACTTCTTGGCGCGATGCTCGGCGCGTGGCTTGCGCACGCCATGTTCGACGCCAGCATTTTTCAGTTGTCGACCAAGGTCCGCAGCGGCACGGGCCAGTGGATTGCCGAAGCGGTCGCGACCGCGGGGTTGCTGCTGGTGATCCTGCGCGCGCCGCCGAGCCGGGTGGCGGCCATGGTGGCCTGCTACATCGGTGCGGCGTACTGGTTCACGGCATCGACTTCGTTTGCCAATCCCGCAGCGGCGTTCGGCCGGATGTTCAGCAACAGCTTTGCCGGAATCGCGCCGTCCAGCGTGCCTGCTTTCGTGGCCGCCGAACTCGTAGGCGCCAGCATCGGCGTCGCGATTCACGGCGCGCTGAGCTTTCGTGAAGCTGAAAAGCCAACCATCACCACCCCCGACGAAATACTCGTCGCCGACGACCACATGCACCGTGTTTGAAAACCCTCCCACCTTCCCCGCGCTCCGCACCGAACTGTTCGACGTTCCCACACCAGACCGCCTGAAAGCGCATGAACCATCGCTGCATCGGCCGCGATTTCTTTTGCTCTACGGCTCCTTGCGCGAACGCTCGTACAGCCGCTTGCTGACCTACGAGGCCGCGCGCCTGCTCGAGGCCATGGGCGGCGAAGTGAAAGTGTTCAACCCCATGGGCCTGCCCCTTCCGGACGGTGCTCCCGACACGGATCCGAAGGTGCAAGAGCTGCGCAAACTTGCTGAGTGGGCCGAGGGAATGGTCTGGACCTCACCCGAGCGGCACGGTGCAATGACCGGCATCATGAAGTCGCAGATCGACTGGATCCCGCTCGCAATGGGCGCGGTGAGGCCCACGCAAGGCAAGACGCTCGCGGTAATGCAAGTCTCGGGCGGCTCCCAGTCCTTCAACGCGGTCAACCAGATGCGCGTGCTCGGCAGATGGATGCGCATGCTGACCATCCCGAATCAGTCGTCCGTGGCCAAGGCTTTTCTCGAATTCGACGAGTCGGGCCGCATGAAGCCCTCCAGCTACTACGATCGCGTGGTCGACGTGATGGAGGAGCTTTTCAAGTTCACGCTGCTCACGCGCGATATCGGCCCCTATCTGGTGGACCGGTACAGCGAGCGCAAGGAAAGCGCGGAAGAGCTTTCCAAAAGGGTCAATCAACGGGCCATCTAACGTGGAGAGGTCTCCGGAGAGATGGCCGAAATGACACAGCGCCGGATCGTTGCGGCCCTCGGGACCGCTCAGACGCTGGCTTGGGCATCCTCCTATTACCTCTTGGCGATGCTCGCCGCGCCCATGGCTCGGGATCTGGGCCGGGTTTGCCGCGCTCGTGCGCACCTACGGACATGATTCGCGCGGCGCAATCACAGGCATCACCCTGCTGGCAGGCTTCGCCAGCACCGTTGGTTGGCCGCTCACGGCTTTCCTGGAGACACAGTTCGGCTGGCGAGGAGCCTGTCTTGCCTGGGCCGCGCTGCACCTGGTAGTGGGCGTGCCGCTCGATGCTTGTTTGCCGAAAGTGCCCAGGGCGAGCGTGGCCCAGCCTGAACACGAGACGCCCCAACTGAATCCGACTCGGACTGAGGACAGCGGAAAGTCCAACGCACGATTCATCGGTTGGCTGCTGGCATTCGTCTTCGCCGCGACGTGGTTCATCAGCACGGCGATGGCGGCGCATCTGCCTCGCCTGCTCCAGTTGACTGGCGCGACGAGAGGAGCGAAAAGCATAGGAGCGCGCAGCGCTCACCATTTGCCGTCAGCAGGCTTCTTCGGCTGCGTGGCCGCGGACAGCATCTGCAGGGCGTCAGTCCGGTTGGCCTTCTTTGCGAAATCGGCCGCCGTCATGCCTTGCTCGTTTTTCATCAGCGGGTCGGCGCCCTCGTCGAGCAGCAGTTTGACCGCCGCAGCCGAGCCATACATCGAAGCCATCATCAGCGGCGTGGTGCCATTCGGCGACTGCGCATTGATGAAGGCATCCTTGTCCAGCAGCAGCTTCATGATTTCGACGTGCCCGTTGGTCGCTGCGTAGTGCAGAGGCGTCCAACCAGGCTTGTTGATGTCCGCGTCTCGCTCGATCAGCTTCATGACCACATCTTGTTGGCCCTTGATAGCGGCCAGCATCAAAGGGCTTTCGTCCTTTGAATTGCGTGCTTCGACGTCGGTCTTGGGCCACTCCAGCAGCACCTGGATCACCTTGGGTGAAGGCTCGCGCATCGCGATCAAAAGGCCGGTCTGACCGTGCTCGTCACGCGTGTTCGGATCGAAACCCCTGTTCAGCAAGCTCTTGACACCGCCTGCGTTGTCAGAGCGGACGGCTCTGAAAAAATCGCTGAACGAATCAGCATGAGAAGAAAAAGATATAGCAATGACAATGAGATAGATGAGATTCTTGAAGTATTTCTTCATGTTTTTACCCCGGCAAACAGGGTCTCGAAGTTGTCGCTGGTGGCCTTGGCAATAGCCTCGACAGGCAGCTTGCGCAGTTCAGCGATTTGTTGCGCCACATAGGGCACATACGAGGGGTTGTTGGTCTTGCCGCGGTACGGCACGGGCGCGAGATACGGGCTGTCGGTTTCGATCAGCATGCGGTCGAGCGGCACGAAGGCCGCCACGTCCCGCAGGTCCTGCGCCTTCTTGAAGGTCAGGATGCCCGAGAAGGAAATGTAGAAGCCGAGGTCGAGCGCAGCACGAGCCACTTCTGCGGTTTCGGTAAAGCAATGGAAGACACCGCCCGCGGCCTTGGCGCCGCCATCCTCGCCCTCTTCCTTCAGGATGGCCAAAGTGTCCGCCGACGCTTCGCGTGTGTGGATGATGAGTGGCTTGCGCGTCTGCTGGGCAGCGCGAATGTGCACGCGGAACCGGTCGCGCTGCCATTCGAGATCGGCAATGCTGCGGCCGCCCTTGCGCTCTTCCATCTGGTAATAGTCGAGTCCGGTTTCGCCGATGGCGACGACTTTCGGCAGCGCCGATCGCCGCACGAGATCCTCGACCGTGGGCTCGGCGATGTCTTCGTTGTCCGGATGGACGCCTACGGAGGCCCAGAAGTTGTCATAACCGGCCGCGAGGGCCTGCACATCGTCGAATTCTTCGAGCGTGGTGCAGATGCAGAGCGCCCGATCGACCTGCGCGGCAGCCATGGCGGCGCGGATCTGCGGCATCTGGTCCGCGAATTCGGGAAAGGTGAGGTGGCAGTGGGAATCGGTAAACATCGCGGAATCGGAATGTTGAATTGCGGCGCGTGGGGCGCCGCGTACGGTCCGCTGTCCGCGTCGGGAAAGAGCGGGGCCCGGATCAGATGGTTTGGGTTGGCCGGTCGGATGCCATCGTGCCGCCGAGCGCCTCTTCGATGCGCAACTTCAACTGTCGCGACTTCTCATCCGACGGAAAACGGATGCCCACGCCCGGCGCCCGGTTTCCGGCGGCACGGGCCGGGGTGATCCACGCCACTTTGCCTGCAATCGGATAGCGCTGCGGATCGTCGGGCAGCGTGAGGAGCACATAGACGTCGTCGCCGAGCCGGTATTCCCGCGACGTCGGAATGAAGATCCCGCCTTCAGCGAACAAGGGAATGTAGGCCGCGTAGAGCGCCCCTTTTTCCTTGATGGCGAGCTGGATGACGCTGGGCCTGACAGGCGCGGACGGGGCGGGTGTGGCTGGTGTGTTCATGGGCGGCGGCGTGCCGAGTTTAGGGTGGTTCGCGCCTCGCTCACAAGCGCCTCGATCATGAGTCCCGCATTGAAAGGATGTTCTGCGGTTTTTGCCGCATTCGCGAGCGACCTCGACCAGCGGGCCAAAGCCATCCGCGACGGCAGCAGCGGCAAGTCTGCCGCGTCGAAAAACCGCGGTGCGGCACCACTGTCCGCAGCCATCAGGTCATGGCAGAGTTTTTGGAGCGCCCCAATGGCTTGCGCCGGTGCGCGGTCGGCCAGGGCGCTGACATCTCCGCGCGACATGGCCTTCGGCAACATCCCCCAGGCCTGGGGCGACTGCCCCTGGCTCGCCAGTCGCAAGGCATCGCTCGGGCGGCCGCCTGCAGCGCGCAGTAACGCGACGGCGTCGCCCGCGGGTATGCCCTGCTCGACCAGCCAGTCCCGCGCCTCGCCCTCTTCCGGCCACGGCAGCGTGAAGCCGAGGCAGCGGCTGCGGATGGTCGGCAGCAGCTGCCAGGCCGCCTCGCTCGCGAGCACGAAGCGCACATCGCCGACAGGCTCTTCCAGGGTTTTCAGCAGCGCGTTGGCGGTGATGGTGTTCATGCGCTCGGCCGGATACACGAACACGACCTTTCCGCGGCCCCGCGCACTCGTGCGCTGCGCAAAGCCGACGGCATCGCGCATGGCTTCGACGCGAATCTCGCGGCTTGGCTTTCGCTTCTTGTCGTCGATGTCGGACTGCGCCTTTTCATCGAGCGGCCAGCCGAGTTCCTGCATGGCGACCTCGGGCATGAGCATGCACAGGTCGGCGTGCGTTCGAACCTGAATGGCGTGGCAGCTTGGGCAATGGCCGCAGGCGCCGCGTCCGTGCGTTTCGTCCGGGTTCTCGCACAGCCATGCGGCAGCCAGCGCGAGGCCCAGTTCATATTGGCCGAGGCCCGACGGACCTTGCAGCAGCCACGCATGTCCGCGTTGGCGCAGCAGTTCGGCCAAGGGTTTGCGCAACCAGGGAGACAGGGTGTCCGCGTTCAAGGCGCACTTTCGATCGGTGGGCTGACAAGACCACGCCGTGCCAGTTCCTGCTCGATCTGCTGCCACACGCGTTCACGGGGTTGCGCGGCATCGATGCGGGCGAAGCGCGGCGCACGCTCTGCGCGTTCGGCGTAGCCAGCCGCCACACGGCGAAAGAACTCGACCGGCTGCGACTCGAACTTGTCCGGCACGCGTGCTCCGGCCAGGCGCTCGGCGGCGGCTTCAGGCGCCAGGTCGAACCACAGCGTGATGTCGGGCTGAAGCAGCGCGCCGTCTAGGGACGCGGGCTGCGACTGCACCCATTCTTCAAGGACTGAAAGCACGAGCGGATCGAACCCGCGCCCGGCCCCCTGGTAGGCGAATGTCGCATCGGTGAAGCGGTCGCAAAGCACCACGTCGCCTCGCGCCAGAGCCGGCACGATGACTCGCACGACATGGTCGCGCCGCGCCGCGAACACCAGCAGCGTTTCGGTCAGCGCATCCATCGGCTGATCGAGGATCTGCGTGCGCAGCGTTTCGGCCAATGGGGTGCCGCCGGGCTCGCGCGTGCGAGTGACCTGCCGCCCCTGCGCCTTGAAGAGCGCTTCGAGCGCATCGATGTGGCTCGATTTGCCGGCACCGTCGATGCCTTCGAGTGTGAGGAAAAGCCCCTTCATTGACCACTCCGCTGGTTCGGATCGGTAGCGCCGCGCTGATAGCGGTTCACCGCCCTGTTGTGCTCATCGAGTGAGCCGCTGAACTGGCTGGTTCCGTCCCCGCGAGAAACGAAATACAGCGACTTGCTCTGCGCCGGCTGTACCGCGGCAAGCAAAGCAGCCTTGCCCGGCATTGCGATCGGGGTCGGCGGCAGGCCGTTGTGCGTGTAGGTGTTCCACGGGGTGTCCGTCTGCAAATCCTTCTTGCGCAGATTGCCGTCGAAGCGCGTGCCCATGCCATAGATGACGGTGGGATCGGTCTGCAGCGGCATTCCGATGCGCAGCCGGTTGTGAAAGACCGCGGCAACCTCGGCGCGGTCCTGGGCCTTGCCTGTCTCCTTTTCGACAATGCTGGCGAGGATCAGCGCCTCATCGGGCGTTTTGACGGAGATATTCGGTGAACGAGCGGCCCACGCGGCGTCGAGCTTCTTGTCCATCGCGCGCATGGCCCTCTGGAGCAACGCGAAGTCCGTCGATCCTTTGGAATAGGTGTAGGTGTCAGGGAAGAAGCGCCCCTCCGGGTGCATCCCCGCCCTGCCGAGGCGCGCCATGATTTCCTCGTCGGATTGACCCAGCGTGTCGGGCTTCAACTGGTCCGCCTTTGCCAATGCAGCGCGTACCTGACGGAAGTTCCAGCCTTCGACGAGCACAAGGCTTCGCGTTGCCTCTTCGCCGCGCACGAGCACGCTGAGCAGCGTTCGGGGCGTGATGCCCCGGTCCAATTCGTAGCTGCCGGCGCGCATTTGCCGGTCTTGACCGGAAAAGCGAAACCACAAATAGAGCAGTTGGGGCGGTACGTCGACGCCCGTATCGACGACGGCTTGGGCGATGCCCTTGGGCGTGGTGCCAGGCTCGATCGACAGATCGACGCTCGGCGCCGGCAAACGCAGCGGCTGATTGAGCCACCAAAGCCCCGCCGCGCCGAGACCCAGCGCGACAAAGGATGCCAGCAGAAAAATGGTGAGAAAGAAGCGACGCACGGATTCCGACGAAGGAAGCGATCAGACAGAAATAAGAGGAAGCCCTGCGGACCGAACGGAACGGAGCCGGCCATGATAATTCAGCGATGACCTCAGTCGTTTTGAATGGCGCCACCGCCCTTTCTCACCTTGGTGTGATCCGCGCCGAGGGCCCCGATGCCGCCAGCTTCCTGCATGGCCAGCTCACCCAGGACTTCGCCTTGCTCGATGCCTCGGAGGCGCGTCTTGCGGCACTTTGCACGGCCAAGGGCCGCGCCATCGCGAGCTTCATCGGCATCCGGCCGCAACCCGAGCGCGTCCTGCTGATATGCAGCCGCGACATCCTCGCCGCGACGCTCAAGCGGCTGTCGATGTTCGTGCTGCGCGCCAAGGCAAAGCTGACGGACGCGACCGGCGACTACGCGCTTTACGGCCTTGCCGGCACCGCCTTGACCGCGAACGGCGTGGATCCGGCCGGGCTTCCGGGACGGTCCGTTGCCGTCGGCGAGGCGCATGCCGTCACCCTCTACCCGTCCGATGGCGTTCCGCGCGCGCTGTGGATCGCGCCGGCCGGCCAGGCCGCGCCTCAAGGTGCGGTGCTCGATCCCGCGCTCTGGCAGTGGAGCGAAGTGCGAAGCGGCATCGTGACCCTCACCGCGCCCGTGGTCGAAGCGTTCGTGCCGCAGATGATCAACTATGAGTCGGTCGGCGGCGTGAACTTCAAGAAGGGATGCTATCCGGGGCAGGAAGTGGTGGCGCGCAGCCAGTTTCGCGGCACATTGAAGCGGCGCACTTATCTCGTGCAGGCCAGCGACGAGATTGCTGCCGGCCAGGAAGTCTTCGCCGCCAGCGACGCGGAGCAACCCGTCGGCACTGTGGCGCAGGCCGCGCCCGCGCCAGATGGCGGGTGGGCCGGGCTGATCTCGATCCAGATCGCCGCCATCGACGCCGGCGGCCTGCATGCACGCTCGGCCGAGGGGCCGGCGCTTACCGTCGAGCCGCTGCCCTATCCGCTGGTCGAAGACATTTAGCGCCTTGCCCCGGCCGCCGCATTACCACAGCCGGCCCTTCTGCCGAACCCCTCGCGACAGAAAAAAACTTCAGCCCCGGAAGCAACTGCCCGTTCGATGAGCATCGCAGTGGAAGCCAAGCGGGATGCGGCTCCGGAAAGATGCTCAGGGGGTTATCCACAGAGTCATGCACCGGCTGCGGGGAAAAGAAAGTCTTGACTTTCAGTTTTTGGTGCAGTGCACAAAGCGCTTTCCTCATTGGGAGAAGCACGCTTTTCGTGCGCAGCGCCGATGCGGCGCAGCACGCCACCTTGGTGCGTGCTGCGTTCTCTTTTCCACAATGCTGCAGGAGCGATAACTCACTTGCGGGGCCTCGTGCGCCACTCGGTTCAGGCAAGCTTGAGCAGTTCAGCAGCAAGCTCCTCGGGCATGTCGACCATGACGTCGTGGCTGACCGGCATCTTCACCAGCCGCCAGCCGGGCGCCTTCTCCGTCTTGGCCGCGAAATAGCGGAAAGGACTCGGGTCCCAGTTGTCCGCGAGGATGTACAGGCGCTCCTTGATCGTGTCGATGCCGCCCGTGAGCAGCAGCGGCATCTCGAAAGTCGCGAGCGCCTGCGGGCGGCAGAGCCGGTCGACGCGAGCGCGGTTTGCGGGGGCAATATTGAACATTTCGGCAGGAATCGGCTGCATCAGTCCGCTGTGGTGCTGCAAAGCGGTGCCGCGGAAGGACCCCAGAAACAGCCCCGCAACCTCGGGCGCCAATGCCTTGCTCAGAAGGCCGGTCAAGGAGTCGCCATGCTCGGGCACGAAGGCATCGAGGTAGACGAGAGATCGGATCTTCTCGCTCATGCGGTCCGCCACACCCGTGATGACCATGCCGCCATATGAGTGGCCGACGAGGATGACGTCGCTCAACTCTTCCCACTCGATGCAGCCGCAAACGTCGCGGATGTGAGTCTCCAGCGTGATGTTTTCCGCTGACTGGTGCGTCCGCTCACCGACGCCGGTGTGCGTGGGCGTGAAGACCGCGTGTCCGGCCGCGCGAAGTGCATCCGCCGTTTGCCGGTAGCACCAACCGCCGTGCCAGGCGCCGTGGACGAGAACAAAGTTGGCCATCGCTGTGTCTCCGGGTAGATGAGGAGCGGCCATCTTGAGCGGCGCCCGCGGCGCGGGCCATCGGGTAATCCCGGCGAGTCACAGCGAATCGCAGCGAATTGCAGCGAACCGGGCGAGGCTCAGAGCTTGCGTCGCATCTCGATGTGCGCGATGCCGGCCTCTTCGAAGGGCTCTCCCGACGGCGCATAGCCCAGGCGCACGTAGAAGCCTTCCGCACTGTGCTGCGCATGCAGGGCCACCTCACGTTCACCTCGCGCTGCCGCGGCGGCTTCGAGCGCGCGCAGCACGGCCTCACCGTGTCCGGCGCCCCGAAGCGTGCGGTGCACCGCCATGCGGCCGATGCGGCCTACGCCGGGTGACTCCGACACGAGGCGCCCGGTCGCGATTGTCTGGCCGAGCCGATTGCGCGCTACGGCGTGCACCGCGCTGGCGTCGTGCTCATCCCATTCGAGCTCCTTCGGAATGCGCTGCTCCTCGATGAAGACTTCGCGCCGGACCTTGCCCGCGCCCTCCCCGACCGCATCCCAGTTGCCGGTTGCAACCTCGCGCATCGGCTCGCCCGCCTCGAAGCCCATGAGAATTTCGCGCAGCAGGGGCGGCACCGGCTTCGAAGTCTGCGTGGCAGGGTCGGCATAGACATAGACCAACTCGCAAGTCACCAGCAGTTCGTCGCCCCGGAAGAGCCCGCCGGCGAACAGGATTGACGAATTGCCCACGCGAACGCACTTCATGCCGACGTCGAGCAGATCGTCCACGCGCGCCGAGGCGTTGAACTCGACCGTCGCCTTGCGCACGTAGAGGTCGCCGCCAAGCGACTGCATCGCCTCTTCATAGGGCAAGGCCATCGCGCGCCAATAGTCGGCAATGGCGGTGTCGAAGTACATCAGGTAGTGCGCGTTGAAAACGATTTTCTGCATGTCCACCTCGGCCCAGCGAACGCGCAGGCGGTGGAAGAAACGAAAGTCGGATTTCTTGAGGTGTTCAGCTTGGGTCATGGTTGCAAGGCTTCTTTGAGGGCGCGCGCTGCGTCGGCATGCGCCTGCAGCGCTTCGGGGATGGCGCGGCCCATCTTGACGAATTCGTGGATGACGCCGCGATAGATTTCCAGGTCGACGGGCACACCGGCTGCGCGCAGTTTGTCGGCGTAGGCAACGCCTTCATCGACGACCGGATCGTATTCGGCCAGACCGATCCACGCAGGCGCCACGCCTTCGACGTCTTCGGCGTTCAGCGGTGCGAAGCGCCAGTCGTCGCGATCGGCGGGCGAATTGACGTACTGGCTGAAGAAATAGCTGATGAGTGCCTCGCCCAACAACGGGCCTTGAGCGTATTTCTTGTGCGACGGCGTGTCCTGATGCGCGGCCGTGCCGGGGTAGAAAAGCAATTGCAGTGCGAGCGGGATCCCCGCGTCGCGCGCAAGAATGGCGCACACCGCCGCCAGCGTGCCGCCTGCGCTGTCGCCGCCGACCGCGATGCGAGCGCCGTCGAGACCCCACTGCACCGCGTTGTTTGCGAGATGCGCGAGCGCGTCCCACGCGTCGTTCGATGCAATCGGAAACTTGTGTTCCGGCGCCAGGCGGTAGTCGACCGAAACGACGGCGCAGCCGCTTTTCTGGCTCAACACGCGGCACAAGGTGTCATGCGTGGCAATGCTGCCGACGGTGAAACCGCCGCCATGAAAGAACAGCAGCACCGGCAATACCGCGTCCGACGGCGCATACAGGCGTGCCGGCAAGGCATAGCCGTCGCGTGCGGGCATGGTGAAATCGTCGACGCGCGCAAGCTGCGGCTTGGGTACTTCGAGCACGCCAGCGCCTTTTTCGTAGACGGCCTTGGCCTCCGCCGGTATCAAGGCGTGCAGCGGCGGCCGGCCGGCACGCGCCATGCGGTCGACCACGCTGGCCATCTTGGGAGTGAGCGCAATCATCCGGTCAATGCCCGCCGACTGTCCCGGTCGCGTCAAGCGCAAGGGTTTTTTGAGTGTGCAAGGTGCGATGTGCTTGATAGATTCGAGGGCTCGCATCGTACCGTCCGCACTGTCCGCACCGCCTGCACTACACCGAAGTCCCATGGCCCTCATCCAGTACCTCACCCAGATCCAGTTCGAATTCGGCGCCGTCCGCCTGCTTCGCAGCGAATGCGAGCGCATCGGCATCCAACGCCCGCTGGTGGTGACCGACGCCGGCGTGCGCGCGGCCGGCATCCTACAGAAGGCGCTCGATGCGCTCGGCGACTTGCCTGCCACCGTGTTCGACCAGACGCCTTCCAACCCGACGGAAGCCGCGGTGCGCGCCGCCGCGGCGCAATATCGCGCCCACAACTGCGATGGCTTGATCGCTGTCGGAGGCGGTTCCGCCATCGATTGCGCGAAGGGCGTCGCCATCGCCGCCACGCATGAAGGCCCGCTCAAGACCTACGCCACCATCGAAGGCGGCTCGGCCAGGATCACCGATCGCGTTGCGCCGCTGATCGCCATCCCCACGACCAGCGGCACCGGCAGCGAAGTGGCGCGCGGCGCCATCGTGATCGTCGACGATCACCGCAAGCTGGGCTTCCACAGCTGGTTCCTGATGCCGAAGGCGGCCATCTGCGACCCCGAACTCACGCTGGGGCTGCCGCCAAGGCTGACCGCCGCCACGGGCATGGACGCCATCGCGCACTGCATGGAGACTTTCATGTCGGCCGCCTTCAATCCGCCGGCAGACGGGATTGCGCTCGACGGGCTCGAGCGCGCCTGGGGCCATATCGAACGGGCCACCAAGGACGGCAGCGATCGCGAAGCGCGCCTGAACCTGATGAGCGCGTCGATGCAAGGCGCCATGGCCTTCCAGAAGGGCCTGGGCTGCGTGCATTCGCTGAGCCACAGCCTCGGCGGTATCGACCCGCGCCTGCACCATGGAACGCTGAACGCCCTCTTCCTCCCCGCAGTGATCCACTTCAATGCCGGCGCCGATTCGGTGCAGAAGGACCAGCGCCTGCTTCGGATGGCGCAGGCCATGCACCTGGATTCAGCCGGCGACCTGGGCGAGGCGATCCGCGACATGTGCGGGCGGCTCGAACTGCCCAAAGGGCTGGCCGAAGTCGGGGTGACCCCCGCGATCTTCGAGCAGGTGATCGACGGCGCCATGGCGGACCACTGCCACAAGACCAACCCGCGGCTCGCCACGCGAGAGGACTATCGGCAGATGCTGGAAGAGTCGATGTAGAGCACCCACGGCCGTGTGGCGCTAGCATGCGGCCATGGCACACGACCACCACCCCGATCACACGCACGATCACACGCATGATCACGACGGCGACCACAGCGAATTGGGCGAGATGGACCTTCGGGTGCGCGCGCTCGAGTCCGTGCTCACGCAAAAGGGCTACATCGATCCCAATGCGCTCGATGTGCTCATCGACACCTACAAGACCCGGATTGGCCCGCGCAACGGCGCCCGTGTCGTCGCAAAAGCCTGGAGCGATCCAGCCTTCCACGACTGGCTGCTGAAAGACGCCACCGCCGCGATCGCCTCGCTCGGCTACACGGGGCGGCAAGGCGAGCACATGGTCGCGGTGGCCAATACGGACGACCGTCATCACATGGTGGTTTGCACGCTGTGCAGTTGCTATCCATGGCCCGTGCTCGGTCTGCCGCCGACCTGGTACAAGAGCGCGCCCTATCGATCGCGTGCGGTCAAGGATCCTCGTGGCGTGCTGTCGGAGTTCGGTGTCCATCTGCCCGGGTCGACGACCATCCGCGTATGGGATTCGACCGCCGAGGTGCGCTATCTCGTGGTTCCGCAACGCCCCCGGGGCACCGAGGGCTGGAGCGAAGAGGCATTGGCCGAACTGGTGACGCGAGACTCGATGATCGGCACTGGCTTGGCGCGCACGCCGGAGGCCGCACGATGACCTACATCAGTCACGCAGACATCGGCGGCCGCAACATGCCGGGTGCGATCGTGCCCGAACCCGAGGGCGAAATCTTCCATGCGGACTGGGAAGCGCGCGTGCTGGCGCTGACGCTGGCCATGGGCGGCACGGGATCATGGAACATCGACGCGAGCCGCAGCGCTCGCGAAACGCTGCCGAACTACGCCCGGATGAGCTACTACCAGATATGGCTGGAAGCGCTCGAAAAGCTCATGGCCGAGCGGTCGCAGGTATTGCCTGACGAACTCTCCAGTGGGCGCGTGCTGCATCCTCCCCAACCGGTCAAACGCGTGCTGCAGGCCGCCGATGTCCCGGCCGCGCTGGCGCGAGGCACATCGGCGGAGCGCCCCGCCAGTGCGCCTGCGCGCTTCTCCATCGGCCAACGGGTTCGGACGCGCGCCGGCCATGTCGAGCATCACACCCGCTTGCCCGGCTATGCGCAGGGCAAGGTCGGCACCATCGAACATCTGCACGGCATGCATGTCTTCGCGGATGCGCACGCGCAAGGTCTGGGCGAGCAGCCGCAATGGCTCTACACCGTGGTCTTCAATGGACACACGCTCTGGGGCCCGAAGGCGGCACCCGGGCTCAGCGTTTCCGTGGATGCATGGGAAAGCTATCTAGATCCAGAGGCCGCCGAATGAACACGGCAGCGCAGCTATTGCCGGGAATGCCGACGAAGGATGGCATCGAGCCGGTGTTCCGCGAACCGTGGGAGGCGCACGCCTTTGCGATGGCAGTGTCGCTCCATCAGCGCGGCCTGTTCACCTGGCCCGAGTGGGCCGATGTGCTGGCAAGCCAGATCAGCGCCGCTCAGGCCGCTGGCGATGCAGACATGGGCGACACCTACTACCACCACTGGCTCGCGGCGCTGGAGACATTGGTAGCGAGCAAGGGCGCGAGTTCGCCGGGCGAACTGGCGCGCTACCGCGACGCATGGGACCACGCCGCCGACCGCACGCCGCACGGTGAGCCGATCGAATTGCGCGAACAGGATTTCGGCTAGCCGACGGATCAGGGTTTCTTGCCGCCGAAAGCCAGCAGCACGCCCCCGAGCACGATGGCACCCACGCCAACCCAGATCGGGAATTCGACTTCCTGCTTTTCCTTCACCGACAACTGGAGCGGGCCGAGCTTGAGTTGATGGGTTTCCCGGGTGAAGCTGAACCGGTCTATGCCGAGCGCGGCGATGCCCGCAACGATCAGGATCAATCCGACGATTCGGGTCACTGTCATGGGGTGTGTCTCCGGTGTTCCGGCACTTTAGCTCCGTCGCGCGGCCCCGCCTATCCAAGCGAAAGCGGCACAACCTAAAGCGGCAGAACCTCGCCTGCGCTGTCCGCGTGCAGCCACTCGGCAAGCTCATCCGCCAGCCGCTGCGATTCCTTGGCCGCAGTGCTCCAGGCTTCGATTCGGCCGGCCGCATCATTGCCGTAGCGCACGAAATCGTTGCGATCCGGCAACTTTCCGTTCGGCAGCGACCGGACCCATTCAGGTGCGGGCGCAAGCACCACCGTGCGATCGAGAAAGCCGGTGGCCTTGTGGCGCCACTTGAGTCCCTTGTCGAGCCAGCCCGGAACCACCGCCTTCTGGAAATGCGGATACAACACCACGCCATCCGCGTTCGCGTAGTTCAGATGCAGGTGGTAATCGGTGATGCCGCCATCCCAATAAGCGCCGGGCGGCGCACCCGGAATGTCGTGCACTGCTTCGAGCATGAACGGGATCGAGCACGAGGCCTGCAGCGCCAATTCGAAGTTGTCTTCGATCAGGTCGACCTGGCGCGTGCGGAAATCCTGCGTTGCAAAAGGCAGCTTGGCGCCCGGCGTGGAGAACACCACGCGCTCCAGCCATGCGCCCAGGCTCTTGCGTCGCACGCTGTTGGTGATGAATGCGCCCAGGTACCCGACAGGGGTGCGCGCGGGCCCCTCCCGGCCAAGGATGTGCCGTCCTCGTGAAGTGATCACGTGCAGGCTGTAGCGCGAGTGGCCCAGCACCTCGTGGGCGCGACCGCCATAGAAGCCGCGCAGACCCTCGCCGAAGAGCGCGCTGATCTGCTTGGCGCTCAATCGCTTTTCGCCCTCGGGCACTTCGAAATGCTGATGGATGTAGCCGTGCTCGAACTGCTCGAACGCTGTCTTCGCATCGGTGAGGCATGCATTGGCGAGCCTCCAGGCGCCGATCGACGCCCCGACCAGATCGATCGGCTGCGTGGACTTCGAGAGCCAATCGCCGAAAAGGAAACGATCGATGGGCCCCAGGACGAGGCCCTTGGGTCCGCCCGCCGCGCCGGGAATGGTTCGCACATCCTTCGCCCGCAGTCCGTGCGCCGTGATGTGTTCGCGGGCGGCCGGTCCTGCATAGATGCGAAGCGCTTTCATGATCCGTGCACTGGCAAGAATCGTGCGCCCGCAAGCATTGGCGACATGAGGCCTACTTGCGAAGGCCTTGCAGCTTGGCAAAGGCCGACGCCATCTGCCCCGCCGGCTGCGGCGAGTTGTCGCGGCGCGGACCTTGTTGCCCTCGCCCAGCGCCTTCAAACCGGTTTTCGCGCGGACCATCGCGCCGCGCAGGCGCCGCATCGAGCTTCATCGACAGCCCGATGCGCTTGCGGGCCACGTCAACTTCCATCACCTTGACTTTGACGATGTCGCCGGTCTTCACGACCTCGCGCGCGTCGTTCACGAACTTGTGCGAAAGCTGGCTGACGTGCACAAGCCCATCCTGGTGCACACCCAGGTCCACGAAGGCACCAAACTGCGCCACGTTGCTCACGGTGCCTTCGAGCACCATGCCTTCGACCAGATCCTTGATGTCCTCGACGCCGTCATTGAAGCGCGCCACCTTGAAGTCCGGGCGCGGGTCGCGGCCTGGCTTCTCGAGTTCGCCGAGGATGTCCTTGACCGTGATGACGCCGAATTTCTCGTTCGCGAAAAGCTCCGGCTTGAGCGTCTTCAGCATCTCCGCGCGGCCCATCAATTCGGCCACAGGCTTGCCTGTCTTCTCGATCATCTTCTCGACCACCGCATAGGTTTCCGGATGCACGCCGGTCATGTCCAGCGGATTCGCGCCGCCGCGAATGCGCAGGAAGCCCGCGCTTTGTTCGAAGGTCTTGGCGCCAAAGCCACTCACGTCCAGCAGTTGCTGACGGCTCGCGAATGCGCCGTTGGCCTCGCGCCAGCGCACCACTGCCTTGGCGACGCTCCCTGACAGGCCGGACACACGCGACAGCAGAGGCACGCTGGCGGTGTTCAGGTCGACGCCGACGGAGTTCACGCAATCTTCGACGACCGCGTGCAGCGTGCGCGCGAGTTCGCTCTGGTTCACATCGTGCTGGTACTGGCCCACACCGATGGACTTGGGATCGATCTTCACCAGTTCGGCCAAGGGGTCTTGCAAGCGCCGCGCGATGCTGGCCGCGCCGCGCAGGCTCACGTCGACGTCCGGCATTTCCTGCGACGCGAATTCGCTCGCCGAATAGACCGAGGCGCCGGCTTCGCTCACCACCACCTTTTCGACGTTCTGCGGCTCGACGCCGGCTTGTGCACTCATCTTCGCGAGCAGCTTGATGAGATCGGCGGCGAGCTTGTCGGTTTCGCGGCTTGCGGTGCCGTTGCCGATGGCGATGAGATTGACGCTGTGCTTGGCACACAGTTTGCCCAGCGTATGCAGCGAGCCTTCCCAGTCCTTGCGCGGCTCGTGCGGAAACACTGTCGCCGTCTCCACGAGCTTGCCGGTGGCGTCGACCACCGCGACCTTGACGCCGGTGCGGATGCCCGGATCGAGCCCCATCACCACGCGCTGGCCGGCCGGCGCGGCGAGCAGCAGGTCGCGCAGGTTGTCGGCAAAGACCTTGATGGCCACCTTTTCGGCTTCTTCACGCAGCCGGGTGAACAGGTCGCGCTCGGTCGACAGCGCGAGCTTGACGCGCCAGGTCCACGCAACGCACTTGCGAATCAGGTCATCGGCCGGACGGCCCGCATGGCTCCAGCCCAGATGCAGCGCGATCTTGCCTTCCGCAATCGAAGGCTTGCCCGGCTCGGGCTCGACCGGCAGCACGAGCTTTGCGTCCAGGATTTCTTGTGTGCGTCCGCGGAACACCGCGAGCGCACGGTGTGACGGCACGCGGCCGATCGGCTCGTCGTAGTCGAAGTAATCGCGAAACTTGGCGATGTCCGCGTTGTTCTCGTCCTTGCCCGCCATCAGGCTCGACTTGAAGAGACCTTCGGACCAGAGCCACTCGCGCAGGCGTTGCACAAGCACCGCATCTTCGGCCCAGCGCTCGGACAGGATGTCTCGGACCCCATCGAGCACCAGTTGCACCGTCGAGAAATCGAGGCCGTCGGCGGCCGGCTTCACGAATGCAGCGGCCTCTTCTGCCGGATTCAAGGCCGGATCGGCAAAGAGCTTGTCCGCCAGCGGCTCGATGCCTGCTTCGCGCGCCATCTGCCCCTTGGTGCGGCGCTTGGGCTTGAAGGGAAGATACAGATCTTCGAGCTCCTGCTTGGTCGGTACGGCATCGATCGCGGCGCGCAATTCGGGCGTGAGCTTGCCCTGTTCGTCGATGCTCTTCAACACCGCGGCACGTCGGTCTTCGAGTTCGCGCAGATAGGAAAGGCGCACCTCCAGTTCACGCAGCTGGATGTCGTCGAGGCCGTCCGTGGCCTCCTTGCGGTAGCGCGCGATGAAAGGCACGGTGGCGCCACCGTCGAGCAGGTCGACGGCAGCCTTCACCTGGTGCTCACCAACCTTGATCTCGGCCGCGAGCTGGCGAATGATCTTTTGCATGTCTGAAGAACGTCCCCGAGTCCGGCACCGCCATCGGGCGCCTTGCGAATAAAGGGCAGAAGTTTACGCGCTGGCAGAGGGTCCGAAAGGCGTGGGCGGGCTCTCAGTAGTTGTTGTTCGGCGGCAGGTGCGCGGCCAAAATGGTCCGCAATGCGCTTCCTCAAAAATCTCCCGCAGAC
The DNA here is from genome assembly GCF_056399425.1 of Variovorax sp. 01N429. Classification (NCBI taxonomy): domain Bacteria; kingdom Pseudomonadati; phylum Pseudomonadota; class Betaproteobacteria; order Burkholderiales; family Comamonadaceae; genus Variovorax; species Variovorax sp. 01N429. The sequence continues at coordinate 94,415 of NZ_JBFTRG010000006.1, read as the reverse complement.
GCTCCTCATCATCGTGCTCGTGCCGGTGCTGCTGTTCGAGGAATGGGGCTGGGATCCGCTCGCAAGGCTTGTGGCGCAGTTCGCTCGGCTGCCGATCTGGGCGCGCGCGGAAAACTCGGTGCGGCGATTGCCGCCATGGGGTGCGGTGCTGGTTTTCTTTTCGCCGATGCTGCTGCTGTTCCCGGTCAAGCTGCTGGGCTTGTTCCTGCTGGCCGAGGGGCACGCCAAGAGTGCGCTGCTTCTGCTGCTTGCCGCCAAGGTAACGGGGACCGCGATCCTGGCTCGGCTGTTTCAGTTGGTCGAACCGGCGCTGATGCGCATTCCTTGGTTCGCGCGCTGGTATCCGCGCTGGAAGACATGGAAGGACAACCTGCTTTCGCTCGTGCGGCAAAGCGCGCCTTGGCGGGCGGGCCGGCGCGTGAGGAACGACACGCGCCGCTGGTGGCGCAACGTGCGGCGCGCGCCCTGACTTGTAAAGTTTCATCCGGGTAGATTGCAGGATCTTTTTTGCCCGGGTATTATTCGCGCCCATGAAATCATCCGCTTCCGAATCTCCCCCTGAATCCCATCTGACGGCTTTTGCGGGATTCCGGTGCGTCGCTTCCGGCCCGCGCTCGCAGGTCATTGCCCAGTTGCGCAAACAGAACAAGCGCGCAGACTCGACGCCGCCCTTTGTTTTCGATGACGCCACGGGCGAACGCCTGGACCTCGATCTGCGCGACGAAGCCGTGGTTGGTTCACAAACGTCCTCGGCAGACGAGCAGTCCGCACGCAGCGTCGGCCGGCCAAAGCTCGGCGTGGTGGCACGCGAAGTCACGCTGTTGCCGCGCCATTGGGACTGGCTCGCGCGCCAACCCGGCGGAGCCTCGGTGGCCCTGCGCCGTCTCGTGGACGAGGCGCGCCACGTCCACGCCGATCGCGATGCGACGCGCGCCGCGCGCGAAGCCACCTATCGATTCATGACCGCCATCGCAGGCGACCTGCCCGGCTTCGAGGAAGCCACCCGCGCGCTCTTTGCGGGCGAGCGCGAGCGATTCGACGAGCTCATCGACCCCTGGCCCGGCGATTTGCGAACGCACCTGAACAAACTCGCCGCCGCGGCATGGAGCGCCCCATGAAGCCGCCGATCCAGACCGCCGGAACCACTGCCATGGATGCGGACGACATCCAGCATGCCGGCGAAATCGCCGCGCCGCCCGCGTCGGTGTCCGATCCGGTGCCGCCGCCGATCGCATCGCATGCCAACCCACGGGCGGCCGCCATGGCGTCGCGCCCGCTGTGGAAGACTTTCCTGATCTTTCTTGCGCCGATGTTGTTGAGCAACATCCTGCAATCTCTGTCGGGTACGCTGAACAACGTCTATCTCGGACAGATGATCGGCGTCGGCGCGCTCGCGGCGGTGTCGGGCTTCTTTCCGGTGATGTTCTTCTTCATTGCCTTCACCATCGGCCTCGGCGCCGGCGCGTCCGTGCTCATCGGCCAAGCCTGGGGCGCGCGCGAGCCCGACAAGGCTCGGGCCGTGGCTGGCACGACGCTCACCGTGGGCGTGCTGTTCGGCCTTTGCGTGGCCCTGTTCGGCGGCGCGTTCACCGAGCCGATGCTGCGCCTGCTGGGCACGCCGCCCGACATCCTCGCCGACGCCACCAGCTACGCGCGAATCATCCTGATCGCGATGCCCGGGCTCTTCGTGTTCCTGCTGTCGACCGCCATGCTGCGCGGCGTGGGCGACACGGTGACGCCGCTCTATACGCTGATGATCTCGACCTTGCTCGGCCTGGTGATCACCCCCGCGCTCATCCGCGGCTGGTTCGGTCTGCCCCAGCTTGGCGTGGCGAGCGGCGCGTGTGCCACGGTGATCTCGTTCGTGGTCGCGACGGCATGGCTCGCTTTTCACTTGCGGCGCAAGAAGAGTCCGCTTGCGCCCGATGCCGACTTCATGCGTCACCTGCGCGTGCGGCCTGCGCTGCTCAAGGCTGTGCTCAAGGTCGGCGTGCCGACGGGAGTGCAGATGATCGTCGTGTCGCTGGCCGAGATCGCCCTGCTTTCCTTCGTCAATTCGTACGGCTCGCATGCAACGGCGGCCTATGGTGCGGTGAACCAGGTGGTGGCGTACGTGCAGTTTCCGGCGATATCGATCGCGATCACTGCGTCCATCCTCGGCGCGCAAGCTATCGGCGCGGGGCAGGTCAATCGCCTCGGAGCCATCACGCGTACGGCGCTGCAGATGAATCTCGTGCTCACGGGATCGCTGGTGGTGCTCGGCTATCTGTTCTCGCGCCCGCTGATGGGCTTCTTCATCACCAGCGAACCGGTGATCGAGGTGGCGCAGACGCTGCTGCACATCATGCTTTGGAGCACGGTGATCTTCGGCATGGGCTCCGCGCTGTCGGGGATCATGCGGGCAAGCGGCTCGGTGCTTGTGCCGACGAGCATCTCGATCTTCTGCATCGCGCTGATCGAGGTTCCGGTGGCATGGTGGATGAGCCATCGATTCGGCCTCAACGGCATCTGGATCGCATATCCGGCCGCCTTCACGGCGATGCTGACGATGCAGGCTTGCTACTACCGCTTCGTATGGCGCAAGAAGACGATTCGCCGGTTGATCTGAACGCCGGGGACGCGCCACCTCGCGCGGCCCTCCCCGTCCTGTACTCGTTCCGCCGCTGCCCCTATGCCATGCGTGCGCGCATGGCCATCGCGGCAAGCGGCCAAACGTGCGAGCTGCGCGAAGTGGTACTGCGCGACAAGCCTTCCGAGTTGCTCGCGGCTTCGCCCAAGGGAACGGTGCCGGTGCTGGTCGATGTGGATGGCCGTGTCATCGACCAAAGCCTGGACATCATGCTCTGGGCCTTGCGGCGAAACGATCCGCAAGGATGGTTGCCGGAAAGCGCAGAGGCGCTCGAGGCCACGCTGAGTCTCATCGCCGAATGCGACGGCGATTTCAAGCGGCATCTGGATGGCTACAAGTATCCGCAGCGGCAGCCGGGCGGCGATGCCGAGACGCACCGCATGCAAGGCACTGCTTTTCTAATGCGGCTCGATGTGCGCTTGCAGACGTCGCGCTGCCTGCATGGCGAGCAACCCGGCTTGGCGGACATCGCGATCGCACCTTTCGTGCGTCAGTTCGCGCAAGTCGATCTGGCGTGGTTCGACGCACAGCCCTGGCCGCCTCTGCGCGAGTGGCTTGCGGCACGGTTGAACGCGCCGATCTTTGCGCGGGTGATGCAAAAGTATCCGCAGTGGCGCGCCGGCGAGCCCGGCATCCGCTTTCCGGCAAGCGCCTGAGCTCTCGCGTCGAGGCGCGGCTCAGGAGAAGGTCGGCCCCGGCGCCGGACCCCACGCAGGATCGCTGCCGAAGCTCCCCGCGAGACGGGTCAACAGCTTCGATCGCGTCGCGGCGATGCTCTTGTCGTCGTCCGTGCGAAAGCGCAGTTCGAGTTGCGCGGTGGTGCCGTCGATGCGGGTCAGTACGCAGGAGCCCACCGCATCGGGCCCGAGTGTGTCGGTCGCAACCGCAAGCGCCCGCGAGCAGGCCGCGTCGATGTCCGCATCGCGGCCGATTCCGATCTCAACCTTCATCGGAAAATGCGGGGTGTTGGCCGTCAGGTTGATCGTCACTTGGCTCGCGGCGACGCTGTTCGGAAGCACCACCATCCGTCCGTCCCAAGTCCTCAGCGTGGTGTAGCCCAGCGAGATGATCTCCACCTCGCCGACCTCGGTGCCGCTCGGCGCGGTGACCTGCAGCGTGTCACCCAGACGAAACGGGCGGTAGATGGTGATGGCGACGCCCGCCACCAGGTTTCCCAGCGTGCTTTGTGCGGCCAGGCCGATGACGACGGAAGCCACGCTGGCACCGGCCAGCAGCGCAGTGCCCATGGCCCGCAGCGCAGGAATGAGATGCGCATACAGGATCAGTGCCAGCACCCAGATCAGCGCAGTTGCCAATTGCTGCACGAAGTTGATCGTGGTGCGGTCGATGTATTCGCGCCGCGTCATCGCCTTGTGCACGGCCAGCGTCAGTCCGCGCGACAGGATCGACGCGCCCACCATGAACAGAACAAGATAGATCAAGGCCCCGACCAGCGTGTCGGGGCCCAGGAAGGAAAGCAGGTCGATTCCCCCCACTGTCAGCGCGTGCATGTCTTTCGCCTCTGGCTTTGCGTGAATGTGGCCTCGCAGTCTAGACACGCGCCGCGGCGAGCCGCGTAGGACCTCGCCGATGCGAATGTGGAGGGTCTCCGGTCTGCTCCGGCAGGGTTTCTGTGGGTCGGATACATCGACGACCGGTGATACGCTGCACCGCGATCCAAACAACCACAGAGACACATGCGCAAGCCAAGATCCCTCTCGACTGCACGAAAGACATTGCTCGCCCTCGCCGCGCTGGGGGCGCTCACAGGCATCGCGCGGGCCGACGTGCTCGACGACGTGAAGGCGCATGGCGTCGTCAAGTGCGGCGTCACGCTGGCCGCGCCGGGTTTCTCGGCCGAAGACAACGCCGGCAAGCGCGAAGGCTTCGACGTCGACCTGTGCAAGGCCATCGCCGCCGCGACGCTGGGCGACGACACGAAGATCCAGCTCGTGCCGATGGACCTCAAGACGGCCTTTGCCGGACTGCCCACCGGTGCTGTCGACGTGCTCACGCACCGCTTTACATGGACGCAAAGCCGCGACGTGAGTGGCCTCAAGTTCCCGAAGGTGATGTTCTTCGACGGCCAGGGCTTTGCCGTCACGACCAAGTCCAAGGCCAGCAAGATCGCCGACCTGAACAACGCCACGATCTGCACGGCGCAGGGCAGCACGTCGGAACTCATCGTGGCGGACTACTTCCGCGCGCACAAGCTCAAGTACAAGATCGTGACCTTCGCCTCGCAGGAGCAGGCGTGGGACGCTTTCGTCGGCAAGCGCTGCGACGCGGCCATCAACGACCGCTCGGGCCTGGCGGCGCGGCTCGCCAAGCTGCCGAATCGCGATGAGTTCAAGGTGCTGGCCGAGACCGTTTCCAACGAGCCCATCGGGCCGATCGTGGCGCAAGGACAGCCGCGGTGGGAAGCCCTCGTGCGCTTCACCATGAATGCGCTGGTGGCGGCGGAAGAACTCGGCATCACGCAAGCCAACGTCGACGAGCAGCGCAACTCGCAAAGCCCGGACGTTCAGCGCCTTCTGGGCACGACGGGCGACTTCGGCGTCAAGCTCGGCGTGAACCCGGACTGGGCCTACAAGGCGATCAAGGCCGTGGGCAACTACGGTGACGTGTGGGATCGCAACGTCGGCCCGAAAACCGCCCTGCGCCTTGACCGTGGCCGCAATGCACTGGTCGCCAACGGCGGCCTGATGATGGCGATTCCAGTCCGTTGAAGAGACAAGCTCGCAAGATGTCCCGCGCCGTTCTCATCGAACGGCTGCCGGGGTATGTCCTGCAGCTTTCGTTGCTGGCCGTGATCGGATGGCTGGCGTGGCGCGGCGTCTCGAACTTCCTCACCAATGCGCACACGCTCGGCGTCTCGATCGGCTGGGGCTTCCTGCGCACCGAAGCGGGCTTCGAGATTGCGCAGGCGCTCGTCCCGTTCGGGCCGGCATCGACCTACGGCCACGCCATCCTGGTGGCGACGCTCAACACGCTGCTGGTCGTGACGCTGGCCATCGTGTTCAGCACGGTCATCGCACTCTTCATTGCATTCGGACGGCTCAGCACGCATCCGCTGGTGCGCGGGACTTCGACAACTTACGTCGAGGTGTTTCGCAACATCCCGATGCTGCTGCAGATCTTCTTCTGGTACTTCTCGGCGATTGCGCTGCTGCCGGACGTGGGCGAGAGCCTGCACCTCGGCCCTGCATTGCTGAACAACCGCGGACTGTTCCTGCCGCACCTGATGATGTCGGGCGCGAACGGGTTGAGCTGGGACATGCCCGTGGTGGAGGGCTTCAACGTCAGCGGCGGCTTTGCGCTCTTGCCCGAACTCATCGCGCTGACGCTGGGCCTGTCGATCTACAACAGCACTTTTCTTGCGGAAATCTTTCGTGCGGGCATCCTGTCGGTCCCGCGCGGGCAATCGGAGGCCGCTGCCACGGTGGGACTGAGCGGCGCGCGTGCCGCCTTGCTGGTGGTTCTGCCGCAAGCGTTGCGCGTGGCACTGCCTCCGGCTGCCGGGCAATACCAGACGCTCGCGAAGGCATCGTCGCTCGCCGCCGCCATCGGCTATCCGGACGTCATGCAGATCGTCGGCGGAACGGTGCTGAGCCAGACCGGCCAAGCGCTCGAGGCAATGGCGCTGGTGGTCCTTCTGTATGCGGCCATCAATCTCGCCATTGCCTTTCTGGTGAACCTGGCAAACCGCCGCTTGATGAAACGCCATGCACGTTGACACGAGCCGCTATGTGCGTGGCGCACTGATCGCCGCGCGGCCGCTTCCGGCGGCCACGACGACCGCGCTCATGCGATGGCGCAGGATCTGGTTTCCGGGGCCGGCCATGGGATTGATCTCGCTGCTGTTGCTATTGGGGGTCATCCTCATGGCATGGCGCTTTCTTGACTGGGCCGTGGTGAATGCCCATTGGACAGGCACTTCGAGCGACGCTTGCCCCGACAGCCGCGGCGCCTGCTGGGCCTTCGTGACTGCGCGATGGAAGCCCTGGCTGGTGGGCGACTATCCGTCGGACCAGCTTTGGCGCGCGTGGGCCTGCTTCGCAGGGTTCGCTTTGTTCTGGACCTGGGTGATCCGTCGCGCGCGCGGTGCCAGCCTGCAGCGCGTGTTGATCGGCTTCGTGTTGCTGCCGGTGATCTTCTTCTTGCTGTTGCTCGGCGGCGGCGTTCTGCCCTTCGTGCCGCCGACGCGCTGGGGCGGCCTGCTGCTCACTTTGGTCGTGACGCTCGCCACCTTTGCCACTGCCCTGCCAATGGGGCTCGCGCTCGCGCTCGGCCGCCGCTCCCGATTGCCCGTGGTTCGATGGCTCTGTGCGGCGTTCGTCGAATCCATGCGCTCAGTGCCCTTGCTGGTCGTGCTGTTCATCGCGGCGACATTGCTGCCGATGTTCTTGCCCAGAGGCCTGGACGTCGATCTTTTCTCGCGCGCCCTCGCCGCTTTCGCGCTGTTCAATGCAGCGATGGCGGCGGAAGTCTTTCGCGGCGGGCTGCAATCGATCGGACGCGGGCAGTTCGAAGCAGCGACGACCGTGGGTCTCAGCGACTTCATGGCGTTGCGCCTCATCGTGCTGCCCCAGGCGGTGACGGCGGTGGTGCCGGCGCTGGTCAACATCATGATTGCGATCATCAAGGAGACCACGCTTCTGTCGGTGATCGGCGTCAACGATCTGCTCGGCGCGGTCGAGACCGGTGCCAAGTCACCCGGTTGGGTGGGCGACGCCAACATCCTGACTTCGGGCCATGTCTTTCTCGCGCTCGCCTATCTTGCCGTCTGCTGGGGCCTCTCGCGCTACAGCCAACGCCTCGAAGGCTCGCGCTGACAGCGATTGAATCCTCGATGACGAACATGCCACCCGCGCCTTCCAGAGCCTCCAGCGAAGCAACCGCCACCGCCATGGTGAGGATGACGGGCATCAACAAGTGGTACGGCGACTACCACGCGCTGCGCGACATCGACCTGCAAGTGATGGCCGGCGAACGCATCGTGATCTGCGGCCCATCGGGCTCGGGTAAGTCGACGCTGGTGCGCACCATCAACCTGCTGGAGCCGTTCCAGGAAGGGCATCTGCATGTTTGCGGTGTCGAGGTCGGCGCCGACGAGATCACGCGCAGCGCGCGGCTTGCCGTGAACCGGCGCGTGGGGATGGTGTTCCAGCAGTTCAATCTCTTCCCGCACATGACCGCCCTCCAGAATCTCACGGTCGGCCCTGTGTGGGGCATGGGTGTCAGCCGCAAGGAGGCGCATGCGCGCGCCATGCACTACCTTGAACGCGTCGGTCTGCGCGACCATGCGCACAAGCATCCGGCACAGCTCTCCGGCGGGCAGCAGCAGCGCGTTGCCATTGCACGCACGCTGTGCACGAAGCCTCAGGTGGTGCTCTTCGACGAGCCCACCGCTTCACTCGACCCCGAGATGGTGAACGAAGTCTTGCAAACCATGGAGGGCCTGGCGAGTGAAGGCATGACGATGCTGATCGTCACGCACGAGATGGGCTTCGCGCGCCGCGTCGCCGACCGCCTGATCTTCATGGACCAAGGCCAGATCATCGAGACCGCACCGCCCAACGATTTTTTCGACCGACCACAAAGCCCGCGCCTGCGGGCCTTCCTGAACACTGGAGATACAAGACCATGACAGTCATCGACGTTCACACCCACATGTTCACCACCCGGTGGCTCGAACTGCTCAAGAAAGAGGGCGGGATCTACAACATCAAGATGCGGCCCGATGGCCAGCAGGAGATCTTCCGAGGCGACACCCCGGTCGTGCTTCCGCAGCGCGGGCACTTCGACTATGACCTGCGCATCAAGCACATGGATGCGGCAGGCATCGACGTGTCGGTGGTGTCGCTCACCTGCCCCAATGTCTATTGGGGCAACGAAGAGATCAGCTGCCGGGCAGCGGTGGAGTCGAACGACACGATGGCCGAGGCGCAGACCACGTACCCCGATCGCATCCGCTGGTTCACGTCGCTGCCTTGGGAATATCCACAGCGTGCCATCGAAGAGCTGCAGCGCACTTGCGACAACCGCACGGCCGGCGCCGTCGGCGTCATGGTTCTGGCGAACATCGCGGGCCGAAGCCTGACCGATCCGCTCTTCGCACCCATATGGGCCGAGATCGACAAGCGTGGCCTGCCGGTGCTCGTGCACCCGACGGACCCGCCCGGCGTCGACATGATGGACATGACCAAGTTCGACCTGAGCTGGTCGGTAGGCTTCATGTTCGACACCACGCTGGCGATCACGCGCATGATCTTCGAAGGCTTCTTCGACCAGTATCCCAATCTGAAGATCATCGCTTCGCACGGTGGCGGCACCCTGCCCTACCTCGTCGGCCGCTTCGAGAAGGGCGACGAGGTCGAGATCCCAAGCCGTCGCCAGATGAAGCGCAAACCGACCGACTACCTGCGCCACATCTACTACGACAGCATCACCTACAACCTGGGCGCGCTGCAGTACCTGATCTCGGTGGTCGGCGCCGAACACGTGATGTTCGGTACCGATTGGCCGCATCAGGTGCACGACACCAAGGGCGCATTCGCCAACACGGCAAGGCTGCCGGCCGAGCAGACCGCCGCGGTGCGCTCGGGCAACGCGCAGCGTATCTTCAAGCTCGGCTGAGGGTCCCTGCGCGCGTTCCTTTAATCGAACACCTCGTCCCCGTCAGGCTCATAGTGCGGCATCGCGTTCATGTTGTGCCGCAGTGTCGACAACGCCCAGTACATCCGCTTTCGCGCCCGGCTCTGGTTGCCAAGCGGGCGATGGTCGGGAATGGTGTGCCATGGGTTGTATGACAGCCGTTTGGCGAATTCCATCTGCGCGCGCGAGTCGAACTTCTGGCGCGGCAGCCGCAGCGTCGCGACGCTGACGCGCGGAGACAGCTTCTCGGGCCACAGCACGCCGGCGTTCTCGATCGGCATGAGGTGCGGATCGGTCTGCATCTGCACGCGGACATCGAGTTCGACGTCGCCTTCCGTGAGCGAAGCCACCATGGCCTTGCGCAGATAGTCGTCGGGCGGGCGAAACGGCAGGCGCGGTATGGGCGTGCGCTTTGGGGTCTTCGGCCATATCGAATACTGCATCGCCTGCCCTTCGCCCATCAGGTAAGGCACGCAACTGAAATACGGCGCCTCGAAGGGACTGCTCTGGGTCTTGATGAACAGCGACTGCATGATCAGATCGAGCATGTGCGACTCACGCAAGTTGACGAAATAGAAGATCTGCGCGTTCTTCACGCTCTCGATCTGCAATGCCGCATTGCACCTGGCGTCGGGCGTGACAAAGGTCGGGGTCGAGACCGCGAACATGTCCAGCGTGTGCTTCTCGTCGTCCATCAGCTTCGGTCCGGGGACGCCCATCAGCTTGATACTGATGCTCATGAAGCCCACGTCGTCGATGTCCGGCGTGATGTAGGGGCCGGGCCCTGAAAAGCGCACCCACGCAGGAAACGTCTGCGCATTTGCGTAGATGCCGCGCTTCATGTGCTCCGGTATGTCGTCGTGCACGATGAATTCGCCGCGCACGATGCCTTGCGTCTTGGTGTTGCCGCCGCGCTCGAAGCCGCCGGGTTTCCAGAGGTCGGTCATTTGCCGCGTGAAGCTCTTGACGATCGAATCCGTGAAGCTCTCCTCGTCCGGCAACAGCCGTTCTTCCGCAATCTGGAGCCCTTCGTCCGTGCGACGGCTGTTGATCAGGGAGGTGGCCAAGCGCGCGAGCGGGTCACGCAGGAGCGCATCGAAGGCCGGCCGCACAAAGGGATCGAAGCGGCGTTCGATGCGGATCATCGCCATGCCCGCATCGCTCACCAGATTGCGCCAGGCGGACCCCGTATTGGCCCGAGGCGTGGGGCGGCTCACGTTCGAGTTCATGGTTCGATCCTCGAGATGTACCGCAGCGCGCGCAGTCCCGGCAGGAAGAAGTAGGCGCCGCCGAGCACGGTGACGAACTGCGGCAGTCCGCACACCCGCCGCGATGGGCCGGAAGGCACTGGCATGGAAAAGCTGCCGGCGGCGGTGCCGTCAACGCGCGGCAGATGGCTTCCGATGAGCGGATCGCTCTCGTCGGCAAGGCCGTCGAACCGGACGCCCGACAACCATGCGGACTGCACGAACTCGAACTGACGTGCGATGTTCGCGCCAAGGCAGATGAAGTGCAGGCCGATGCCCTCACCCGCACTGCGGCCCGCGAGGGCATCGTCCAGCGTCATGCCAGGGCCGTACTCGCGGCCGCGGCGCAGCAGCCGATGAAAACGCGTCGACGACACGAGGTCGTTGGCAAGCGCGTCGGCATCGAAGCCGAGCGTGCGCACCGCCCACGAAATGAATCCCGGCTCTCCCGGCGGAAGATCGGCGTTGCGGGGATTGCTGCGCCGGATGTGCGCACCGACCGGACAGCGCACGCCCCTGATGTCATCGCGGTAGGTGAAGGTATTGAGAGGATCGCTCTCGCCGTCGATGGCTTCATCGGGGCGGCCCATCAGCGGCTCGCCTTCCATCGTTCGTCCCACCATCGCTTCGGCCAACTGCTTGCGCGCTACAGGATCGCCTTGCGCTTCGCGGTCGATGAAACGCCAGAAGCCGCCGACGTCTTGCTCCAGTTGGCGAAGCACCAGGTAGCTGCCGTTGAGGCCGAGGTCCGCCTTGTCCGGATCGTCTTCGGCGCGCGCGAGCACCGCGTCGGGGTCGCGCTGTGCGTCGAGCAAAGGCCGATCGGTGAAGCTCCCGTACTCATTTGGATAGCCGAGCAGGTATTCGCCGAGGCACGAGAGATTGGTGTAGTCCTGGCGCTCGTGGTCGCGTGGCGCACGCTCGCGTTGCCAATCGACCGTGGGTTCCGAGATACCGTCGACAAATCCGAAGGGCTCGACGCCGTCCATGTCGGAGGTGTCGAGGATGGCCAACTGCTCGAAGCCTTCCTCCGCGCCAGCCATGGCGATGCCGCCCCAGTCGATCAGCCCGCCAGGCAATGCGTAGAGCATCACCATCACATGCGGCATCGTGTCGTCGGTGCCGCCCCAATGCCAGTGCGCCGGATCATTCGCACCGACATCGCCGAGGCGGCGCGCGCGACTGGAGTCGCTGCTCATGCCGACGATGAACTCGGACGAGAAGCCTTCGATGATGTCTTCGCCCACACCGAGTGCACGCAAGCCGGCACTGGTGAATGCGATCTGCAGCGCCGTCTCCGGCGGCGAATCGCGTCGCGTCGCACTGGTGACGGGCGCGGCGGCCAGCCATGCGCGCGCGGCCTCGGCGTTCGTCACGCGCAGCAGCAGAAAACACGCCTGCGTGAGGCGTCCATAGCCAAACCGCACAAGGCCCTGGACATCGCCGTAGTCGACCGATCTTGCAGGGCGCGCCGTCATAGAAGCCTCAGCCATGCGAGCGCTTGCGCGTCGCTCATGGTCGTCATTTCGAAGCCGTCGCGAATGCGCTGGTTGCGGTCGAGATCAGTGAGAGTGAGCCCGGGGTAGGCCTTGTACCAGACCTGTGTCGGCAACTGGTGCCGGCGCTGGTAGTACTTGAAGCGAAGTTCGTGCCGCGCGCCGCCCATCACCAGCCAGTCGGTGCGCGGCCAGCCGAATCCGTTGCTGAAGATCAGGTTGAGTCCCCATGCCGCCTTGTTGATGAAGTCGTCCATGTAGCTCTCGTGGCTGCCGTCGTAGTTGCTCGCGAACAGCACGCGCCGCTTGTCGTCGATGAACACCCAGCGCGCGAAATGGATCGTTTGCACGCGTGCCAGATGGCCTCGCCCGAAGATGTGCCGGCAGGCGTAGTTGATCAACAGCAGCACGAGTTGCGTCAGCCAGCGCCGGAACCATCCGGGCTTGACCGGCCCGAGGGCCGTGAAGCTGTTGGTGAGGTCATGGTCTTCGAGCGCCTGCATTTCAAGCACGGCTGCCCTGTCAGGGCGCGGGCAGAACTCGGGATCAGCCTTCTCTGCGCGGCGCAGCATCACGATCACAAAGGGCGACAGCACGAGCACCAGCGGCAGCAGAATGAGCCCGACCAACGGGATGCCGATGGCGTGGATGCAGTTGCGAAGTTGCCAGTCGAATGGCGTTCGCTCGGCGGAGTTCAGCAGAATGCGGCCCTCCAGTTGTTCCTCTTGCACATAGGCCAGCAATGCCCGTCGCGTGCCTTGCGGATCGGTTTGGGCAGTGCCGTCGCGCGGCACCTGCGCGGACAACGCGCGTTGCAATGCGCTGTTCTGATGAATCTGCTGCACGGTGCGGCCGATGCGGTTCACATAGCTTGCGGCCACGGGCACATCGTGTGCCAAGAGCCATGTCAAGAGATCTCGGCCGGGATCGAAATCTGCACAGTGGGCGAAGATGCGGCGCAACCCGTCGCCCGCGATGACAGCGAATTCGGCGAGTTGCGCTTGCGCAGGGCCATCGCATTCGCCAAGGAAGACCAGGTAGTTCGGCACGCCCGGCCGCTCAAGCCCGAAGACTTCGAGGTCCGCCATCGTCGTGTTGTCGAGCAGCGCAAATCGCGCGAAGTGCAAGCGCTCGAAGCCGCCGAATGGCACCAGGGTGTTCGCAGGGTCCGCCATGCCGGGCAACGCGTTCATGCTCTCCAGCAATGCCTTCAACTCGGACTCTCGACCTGCCGCGAGCGGCGCGATCACCATGAAGTGCGATTGGGGAGTCACCGCATCAGAACTGAAGACAGAAGTCGAACAACCTGTTCTTGTCCCAGTAGACCTTGCCGAGATAAAAGTTCGGTGAGATCAGCCTGATCTCGTCGCGGATCCAGTGCGCCACCAGTGAGGTGTGCGAGTAATCGATGACTATGCACTCCTTGCCATCGAGCCAGCTGTCGCCTTTTGACACCTTGGCGACGACGGCTTCCAGGCCGAAGGCCGTGACCTTGTTGATCAGTTCGCCCTTGTCCGGGTCGAACACTTTGCCCTGCCAGGTGAAGAAGTTGATGATCTTCGCGATCAGCTCCGAAACGTCGGTACCCGGGGCAATGATCGCTGTGCCCTCCGCCTCGCCCGTCGGAATGTCGCCCGCCGGGCTCTCGCGAAAGAGATCGTCGAGTTGCTGCTGCGACATATCGAGCAGTTGCTGGGCGTCATAAGCCATGCGCGTTCTCCTCCGGGGAAGCCCCTCTGTTCAGAAAGTGTCAGCCAATCGTCCAGGGTCGTCAATTTGCCGAAAGGGGTGTGCGCGCTGCTTGATGTAACAGCGCGTCCGCAGCCTTTTCGGCGACCATGTAGACGGCGGCCACGACGAAGAAGCCCGGTATGCGTGGGAACACAGACGCATCGACAACGCGCAGCCGCTTCACGCCATGCACTGCGAAGGCACTGTCCACGACACCGCCTTCGCTTTCCGGGCCAATGGGGCATGAGCAGGAGGCGTGGTGTCCCCACGCGGTATTGCGCACGTAGTTGGACAGCACCTCGTCGCTCTGCACGTCCGGCCCCGGCGCGATCTCTTCCGCGATCCATCCGCTCTTGAGCAATGGCTCCGTCATGCGCCGCACGAAGCGGATCGCCTCCAGCATGGCCTTCAGGTCTTCGCCGGCTTCGTCGCTGCTTTTGTCGAAGTAGTGGAAGTCAACCAGAGGCGTGTCGCGCGCATCGGCCGAGCGAAGGTGCACGGTGCCTGCGCGATTGCGCGTATGTGCCTTCAACACCGCCCAGGTCAGACAGTCGTGGTTGTCGCGAATCCAATTCGAGAAGCCGCTGAAATAGCCTTCGAAGCGCGCCAGCAACGCCATGCAGAAGAGGTCCGGTTCATGCCCCCTGCCCTTTGCGCCCTTCGACCGCTGAACCACCCCCAGTGCGATGCCGTTCGATGCGTACATGCCCGAGTCGCCCTGGTTCCAGTGCCGCCACAAGGTGTCGTCCCGATCGAAGCGGGCGCCCTTCAGCACTTCCCAGGGATCGCGCATGCGATGGGTGATGGCGACTTCGTACCGGTCCTGCAGATTGCGCCCGACGCCGGGCAGGTCGACGCGCACCTCGATGCCATGCACCGTCAGTTCCGACGCCGGCCCAATGCCCGACAGCATGAGCAGTTGCGGCGTGTTGAAAGCGCCGCCGCAGAGGATCACTTCGCGCCGCGCCATCACCTCCCGCCGCTCGCCGGCTTCTTCGCTCGGCTTGGCATGCGCGCGATACAGCCGATCGCCCTTCAGGTATTCCACGCCGCGAGCGCCGCCGTCCGCATCAAAGAGGATTCGTGTCGCCAGCGCGCCGAGTTCGAGGTGCAGCCGGTCGGGATGCCTTTGCGCCACGCCGAGAAGCCGCTCCCGCACGCCCACGCGCCGATGGTTGGAAGTTGCGAGCGGGGTGTAGCAGATGCCTTCGAAGCTGCCGCCGCGCAGGCGCCGCGAGTTGGGGTCGCCCAGGCCGCCGCGAACCCATCGGAGGGTACTCAGCAATGGGCTCGGCAGGCTGCTCGCGAAGGCGTGCGCCGTGTCGCGCAACACGCGCACAAGGCCGTCATCGCCGAGCACGGTCATGGGAATGGCCTTCTCGGTGCGGAGCCACCCCTGCCAGCCGTGCCCGGTGGGATCGAGCCCCAGGTGCCGCAACGCACGCCAGACGGGGCGATGCCGGCAGTCCTCGACGCGCCAGGCATACCGCCGCATCGAAGATGCTCGCCAGGACAAGTCGCCCGTCAGCTTGGCGATGTGGTTCCAGTCCGAAGCGTGCGGCAGCATGAAGATCATCGCGTTGTGCGACGTGCAGCCGCCAAGGCCCGCCGCGCGCGGATAAAGAACGCCCTGCCCCGGCGAATATTTCCAGTCCTTGGCCTGCTGGATGTCGTCCGCGTAGTGCCGAACATGAAAGTTCCAGCTCATGGCTGCGTTCTCGCACGCGAAAGCATGAAAGCCCGGCACATCGTAGTCATCCGGAAGGCGCTCATCGCCGCTGCGCGGATCACCGCCGGCCTCGATCACGAAGACGCGCATGCCGGCTTCGGCAAGCCGTGCCGCCAACGTGCCGCCACCCGCACCCGATCCGACGATGACATAGTCCCAGTCGTTCGTTTCGGCTCCGGGCATGGACGCGATCGGCGGACGGCGATCAGAAGGTCTTCAGGAACGAGATCAGCGCGTGCTTGTCTTCGTCGCTCAGTTCCGGTTCATGGCCGAAAACTTTTTCGTCGGCGCTCAAGCCGTCCTGGCGATTGAACTGCGCCGTGCCGAAATAGTGCCCCCGGTTGACGACGAAGTCGGGGCACTTGCTCAACGCGAGCATCGGCTCCTTGACGGCCGCGAAGTGCTTGCGGAGCTCTTCGTCGGTGGCGCCCGCAGGTGCCGTCGCGAGTGTCTGCTTGAGGGCAACGAGCAGCTCACCCGCGTCTTTCACGTGTCCGGCAGTCTCGCCAACAGTGTCGGCCTCGGCGCGCAGCTTGATATTCGCAAGCAAGTTCACCGGCACGCCCTGTGGAATGGGGCCGAGCTCGATGTCGCCCCCCTCCTTGAAGAGCCACGGTAGCCAGCGATGCAGCGATCCCTGCATGGGCTGCAGCGGCTCCGGCACAAAGCCGGCCGGGATCGTGAGCGTGCTGCGTTCGGTCGTGCGGTCGATCGTGCCCAGCACCTTCGCGCCCAGCACCGAATCGCCCTTGCGCTTCTCCGGCCACAGCATCTGCTCGATCGATTGGTCGAAGACCTTCATGCGGACCTCGACCGATGGATTGTTCTCCGCATCGGCTTCACCCACTGTGTTGTTGAGCAGGAAAGGCGCGGTCGACCAGATACTGATCAGCGAAGGTACGCGTGTGAAGCCGCGGCCGCCCGCGGGCATGACATAGGGCCTGGGCTCGCCGGTGAAAGGGTCGCTCACGGTGATGGTGCCCACGGACGGCAGGCTCTTGTAGGTCTGCGACGAGAAGTTGTCCCAGATATTCCCCTGCAGCGCATTGGTGGCGAGCGGGCTGCAGGCGTTGGTCCTCAGCAGTGTCACGGGCACGCGCTGGTCGGACGAGAGATAGTTGCCATCGAGAAAGTCCGGCGTCTGGACGATCTTTCGCATCTGCGCCTTGTAGTCGTCCGTCTGTGTCCAGCCCCAGTAGCGCTTGAAGCATTCGACATAGCCGGGCCCCGCGCAACGCGCAGGCGTCAGGTCGAGCGATGCCGGTGGCGGCGGTCCCTTGCTGGAGTGGCATCGCGCGCAGGTGTCGGCAAAGGCGATCTTGCCGCGGTCCACCGTGGCGGTGTCGGCGGTGAGGTACTTGTCTCCGCCCGGTGCGTCCTTCAGGTGATCGGGCCGCGCTGCCTTCAGGAAGAACAAGGCGGTGTCGAAGGTACCCGCTTCCGTCGCCTGCCAGTAGCTCGAGTTCTTCTGCGCGGAGGCGATCTTGATCGGCGTGATGGTCTTGCCGCCGGCGACCGGATTGAAATGAAGCAGCCATTCCTCGCTGAAAAGGCCGATGTTGAGGTACACCCGATTGAGCGCACCCAGAAGGCCCACCGAATCGGCACCGTCCTTGAGAACGCGCGGCGTGTGGACGCTGTCGTTGGCCTTGGAGAAGAAGTCCGTCAACGGCCCTTCAGTCACGAAATCGTTGAACTGCCTGTTATTGAGTTCGCCGCCGGTGAGCTTTTCCTGTCCGAGGCGGCTGGCGAGTCCCATGCGCGGCATGAATTCATACACCGCATTCATGGTGCGAGGATTGTTGATGCTGTCGGTGGACACCAGCGATGTGTCCATGGTGCCCGGCCGGTACGTATGGGCCAGCTGGAACATGTAGTTCGTCCGCCCTTCCGGCTTGTTCGAGTTGTGGATGAAGAGCCGGTCCACCCACATGTACTGCGCGCCCACCGATGAACTCAGGTTCTCGAACTTGGGGTTGTTCGGGTCCGCTGGCGGCTTGACGGGGCTCGGCCCCAGATGGCAGAAGCCGCACGACATGCCGACGCGGTACGGCCGCACGAGGTCCTTGCGGTTGTAGTAGTTCGGGTCGGTGTAGTACTTCTCCGCATCCCACTCCTTGGCCGCCTTCTCATCGAACGCCGGATTGGGAAAAAGACGCAGACCCGCAATGCCCGTCGCCCATCCGTAGTAGGAACCGACAGGTTGCGTCGTGCCATCGCCGAGCGATTTGCCCCGCGAGCCCACCGCCACGCCCGGGTACTTGCTTTCGTTCTCGAATGGATCGGGCGCGCAGCCCTTGCTGCGGACATCGAGCCACAGTCCGCGCCGGTCCTTGTCGGGGCCGGCGGCGTTCTCGAAGCAGGGTTCGTTCACCAGCCCGAAGTACTTCCACCGGTTGGCGCGCGAATAGCCTTGGCTCGGATGCGAGCTGATGATCTTCAGCAGGTCGAACGCGCCGAAGGTGTAGTCGGTCATCTGGCTCCAGAAGCGGTCGTTTCCGCCGCTCCAGACCAGCCACATGTTGCGGCCCTTGATCTCTTCCGGCGTCAGCGAAATGCCGCCGTCCATGTCATGGAAGTAGTCCTCGCTCGCCTGGGGAAACGAAGCCGCGTCCCGGCCGGCGAGCCGTGCCTCGTCCAGGACTTCGCCCGGTTGCGGTCCCTTGGAGCAAGCCGCCAGCAAAGCGCAAGCGAGCATGGGCCACAACGCTGCCGCGCGCCAGCAAGCTCGGATCATTGCCATTTCTCCTGCGTCTCCGGGTTCGACGTGAGGCGCAGTGTGGTGGGGGGCCGGCTGCTTGCCTATCGGCCATGCGCGGTAATTCGA
Organism: Variovorax sp. 01N429; assembly: GCF_056399425.1. Classification (NCBI taxonomy): domain Bacteria; kingdom Pseudomonadati; phylum Pseudomonadota; class Betaproteobacteria; order Burkholderiales; family Comamonadaceae; genus Variovorax; species Variovorax sp. 01N429. The sequence continues at coordinate 76,099 of NZ_JBFTRG010000006.1, read as the reverse complement.
AGGGCGTACGCGGTCGAAGGAGGTACGCTGCGGAGGGCTCTGTGCACAGTCCCTGTCAAGCCGTTCGCAGTCGCGCCGATGCGCAAGACCGGGACGCGAAAGTTGGCTAGGATGCGCCGACGATCCGTCGACCTGAGGTTTCAGAGGATTCAATTGCCTTACAGCTCACCGGGAAGCCGCACGCACCGGACCACAGCCTCCTGCTTTCTTCTGCTGGTGCTTGCGATTGGCGGATGCGGCAATCGACAGGAATCCCCCGCGCCCGCGCAGATGCTTCCGACGGTGCTGGTCGTCACCTTGACTGCCGCGCCGGTGGCCAACATCGTCGAACTGCCCGGGCGGATCGAGCCCGTTCGCACGGCCGAGGTGCGCGCCCGGGTCGACGGCATCGTCGAGCGCATGCTGTTCGATGAAGGCAGGGATGTCGAGGCCGGCGCGCCGCTGTTCCAGATCGACCCGCGCGACACCCGGGCACTCCTGCAGCAAGCCCAGGCCGCATTGAAGCGGGCCGAGGCCTCTCGCGTCAATGCCGCATCGATCGTAAATCGCTTCGAGCCGCTGGTGAGCCGCCAGGCCGTGAGCGCGCAGGAGTTCGACGCCGCCTTGGCCACGCTGCGCCAGGCCGAAGCGAACGTCTCCGATGCGAGCGCGGAAGTCACCCGCGCGCAACTGAAGGTCAATCGCAGCACGGTCCGCGCGCCCATCGCAGGTCGCGTCGGCCGCGCGCTTGTCACCGAGGGCGCACTCGTCAGTGCCAGCGCAGCCACGCTGATGACGCAGATCAACCAGCTCTCGCCGATCTCGGCCACCTTCTCGCAATCCAATTCGGAGGTCCTCGATTTCGAGCAGCAGATCCGCTCCGGGCTGATCAAGGTCCCTGACATGTCGCACATCGAGGTGCGCCTGATCCTCTCCAACGGCCGTGAGTACGAAGAGCGCGGCTTCCTCGATTTCACCGATCTGGCGGTCGACCCTTCCACCGGCAGCCAGACGATTCGCGCGCGCTTTCCCAATCCCAAGCGCGTTCTTTTGCCCGGACAGTTCGTGCGCGGACGCATTGCAGCCGGCGTGAGCAAGATGGGTCTCACTGTGCCTGAGCGCGCCATCCAGCTCGACGGCGCCAACGCGAGCGTCACCACCGTCGCCGAAGACGGCACCGTGGTGCGGCGCCCCGTGGTGCTCGGTCCGCAGATCGATGGCGGCTGGATCGTTCGCGACGGCCTCTCTGCGGGAGAAAAGGTCGTGGTCGACGGCTGGCACAAGATCCAGCCCGGCCAAAGGGTCAACGCGCAGCCCGCCCCTGCCCCCGTCCGATGAATCGCTTCTTCGTCTATCGCCCGGTGTTTGCCTGGGTGATTGCGCTGTTCACCGCTCTCTTCGGCTTCATTGCGATCTTGCTGCTTCCCGTCGAGCAGTTTCCGGACGTCGCGCCGCCAGCGCTCAATGTCTCGGCCGTCTTCAACGGCGCCGACGCGCAGACGCTCGACCGAACCGTCACCTCGATCATCGAGAACGAGATGAACGGGATCGAGAACTTCCTGTACATGTCGGCCATCAGCCGCTCGAACGGGACCGCGCAGATCACCGTCACGCTCAGGCCCGGAACCGACCTCGACGTCGCGCGCACGCAGTTGCAGGACCGCTTGAGCCGGGTCGAACCGCGCCTGCCGATGGAAGTCCGGCAGATGGGCGTGACGGTCACGAAGTCTTCGTCCGGCTTCCTGATGCTGGTCGCGCTGCAGTCGACCGACCCCGCGACCAACGCCCTGGAGATGGGCAACTTTGCATCCAACAACATCGTCAACGAGCTGCGCCGCATTCCGGGTGTGGGTGATGTGCAGCTCTTCGGGTCGTCCTATGCGATGCGCATCTGGCTCGACCGCGACAAGCTCTCGGGCTTCGGCTTGGCGGCGAGCGAAGTGTTGACGGCCGTGCAGGAACAGAACAGCCAGACCGCAGGCGGCGGGCTCGGCGATCAGCCCGTCACGGACACCGCCGAATTCAATGCCCGCATCGTCCTGCAGGGCCGCTTCTCCACGCCGGAGCAGTTCCGGCAGATCATCGTGCGCGCGAACCCTGGTGGGTCGACCGTCCGACTCGGAGACGTCGCACGCGTGGAGCTGGGCAACGACAGCTACGGCTTTCGCTTCGCAGTCAATGGCAAGCAGTCCGCCGGCATGGCGATCCAGCTTGCAAGCGGTGCGAACGCGCTGGCCGTGGCGAGCGCCGTGCGCGCACGGTTGACCGAACTGCAACGGACCTTCCCGCCGGGCATGCAATGGATCGTGCCCTTCGATACAACGCCATTTATCACGACGTCCGTGCAAGGCGTTGTGCGCACCATGGTCGAGGCCTTGTTGCTGGTCACGGTGGTGGTGTTTCTCTTCCTGCAGAACTGGCGCGCAACGCTGATCCCGACGCTGATCGTGCCGATTGCGCTCGTCGGCACATGCCTCGGGCTCCTGCTCTTCGGCATCACCATCAACCTGCTGTCGCTGTTCGCGATGGTCGTTGCAATCGGCATCCTGAACGACGATGCAATTGTGGTCGTCGAGAACGTCGAGCGGGTCATGCGCGAAGACGGCCTCAATCCGCGGCAAGCCACTGTCAAGGCCATTGGCCAGATTTCCGGCGCGGTGATCGCGAGCACGCTGGTGCTGATGGCGGTGTTCGTGCCGATGGCATTCTTCCCTGGGTCGACCGGCGGCATCTACCGGCAGTTCTCGGTCACGCTGACGGTGTCGATCTTCCTGTCGACACTGCTCGCGCTCACGCTGGGCGCGGCACTGTGCGCGACGATGCTCAAGAACGACGCCACGGCGAGCGATGGCAGCAAACCCGCCCCCCGAAATGCCGCCGCCCGCGCCTTGCACTGGGTGTTCGCGCGCTTCAACAGCGGCATGGACAAGACCACCGCGAAGTACACGCGCAGCGTCGGCGCCATGCTGAGCCGGCCGGTGCGCTGGCTGCTTTTGTTTGTCGTGGCCTGTGTGGCCACCGCCTATTTCTTCATGCGGCTGCCCGGCGGGTTCTTGCCGACCGAAGACCAGGGCCACATCTTCGTTTCATACACCGGTGCGCCCGGCTCGACCATGGAGCGCACGCAGCAGGCAGTCGACCAGGCCGAGGCCTTCCTGTGGCAGCAACCCCAGGTGCGCAACATCGCGTCCGTGTCGGGATTCAGCTTCTTCGGACAGGGCCAATCGGCGGCTCTTTCGTTCGTCGATCTCAAGCCATGGTCGGAGCGACCCGGCGCCGAGAATTCGGCCGAAGCTCTCGTGCGGCGCGCCAACGGGGCCTTCGCGCACATTCCGCAGGCGCTGATCTTCGCGCTCAGCCCGCCGCCGATCCAGTCGCTCGGCAACGCCACCGGCTTCACCATGAAAGTGCTCGATCGCAGCGGCGTCGGCGGCGAAGCCTTGCAGCGGGCCAGTCGGCAGATCATGGCCGAGGCTGCGCGCAGTCCGATCCTTGCCGGCGTGCGGCCCGATGGCCTGCCGGATGCGCCGCAACTCTATGTCGAGATCGACCGCATCAAGGCGCGCGCCCTGGGCTTGCAGATTGCGCAGGTCAACCAGATGCTGTCGCTGACCTTCGGCTCCAGCTACGCGAACGACTTCATCTACGAAGGCAACGTGCTGCGCGTTTTCCTGCAGGCCGACGCTTCGCAGCGCATGCGGCCGGAGGACGTCGGCGCGCTCAGGCTGCGCAACAACCTGGGCGACATGGTTCCCTTCTCGGCTTTTACGCGGGTGCGCTGGTTGTCAGGGCCGCAACAGCTCGAACGGTACAACGGCTTTCCATCCGCCACGCTGTCGGGCCAGGCCGCACCGGGCCAATCGAGCGGCGCGGCGCTGGCGGAGATGGAACGCATCGCCGGACAGGTGCTGACCGGCAGCATGGCCTACGAGTGGACCGGCACCGCGTTCGAGGAAAAACAAGGCGCGGGCCAGATCGGCTTGCTGCTCGGCCTTTCGCTGGTGATCGTGTTCCTGCTGCTTGCCGCGCTGTACGAGAGCTGGGCCATTCCGGTGGCGGTGCTGCTCATCATTCCTTTTGGCGTGATCGGTGCGGTGTTGTTCACCATGGCGCGCGGCATGTCTGCGGACGTGTACTTCAATGTCGGCCTCATCACCATCATCGGCCTGGCCGCGAAGAACGCCATCCTGATCATCGAGTTCGCGATCAAGGACGAGAGCGAAGGCCGTGACGCCATCACTGCCGCGAAAAACGGCGCGCAGCAGCGGCTGCGCCCGATCTTGATGACGAGCCTGACCTTCGTGCTCGGGATGCTGCCCTTGGTGCTCGCGACCGGCGCGGGCGCCGCCAGCCGACAGGCAGTCGGCACCGGCGTCATGGGCAGCATGTTGACGGCGACCATCTTCGGTGTCTTCTTCACGCCGCTGTTCTACGCTGCGGCGCGCCAATGGCTCAGCAGGAAGAAGAGCTACAGCGAAGAGGAAGACCTGAAAGACCTGAAAGACCTGAAAGACTTGAAAGTCTTGCGCAAGGACGCTGCCGACGATGCGTAGTCCCGCCCTTCCCGTTCTTCCCGTCCTTGTCGTGGCCGCATGCCTGTCGCTCGCCGCATGCAACCAGGCGCCGCTCTACCGGCAGCCCGACCTGCCGGTGGCCGATCGTTTCGCATCGGACGACAGCGCCGATGGCAAGCAGTTGGCAACGCAGATCGCCTGGCAGAGCTTCTTCGGCGATCCGCAACTGAAGTACCTCATCGCACAGGCCCTTGCGAACAACCGGGACCTTGCAGCGTCGGTCGCTCGTGTTGCGCAGGCGCGTGCGCTCTACAGGATCGAGGACGCCCAGCGCCTCCCGCAGTTGAACGTCAACGGGGCCGCTTCGCGCAACCAGGCCCCGCTTGCGTCATTCGATCCCGCGCTGGCGGTGACTGACACGTCCATCACCTACAACCAGTACAGCGTCCAGGCCGCGCTGACTTCGTTCGAGCTGGATTTCTGGGGCCGCGTGAGCAACCTCAGCGAAGCGGCGCGCAGGCGCTATCTGGCGACTGTGGAGGCCGACCGCGCGTTTCGCCTTTCATTGATCGGCAATGTGGCGGCCACCTACTATGCCGTGCGTGCGGGCCAGGAAGGCATCGAACTGGCGGAGCGAACCCTGGCGACGCGGCAGTATGGACTAGAGATCGCGAAGTTGCGCCTGGACGCCGGGGTCACGTCTTCGGTCGACTACGACCAGGCGGCCATTCTGGTCAGGCAGGCGCAAACGCAGCTTGCCGAACTGCATCGTTCGACCGAGCAGTTGCGCAATCGGCTTTCGATCCTGGTTGGCGGCCCCATCGCGGGTACGCTACCTGAAACCCGCGCCATCGCCGATCCGGGCCAGTTCGGCGAACTCGATGCGGGGCTGCCCTCCGCCCTGCTCGTCAACCGGCCCGATGTCCTGCAGGCAGAGCAGCAGTTGCGTGCGGCCAATGCGGACATCGGTGCGGCACGGGCTGCCTTTTTTCCGCGCATCGCGCTGACGGGCAATTTTGGCTACGCCTCGACGGAATTGGGTGATCTCGTTCACAGCGGCAATCAGGTCTGGTCGATTGGCGGGCTGGTCACGCTCCCGATCTTCGATGCCGGCCAACGGCGCGCGCAACTGGATCAGGCGCAGGCGCGGCGCGATGAGCTTGTCGCAAGCTATCAGCGGTCGGTGCAGACGGCGTTCACTGAAGTTGCCGATGCGCTGGTCGGGCGCAAGCGCTACCAGGAGCAGATCGCCGCGCAGGAGCTCAACGTCCAGGCGCAAAGACGGCTCGCCGAAACTGCCGAGCTTCGGTATCAGAACGGAATCGCGATCTACCTGGAAGTGATGGACGCGAAGCGCAACCAGTTTTCGGCGGAACAGCAGTTGATACAACTGCGCGCAACGGCGTTGCAGAACGGGGTGTCGTTGTATGTTGCGCTGGGGGGTGGGCTTGGAGATGCCGGTGCGCGGCCTACCGCGGGGCCTTGATCACTCCTGCGGCACATCGCGTGGCTATACTGCGCCGTCACTTCAAAAAAAGATGTGATCGGGATTGGTCTCCCATTGAAGCTCTGCGACGAAAGCCGCAGTCACCGCAGGACTTGCGGCTTTGCCATTCTTGCCACCATTTTTTTGGCGGCTCGGCGGGCGGGCGCAAGCCCGGCCGGTTCTCGCAAGAGCTTCCCGGTAGACCAACTCGTCGAGTCGCCGCCCTCGATTGGTCTCGAGTGCGGCGGTTTTTGCAAACCGAAGCTCTTGGAGGCCATCGATGGCTCACCCTACTTGTGCGCTCGCGCGCCACCCCATTGTTCCCGCCGTCGCGGAACATCCTTGCGACAGTGCACGAATCTGTTCCGCCACCGTCTCGACACAAGCAGTCGAGGAAATCGATGCATTGAGGACGGCGTATCGTGCCGCTGCATGCATCCGCAGCCTCGTCGCTGCCGCGCGGCCGGCTCGCCACGATGACTCATTCACGACTCCGGCCGATTTGGGCGTTCTGGTGAACTTTGTGAATGCAGAGTTCGAGCGCCGCCTGCAACTTGCCAAAGCGGCCATCGGTACTATGCAGTCCCCTTGAGGACGCGGGGCGGGTCAAAGGCTTGCCGTCGTAAGCGACGTGGAATACGACTCTGGAGCCGAACAAGGGTATGTGGACATAGGTGGCGGCCGGGATTTGCCAACATGCTTTCCGAATTGAAAAGGAGGCTTGCCTACCTGCTGGCAGATCGCATGACTTTTTTCGAGCTCGCAAGGCTCTCCATCGACACTTAGCCCTCCGTCGCGAGGCTACATGCGGAACTGGGGCCGGCCGTGCTGGCTTAGGTCATCTCAACTTCGTCAACGGCGACATGAAAGCTCCTGCGACAGACTTTGTCCGCCTGAGAACACTGCTGCTGGGTATGACGCTGGCCGTTGGTGGCTGTACCACTTACGGGGTGGTTGAGAACGTGCCCGTGACTCCGGATCACCATGGCCCTGTTCACGCATTGAGTGAGTTTGTCAAGAATCCGAACCGCCGTTCCGACGAGCTAATGCTCGCAGTCGCTTTCTCGGGTGACGGCACGCGCGCTGCAGCCCTGTCCTATGGCGTCCTTCAGGAACTGCGCGACACCCAAGTGAAGATGAATGGCCAGTCCAAAAGCCTGCTCGATACGATCGACGTCATTAGTTCGGTGTCCGGAGGCAGTTTCACGTCGCCTTGCTACGGCCTCTACGGCAATCGCATCTTCGTCGACTATGAAGAGCGATTTCTTCGCAGCGACGTCGAAGGCGCCCCGCTGCGCGGCCTGTTAGATCCCGCCCGGTGGTTCAGCAGCGACAGCCGCACCGAGATGGCGGTGACCTACTACAAGCAGGCGTTTTTCGGCGATGCGACCTTCGGCGATCTGATCAAGCGTGATGGACCGCTGATCCTGATCAACAGATCCGATCTGAGTTCGGGAGGGCGCTTCTCGTTTGTCCAGGATCGCCATCATCTCGGTCAACGCGGCGGCCGACTCGCCCGGCGGGGTCGGAGACAGCACTCGAGAGCCAAGTCTCGAGAAGACGATGAACGCCGTCGCCACGCTTCAGCAGACACAACAGAACCTCGACCGCTGGACTCGCGAACTATCGACGCCCGAATGGACCGTGAGTTCGTACTTCATCCGGCTGAGCTTCGAGGACGTGCCCGATCTTCCGTTGCGCCGCTTCCTCAATGAGATGTGCGACATGGCGCCGTCGGATGTCTTGCTGCTGCGAGGCACCATTGAATGATGCGGCTCGGTCCAGGGCGGTCTTTYTTCAGGGAGCTCGGCACGGGCACGGCGTGGTTAGTCAATGAGCGGAGACCTTGCTCCAAGGCGAATTCCCGCTTCGCGCGTCCGGCGGTCCGCCGAAAGGCGTAACGCGCCCGGCCTCGTCGGGGATGGATTTCAGGTATTCGACCAACGCCCACCGCTGCTGCTCGGTCAACAAAGGACCGATCACGCCATTGCCCCGAGGGCCGTTCTCGAACGAATGCCCAGCATTTGAATTTCCGCTCAAGGATGTATCGAACAGGAAGCTTCCCGAATTGCCGCTCGTATCGATCCCGACCTTGACTGGGTCGAACTCTCGCCCGACGTAGAACTTCTTGCTGCGCTGGCTCGCCGGGACCAACATTTCGTACAGGCTCGGGACTGAGCCGTTGTGCATGAACGGCGCGGTCGCCCAAACACCATCGCGCGGCGCTGCCTTGTAAGAATCGACCGGAGCTGGGGGTGACGGAAGCTCTCGATAGCCATTCATGACGAGCTTTTCTGCGTCAGTAGGTTTCAGTGCCTCCATGGCCCGGCGCAGAGTGCCCTCTACGAGTACTAGCCTAAGAATTTGCGTAGGGACAATGGCTTGACCTTTGTACGGAGGCGGCAGGTAGTCGCTGAACTCCCCGGTCAGCGCGTACGGCTGGGTCCTGACGAATTGGGCAGGATCGGTGCCCACGTATTTCTGAGGCACCAGACCGACTTCGAGGAAGCGCTTGCCGTACTTGTTGGGTGGGGTCCAGGTGTACGGATATGAGTTGTGGCAGGACGCACAGTTGCTGGCAAACAGCGCCTTGCCCTGACGTACCTTCTGCTGGTCGAGCTTGCCCAGAACATTTTCGGGCCATTTGGGCGGAGCGAGCCGGCTCAGCAGATCCTCAATCTTCTGAAGATTGGGCAACATGGCACCCGAGCTGAAAAGCCCTTCTTGCGGTGTCTTTGAGCGGAGGTCCATTGGCAAAAATACGCCGAGTGTTTCGCCATGATTGCGCACGAGAGGATCCTGCACTACTCCGGCCCATTGGGTCCATGAGCCCTGTGGAGCGTTCCATACAAAGGGAGGCTTGACGGGCGCCATAGGTGAAGACCAGTTCTCGGCAATGCCGGTTTCCGTCGCCAGCAGTCGGGTGGTAATCAGATTGAATGCGTCGATGCGCCCTGGCCCCCAAACCACCGGTGTTGCAATGGTTGTGGTGCGGTATGCATGAACCTGCGCCGCTTCGGTTTCAAGGCGCTTGCGCAATGCGGCCTTGGCGTCGGGGCTCGTGGCGTTCGCGCGAGAGGCCAATCGGTCGAACTTGGAGGCATCAGTCAAGGTCGCTTGCAGCGCGTCATCGAGGGCGAAAACGTATGACATGGGATCGAAGGTGTGATTGAAGCCACCATCGATACGGATCTTCTTTCCCTGATAGTTCAACTGCGCGTTGTGGCAGGCGGCACAGGTGATGGCCATGGACTCGCCCTTCCAGCGGCCTTGAGTCACGACTGTTTTGGTCAAGCCGATCGGTAACGCATCCGGATTGGTCCGTGGGTTCGGAGCCTGTGCGATCAGGCCGTAGCGTTCACTGACGGCATCGGAGCGGAACATCTCTTCGCTGCCTGCGACCTCAAGGCCCAGAAAGATGTCGTAGGAGATGATCTGGGAGCCTTGCTCTATCTGGTAGTAGGTTTCCCGATCAGCCTGCGACCATGCTTGGTTCAGATAGATGACGGAATCTGGAGATGTCTGCGCGGTGGCAAGCGGGACGAGCAAGGCAGCGGAGGCACACAAGCCACCGATGAATGCAGCCAGCACGGTCCTCGTCCAGCGTGTGTTCGATACTGTTTCGCGCATGGTGATCTCCTTCAATGGATTCATCGGATTGTTTCGGCGTATCAGAAAAAGAAGGTCAGGCGACCGTAGACGACATACCGGTACAGCGGGTTGTCCTTGGTGAACGCATACGCAGCGCCGAAGCCGAACTCGGTCGTCTTCGATAGCCGCTTGAGCAACATAAGGTCGAGGGGCACCAACCACTTGCGCGTCTCCTGGTTGTAGCTGATGCCGTTCTCGGGCCAGGTGACCAGCGACCAGTTGTTGGGCAGGGCAAAGGTGACGATCGGATAGAGATCCAGACTTCTGACCTGTGCCGCGCTGGAGGAGGTCGCGTGATAGCTCATGAAGTAGCGCGCCACCGGGCTGATCGTGATGCCGTGCTCAGGCATCGCGTAGACCACGCTCACCGCCGGCGCCCATTGATACTGCTGCGAGCCGAACGGGCTGGCCCCACCGGTCGGGAACACGAGACGCACACTCGCCCACGCCTTCAGGTTCGGGGCCAAATCGGGCGAGGTAAAGATCTCTTCGACAAACCAGTCGTTGATTCCGGCCTTCCATCCGCCGGAAGAGTTGTCCGTGCCCGCCGCGTTCGTGTAGGTCAACGGCAGGTCGATGCGCTGCGTGAATGTCCAGCCGCCGGAGAGTTGGAAAGGAATATAGAAGCGGGGCTGGTACAGCCATTGCCCGCTGTCGTCAGTGTTGCGCTGATACGAAAGCCAGCTATCGAAACGCACGTTGGTCGCCGGCTGCGACACAGACTCCTGTGCCACGGCGCAACCACCGGCCGCGCAACCGAACCACATCAGGGAGAGCGCGAGTGGCTTGCGCATTTCAGTTGATTGCGCTGATCAGGTCGGGCCCGAGTGCCACGACGCACGGGATTCGGTCTGTGGATTCATCTTGGTCACGCGAACCGCTTCTTCAGGCTCTCGAGCCCGACCTTCTGCAACGTGGCGACGATGGTCTTGATGATGATGGTTGGCTGACCGTCCGAAAGGTACTGCACGCGCCAGTTCACCGAACTGCCGCTGCCCTTGGGCGTCACATCCAGAACGCCGGTGTAGTTCGAGGCTTCCACACCGCTGATGCCCGAATATCGGTACTCGCGACGGAAATCATCGATGGCGTCGAGTCGCTCCACCATGCGTTTGCCGTCGATCGTCTCCACCGTTCGCAGTTGGCCGACCCCGGAGCCGGTCAAGCGGATGTTGGCAATCAACGGATGCCAGGCTGCGCCAAACGGACCGATCAGGGCCCAGACCTTGTCAGCCGACGCATTGAGTTCCACCGAGTCCGCCACTGTCTGCAGTTCGGCATTCGGAGGCGCCAGATAGGGGAAGGTATTGAGCCCCAATTGAGTCGCGCGGGTGGCGCCACCGTGCAACGGTTCACGATCGCGATTCACGATCCAGGTCAGCAAAATGTCAATGTCGTGCGCATTGATGGTTCTGCCGCCGCCAGTCTGGTACGGGCGGCCATTGAGCGTGCTCTTCTCGATCTCCAGAAAACTCGTGTCGGTCGTCGGCTTGGCCACATCGATCAGCATGAAATCGTCGAGAAAGACATTCGCGCTTGCGTTCAACTGGGCCGTCGACCAGTCGGCCTTGCCGTCGCGCAGATCATATTGCTGGAGGCTGTCGAACAGGCGCTGGCGAAAGACCGGCGCGAACTGGGGCGAAATCGCGAAGGGCGTCTGCTGGTTCCACAAGTCGCGCAGATCTTCGACATCCTTCAACCCCGGGTTGTTGAGCCGGACATTGGTTTGCTCGGTGCGGCCGACCCAGTCGAAGCGCGGCGGCGGATGGCCGACGACACCGCGGGCCCGGGGGATCGGTGTCGTTTCGGCGATGACCCCGAACAGGGAACCCTGGGCTGGATCGAGCACACGAAGTGTGTCGAAATCGACCAGGAAGCTCAGCACGTTGTCGTGCTCGAGGATATTCACGAATGGCTTCAGATCGTCCTCGCCGACCAGCCAAGCCAGAAGGAACGGATCGGAGCGCAGCCCTGCGAACACGCGGAATGTTCCGTCAGGTGTCGTCGCGCCTTTTTCGTCGTTGACGACGAAGCTCAACTTTTGCCCATCCGGCAAGGTGCAGGTCCCCCGTTGGATCGGCTTTCCGCCCGGCTGCATATCGAGGCGGCCGAAGCGGAAACTGAAGCGGAATTCCCGGTCGCCAGACTGAAACTTTGCGGCGTCGCCGAGGCCGGCAACTGTCACACGTCGTGCGACGATGGAATGATCGGCGGCATCGCTAAACATCGCGCTGCTTCCCGCCGAGGGAAACACGTCGGCGGCAAAGACGGTCCGTTCCGGGTTCTGCGGGCTCCTGAAGCCGAACAGATCGGTCATGTCGATGGAGGGATCACCAATGGATCGTGGCCCATCTATATGGTCGGACATGGGTGCTCCTGACGCCGCGTCGACGGCGCGTTCGCTTGAACATTGCGGCCGGCAACGCCGCGCGCGGACTTGCTGGCAGCATTCTTGGCTTCCCCCAAGCCTCGCACCATACGTATGCACACGCACAGCCACGTACGTGGAACCGCCTCAATTTTTTGTCAAATGTCCCGAGCACCTATCTTCAGCAGGGTGCGACCGCCTCCATCTGCATAGCTGTTACTGGCGTTCCGAACGCGGGCGATGGCAGTGGGTGGCCTTCTTCATGGCTGCCATGCCATTGATGACCAGTAATCCAAGGGCAGCGAAGATGGCGCCCTACCTTGCTATGCGGCGACGTCGCCGATCTCACTGGCCGCGCTACTCTGCTGGTATGGCTTGAAGAATGCTTCCAAAGTAGCCGTTGCGCCCGACAAAGCAATCGGCCTTCAGCATGCTGATGTCTGTCGATTCGAACTTGAAGTAGACCAACCCTGGCTGAGAGATGTTTAAGGGAAGTTTGCCAACGTTTGGCCCTGGAGTGGCTACGAAGGTTCCAACGTGGTCAGTGCCCTCGAAGTAAGAGGTGAGGGTCACTTGCAAAGGCACAGTGCCCACGTTCACGTACGCACACGAGGCAGTTTCGTTGATCGCGAGGAAGAATGGCTGCGTCGCCAGAACTGTCGGTGCCCGTTTGCCGTTTCTTCCTTTCTCGGGTTCATTCTGGTCGGCCGATGCGGAAATCGATGTCACCATCAGTCCGATTGCAGCCGCGGCGCAGGCGGCTACCCACCTAGGGAACCTGCGGCTTATGCGTCGCGCTGCGGGAGAATAAAGGTCTTCCATGATTCGCACTCCATCTGAATCGTCGCGGCTGGGTATCGGCTCGAATCTGCGGCGTAAGTCGAGTCGGGACGCATCTCAATAGCGGTAAAAATTCTTTAGATACGCATCGGTCGCACATGCTGGATGCGTCAATTCAGCATTGATGCAACATCCGACTTGGCTCTGCCTGTGACCTGGCTCTGTGGCGGGCTGCTGCGCAAGACAGTGTTCACTGGCCACCGATGCTATAGAGAACGTGACCACCGTCACTGATAGACGCACTCGCCCGGAGGATGCTGGTGTCCGTCGATTCGAACTTGCAGTAGTTCGCCACCGGTAAGACCTGGTGCCCGGGGGTGATTCCGTCGCCAACAACGGAGCCCGGCTGCAGGGTGAAGGTGCTAACGTGATCTGGAATTGGATGCTCAGCCACGGTTAGTTCTGTGTGGAAGGTCATGGTGACCTGCTGAGGTACGGTGCCAATGTTCGCGACAACGCAACTGAATCCTTGCAGTAGCTCGAGGAATAGCGGAGGCGTCACGAGCAATGTTGGCGGGCCTTTGCGCGAGCCGCCGCCGGAACTCTCGTTTACGTTTTGATCAGCCGATGCGGGAATCGATGTCACCATCAATCCGATTGCAGTTGTTGCGCAGGCGGCCACCCAATGCGCAAACCTGCGACTTTGGCCTGACACTGCCGAAGGAACCAGGTCTTCCATAGCTCGATCTCCAAGATCTGCCGCAGTACGGAAGACTCGAGTGCGCGGCGAAAGACGAGCCTGGGCACCGCTGATGCTCGAAACTACGGCGGTCGCCGACAAGGGCATGCCCAAGGTGCAGCACTATAGGCTTCGCTCTATGGAGCGCAAGCCCTGAACTGGGGTCGACAGCCCGGTTATTCTTTGGCCCCCTCCGCACGCGCTCCCGGCACGGCATCACAGCTCGTGTGCGAAGGCGAAGGTCGCGCGCCATCGCCATCAGCGTCTATTCAAAATGGAAAATTGCACGCACACTGCGCGGGCAGCACCAGCCCGACTGCCTGCCGACGGTCGAAAAGCGATCAAGACTTTTGGAAGCCCAACGCCGCGGCCCTCAGGGCAGCTTCTTGAAGAGGATCACGATGACTTCTAAGTCTATTTCGGAGCAGGACGCCCAAGAAATTGCAGTCGATGCCTATGTCTATTGCTATCCGCTGGTGACCATGGACCTCACCCGCCTGCAATGCACCAACATCGAAGCGGGCAAGCAGTTCGGCAAGGGGCCGACGAACACCTTCGTCAACGTGCCGGCTTATCCGCCCGCAGATTTCAGGGCCGTGGTGCGGCCGAACTTCGACACCCTCTACTCCATTGCTTGGCTGGATCTGACGAAGGAGGCCCTGATCGTCACTGCGCCGGACACCGCCGGGCGCTTCTATTTGCTGCCAATGCTTGATATGTGGTCAGACGTCTTCGCCTCGCCTGGGTGGCGCACCACAGGCACCCAGGCGAGCAGCTTTCTGGTTACGCCGCCCGGCTGGAGCGGCAGCGTGCCCGAGGGATGCACCCAGATCGCGGCGCCAACTCCGTACGTTTGGATCATCGGTCGCACCCGCACCGACGGTCCCTCGGACTACGCCGCGGTACACGAAATTCAGGCCGGCTACACCGTCAGCCCGCTATCGAACCGCGGAAAGCCGAATGCCGCCACCCCCGTGAAAATCGACCCCAGCGTTGACATGAAGACACCGCCGAAGACGCAGGTCGACAGCATGCCGGCCGCCAGCTACTTCGCCTACGCGGCGGAGCTAATGAAGCTGCACCCGCCGCACCTCACCGACCAGCCGATCGTCGCCCGGATGAAACACATCGGTCTCGAGCCAGGAAAGCCCTTCGACTTCGACCGGCTCGCTCCCGAGGTGCAAAAGGCGCTCGCCGGTGCGCCTGCCGCCGCCCAGGAGTTGATGGCGTGGAAGGTCGCGACCTTGGCCCGTGTCGCCAATGGCTGGTCAATGAACACCGACACCATGGGCGTCTACGGCACCTACTACCTGAAGCGAGCCATCGTGGCCCAAGTCGGCCTCGGCGCCAATCTGCCGGAGGACGCGATCTATCCACTGAACATCATGGACGATGCCGGCAAGCCGCTCTCCGGCGCGAACAACTACACCATCCACTTCGACAAGGGCGCGATACCGCCGGTGAATGCTTTCTGGTCGATCACACTCTACGACGACGAAGGCTTTCAGGTGGCGAACGGGCTGGATCGGTTTGCTCTGAGCAGTTGGATGCCTTTCACAAGCAACGCGGACGGGTCGTTGGACCTCTACTTCCAGAACGAGAGCCCTGGCAAAGACCTTGAAGCGAATTGGCTGCCGGCGCCCAAGGGAACGTTCAATTTGACGATGCGCCTCTACTCGCCGAGGGGGGACGCACTGACTGGCAAATGGAATCCGCCGACGGTGAAGGCATTGAGATAGCCCCGCTGCGGCTTGGCGATGAGGATGGAGGCTGGAACCGAGTGGATCCGATCAGCAATGACCGATTGCTGTCGTGAAGTGGTCATTGCCTGCTGACGGATCCGACGTCGGCTCATGGGCCGATTGTGGTCTTTAAGGTCATTTCGGGCGGCAAGACTCGAGTCGAAAACCTACGTCTTGCGCCGCTGCACCATCACGTCCAGCCGTTGGGCTGACATCGGCCACCTCAATGGAGCAAGACCGCGCGTTTGCCGAAGAGACGGTGTTGCGGTACAGCATGCGAAGCTCGACCGATCGTGCACCCTTTTCAATGAAATACGGACCCGCCGTCGACAGCGACCACCTGTCCCGTGATGAAACTCGCATCCTGGCTCGCGAGGAAGAAGATGACATTGGCAAGATCGGCGGGATAGGCGTCACGCTTGATCAGCCTGGTCGCGATCGCCGCTTCCGAGTAGGGACGAAGTTCAGGTTGCGCCGCGGCGTTCTCGGAAAGCGTGAAGCCGGGCGCGACCGCGTTGACCAGGATGTTGTCGCGCGCGAATTCGCTTGCGAGGGCACGGGTCATCGAGATGATGGCACCTTTGCTGGCGACGTACTGCATGAGCCCCGGCGTGCCCTTGAAGGCAGTGCCCGAACTGAGATTGATGATCCGTCCCGAACCTGCGGCGCGCATGTGAGGCGAGACCGCGCGGCACATGCGAAAGATGCCAACCACGTTCACGTCATACACGCGAAGCCAGTCCTCGGATGTCTTCTGCTCGAATCCTCATCAATGGGCAATACGACGCTGCGGTTGCGGCGACTCTTTCAGCAATAGCTACTTAAGCAAGGCTACCGCGCTTCGAAGCAAACCAGGGTCCTGCCCGAAATCTTTCCGTCAAGCTGCAGGCTCGCGTTCTCGACGACCTGCTCGAGGCCGATCTCCCGCACGTGCGGCGCGAGGGCCGAGAAGTTCGGCTTCCATGTCGCGCCCAGGCGCTCCCAAAGCCGCTCTCGCACTTCCCAACTCGCGTTTGCGACCACGCCGAAGAGACTGATGCCGCGCATGATGAAGGGCAGCACGCTTCCTTCGAAGGCGTTGCCGCCCGCGTTGCCCACCGAAGCCACGCATCCGCCCTCGAGAGTGCTGCGAAGCAACCACGCCAATGCGCTTGCACCCACGTTGTCGATGCTGGCGGCGAACCTTGGCTTCTCGAGCGCGCGGGTGGATGCCGCGGCTTCGGCGGCGTCGACGATCTCGCTCGCACCGAGCCTCAGGAGCGATTCGGACTGCTCGGGCCTGCGCGTCACGGCGGCGACGCGATAGCCAGCTGCCGACAGGATTCCCATTGCGAGCGTACCGACCGCTCCGCTGGCGCCGGTCACTGCAATTGTTGAACCCTGGGCGCGCACGCCGTGCCGCTCGAACGCATCAAGTGCCATCGCGACCGTGAAGCCCGGCACCCCCAGCACAGCGCATTCGTATGGGCTCAACCCCGCAGGCAGCGCCATCGCATGAGCCGCGGGCACCCGCGCGTATTCGGAGTACCCACCGTCGAACGCTATGCCGGTGCGAAAGCCATGCACCAGCACCGTCTGCCCGGGTTTTAACGAACAGTTCGCACCAGCGGCGACCGAGACGACATCGCCCACCAGTTCGATGCCGCAGACGCGTGGATAGCTTTCGACGATCTTTGCGCGGCCGAGCAGCGACAGCGAATCCTTGTAGTTGATGCCCGCATAGCGCGTTCGCACGACCAGTTCGCCCGCTGAAAGCTCGTCGAGGGCAATCGATTCAAGGCGCGTTTGCGTGCCGCCGCCCTCCTGATGCGTGCGAAGGCATTGAAACCGCGTGGGGATGCTGGGGGGTGCGTTCATGTCGCTCATCAAATCACGGCACCAGCGTTTGCCAATGCGGTGTTTCGCGTATCGAAACGCTGTCTCGACGGCATCTCGCGCGCACGCGAAGATGGGTGACTACATCACCATCTGCGGAGACAAGCAGTGACAACCCTCCCCCGACTTTTTTCCGATCATCGACTGGAGGCTCTCGAAGCCGATGAACGCGCGTTGATTGAGCGGCTGCGCGTGCTGTGCCGCGAGCAACTGGGCCCCCAGGCCGCCGATGTCGCGCGCGAGGACGTCTTTGCCTGGAACACCTTTCGCACGCTCGCACGTGAAGGCATCATCGCAACGGCTTTCCCGCGCGAATACGGCGGCAGCGATGCGCGTCAGGTGGCACGTGTGTGCATCATCGAAGAGCTGGGCCGGGTGTGCAGCACGTCGGCGTCGATGATCACGGGCACCGACCTCTCCGCCCGGGCAGTGGTCGCGGGCGCTTCAGAGCCTATCAAGCGCGAGCTGCTTCCGGCCCTTTGCCGGGGCGAGATCCAGACGGCGTTCGCACTGACCGAGCCCTCTGCCGGCTCCGACGTCCGCGCCCTCGCGAGCACGGCGCGGCGCGACGGCGACTCCTACGTGCTCAACGGCACGAAGAAGTTCATCACGCGCGCCGGCACCGCGGACTGGCTGATGGTGATTGCGCGCCTGATCGACGACGCCGATCCTGCAGGCGGGAAGTTCGTCGGCCTGCTGGTCCCCAAGGGCGCAGCGGGGCTGACGGTGAGTGCCGATGCAGGCAAGCTCGGCTGGTTCGGCGTGCCCATCGCATCACTGGAGTTCAACGACGTGCGTGTGCCCGCGACGCATCGGCTCGGCGAAGAAGGCGAAGGCTTCTCGCTCGCGCAAGACGCGTTGCTGCGCGCGCGCATCGGCCACGCGTCGATGGCGCTGGGCCGTGCGATCGGTGCGGTGGAGATTGCAGCGACCTACACCGCGGATCGCAGCGCCTTCGACAAGCCGCTGAACGCGCATCAGGGCGTGCAGTGGATGCTCGCGGACATGGCGACGCAGATCGAAGCCTCTCGCGCGCTGGTGTGGATCGCAGCGCAGAAGTACGACCGCGGCGACAGCGATACGGCGACCTTCGCATCGATGGCCAAGCTGCACGCGACGGACCTGTGCATGAAAGTGGTCACCGACGCGCTCCAGCTGACCGGCGGCCGCGGCTATCTGAAGGACTTTCCGCTGGAGCGCTTCTTTCGCGACGCCAAGCTCAACCAGATCGGCGAAGGTGCGAGCGAGGTTCACAAGACCGTGATCGGCCGCGACATCGCGCGGCGCGTGGGGCGGTCCGAGCGCAACCCGTGCCTGCGCGATGGGCCGCTCACGGACTACTGATCGCGCTGACTCCGCTCCCCGTCTCGGATCATCAAATCACGCCCTCGGCCTTGAGGGTGTCGATCTCGCTCGCAGACAGCCCGAACTGCGAATACACCTCTGCGTTGTGCTCGCCGACATCAGGCCCGGTTCGCGGGACCGGCATTTCCCGCCCCGTGATTCGCGGCACGATGCATGGCGCCGGAACGCTTCCGTAGTGCGGATCAGCCAGTCGCACGATGGCCTTTCGCGCGATGAATTGCGGATCGCGCTCGATGTCTTCGATCGAGTAGACCTTGCTGAACGGAATGCCGGCGGCCTCGAGCGTGCTTTCGATGACCGCGTAGGGACGCACCGCGAACCAGTCCGACAGCATGCGGTCGAGCTCGCGCAGATGCACGACGCGCCGGATATTGGTGGCAAAGCGCTCGTCGCTGGCCCACTCGGGCCGGTCGACGGCCACCGCGAGCCGCGCGAAGATCGCGTCGGACGATGCAACCAGCGAGAAGAAGAAGCGATCCGCGCTCACGTACATATTGCTGGGCGCGGTATAGGTCGCGCAGTTGCCCGCGGGCGCACGCACGAGGCCCAGTTGCTCGTGTTCGACGGCGAGCGGATCGAGCAAACGAAACAGAGCCTCGGTCGCTGACAGATCCACTTCTACGCCCTTCGCGTCCGGGTCGCCTCGCAGGCGTGCAATCTCGGACGCAATGGAGAACGCGGCAAAGAGCCCTGCAACCGCATCACCGACCGGGAAATTCATGTGCTGCGGTGAACCGCCCGCTTCACCCGTGAGATTGGTGAAGCCGCTCATCGCTTCGAATACGCGTGCGAAGCCGGGCCGAGCGCGGTAGGGACCGGTCTGCCCGAAGCCGGTCAGGCGAACGATGACGAGCCGCGGATTGATCGCCCACAGCGTCTCGGCGTCCAGGCCCCATCGGTCCATCGTGCCGGTGCGGAAGTTCTCCACGAGCACGTCGAACTCGGAAAGCATTTGCAAGAGCAGGTCGCGCCCGCGCGGCTTGCGCACGTCGAGCGAGATGCCGCGCTTGCCGCGGTTCGCGACCTTCCACCACAGCGGCACCCCTTCCTTCACGGGTTGCAGCGAACGCAGGGGGTCACTGCCATCTGGCAATTCCAGCTTGACCACCGTTGCGCCGTGATCGGCGCACAGCGTCGCTCCGAAGGGAGCGGCAAGCACGGTGGCCATGTCGAGGATGCGAACGCCCGACAAGGCGCCCGGGTGGGGGTTGGATGCAGTCAATGGATGGCCTCGAATGAGTGGGACGGCAGATCAGGAAGTCCGGCTTTCCCCGTTTTTGCCAGAGCGCGTTTTGCACTACAACGGTCGTTTCGCACAGCGAAACAGCTTCACCAGCCCACTCCGTTCGAGTCCATCATGACTTCCAACCAACGCCCCGCCACTGCCCGCGCCATGTTCACCGCCCCGCTCCCTGGTCTCGTCAACCCGCACGACCTCAGCGCCGATCGCCAGTTCTCGATGAACCTGGCGCGCGGCATGGAGGTGCTGCGCGCGTTCACGCTGGCCGAGCCGATGCTGGGCAACCGCGAGATTTCCGACCGCACGGGATTGCCCAAGCCCACCGTCTCGCGGCTGACGTACACGCTCACGCTGCTCGGTTACTTGAGCCGCGTCGAAGGCCTGCAGAAGTACCGCTTGGGCTCGGGAGTGCTGTCGCTCGGCTATCCGCTTCTGGCCAACACGCGTGTGCGCCAGATCGCGCGGCCTTTCATGGAGCAAGTGGCGCGCGAGACCGGTTGCACGGTCAACCTGGGGATGCGTGACCGCACGAGCGTGGTCTATATCGACACCTGCCGGGTCGACGCCGGCAATGTCTATCAGCCGGACATCGGCAGCACGCGGCCGCTGCTGTCGACAGCGATCGGACGCGCGCTCATCCTCGCCAGCCCGCCTGAAGAGCGCAAGGCGATCCTGAACCGCTTGAGGGTCGAGGACCCGGAGCAATTTGCACGGGACAAGCCGGTGTGGGAGGCCGACCAGAAGGCTTTCATGCAACGCGGCTACTGCTATTCGCGCGGTGACTGGCGCAAGGAAGTGCATGCGGTGGGCGTGCCCATTCGCCTGGGCGCGCGCGAAGAGATTGTTGCGGTCAATTGCACCTTTGCCAGCTATCGCCTGGACAAACCCACGCTCGAAAAGCAAGTCGCACCGCGCCTGCTCGACGCCGTGCGCCTGATTGAAACCGCCTGCGGTACGCCGCGGTGAACCCAAGGAGAAACAACCCGATGATCCGCAATCCAGAAAGCTTCGCAAGGCTGCTCGCCGAGGTCCGCCAGTTCGTGCGCACCGAATGCATGCCGCTCGAAGCGCAGGTCGACCAGACCGATGAGATCCCGCCGGCGATCGTCGAGCGCATGCGCAGCCTGGGCCTGTTCGGCCACAGCATTCCCGAGGCGTACGGCGGCGCCGGCCTCACGTCGGAAGAGCTGTCGCTCGTGAACATCGAGGTGTCCCAATGCGCGACCACCTTCCGCGCCCGCTTCGGCGGTAACACCGGCATCGCCTCGGAATCATTGGTTGTAGACGGCACCGAATCGCAGAAGAAGACGTGGCTGCCCCGCCTCGCGAGTGGCGAAGTCACCGGTTGCTTCGCGCTGACCGAGCCTGATGCCGGCTCCGACGCCACGGCGTTGGCGGCGACCGCGGTGCTCGATGGTGACGACTACGTGATCAACGGTCGCAAGTGCTTCATCACGAATGCGCCGATCGCCGATCTGTTCACCGTGTTCGCGCGCACCGATGCCAGCGCCAAGGGAGCGGCAGGCATCAGCGCCTTTCTCATTCCCCGCGGCACACCGGGCCTCAGCACACCGCCGGCCTATCGCAAGATGGGTCAGCACGGCTCGCCCGTGGGCGAAGTGGTGCTGCAAGACTGCCGCGTTCCGGTTTCGGCGATCGTCGGCGGGCAGCCGGGCCAGGGCTTTCGCACGGCGATGAAGGCGTTGAACAAGCAACGCATCAATCTGGCGGGCTTGTGCGTGGGGCCGGCGGTTCGTCTGGTCGACGAGATGGTCGATCGCGCCACGTCGCGGCGCCAGTTCGGCCAGGCCATTGCCGAGTTCCAGCTCGTGCAGCAAATGATCGCCGAGAGCAACGTCGAGGTGCATGCCGCGCGAGCACTGGTGCTGGAGACAGCGCGCAAGCGCGATGCCGGCGAGGACGTGACGATGGAAGCGTCGATGTGCAAGCTCTTCGCTTCCGAGATGTGCGGCCGCGTGGCCGACCGTGCGGTGCAGGTCTTCGGCGGAGGTGGCTACGTGGCGGACAACGTCGCAGAGCGCTTCTACCGCGACGTGCGGCTGTTTCGCCTGTACGAGGGCACGAGCCAGATCCATCTCGTCAACATCGCCAAGCGCACGGTCGCGTTGGCGCAGGCGCGCAAGGCCGCTGAATAGCAGGCCGTTCAATTCAAAAACCGGAGACAAGCCAATGACCCATCGTTCAACTCGCCGCGCTTTCAGCGCCTTGTGCATCACAGCGCTGAGCCTGGCAGCCGCGCCCGCCTTTGCGCAGGGCGATGCCTTTCCGTCCAAGCAGATCAAGATCATCGTCCCTTTCTCGGCGGGCGGCGTGGTGGATTCGATTGCCCGCATCGTTGGCGAGAAGCTGAGCGTGAAGTACGGCAAACCCGTCATCGTCGAGAACAAGACTGGCGCGGGCGGCTCGATCGGAACCGACTTCGTGGCCAAGTCCGCGCCTGACGGCTACACGCTGCTGGCCGTGAGCCCCGGCCATGCCGTGGCGCCAAGCCTCATCAAGGGCGTGACATGGAACCCGGTGAAGGACTTCCGTGCCATCGAAGGCTTCGGGATCATCTCGAACGTCTTCGTGGTGCCGCCGAATGTGCCCGTCAAGAACATGCCCGAACTCATCGCGCTCGCAAAGAGCAGCAGCGAGCCCCTGACCTATGCGACCGCCGGCGTCGGCACTTCCAACCATCTGTCGGGCGAACTGCTTTCGCAGATGGCGGGCGTGAAGCTCACGCACGTGCCCTATCGCGGCCAGCCCGATGCTTTGAACGACCTGCTCGGCGGGCGCGTGACGATGATGCCGCTGACGGCCGCATTGGCGTCGCCCTACATCAAGAGCGGCAAGCTCAAGGCGCTGGCGGTCACCACCGCCAAGCGCTCGGCCGCCTTGCCGGATGTGCCGACGGTGGCGGAATCGCTGAAGCTTCCGGACTATGCCGTGGGCACATGGTTCGGCTTCGTGGCGCCGGCCAAGACGCCGGATGCGGTGATCCAGAAGCTGTCGGCCGACGTGGCCGAGGTGCTTGCGATGCCGGACACCAAGTCCAAGCTCGAGATGCTGGGCCTCGAACTCGCTCCGCAAAGCCCGAAGGAGTTCGACGCCTTCATCGCGGCCGAGGCCGACCGATGGAGCAAGGTCGTCAAGCAAGCGGGGATCGAGCCGCAATGACCGTGACCGTCGCCACCCCCTCGCCCCTCAGGCCGCCCATCTGCGCCAGGCTGGGCATCACGCACCCGATCTTCGGCTTCTCGCATTCGGTCGATGTGGCGGTGGAGATCGCCAAGGCCGGCGGATTTCCGGTGCTGGGCCTGGCACGCGAGATGCCGCACGAGATCCCGCACATCCTCCAAGAGGTCGATGCACGCATGCAGGGCCGTCCTTACGGGGTGGATCTGATGCTGCCTTCGCAGGTGCCGCAGAGCGGCAGCATCGATGATGTGCGCGATGCGTTGCCACAGGAGCACGTCGAATTCGTCGAACGCTTGCGTGATCGGTTCGAGGTGCAGCCGCCGGTCAAGCCCAGTTTCTTCACCACGCAGGTGCGCTCGGAGTCGCTTTTCGAGCAGCAGATCGAGCAGGTGCTGGCTTCCAACGCACTGGGCGTTGCCACAGCCATCGGCCTGCGTCCGGAACTCATCGCCCGCGCGAAGGCGGCGGGCAAGGTGACCTTCTCGCTCATCGGCTCGGTCCGGCATGCGCAGAAGGCGTTGGCGATGGGCGTGGATGTGCTCGTGGCACAGGGCTATGACGCCGGTGGCCACACCGGAACCGTGGGCACCTTCTCACTGGTGCCGCAGATCGTTGCTGTCGCCGGAGATACGCCGGTGCTCGCGGCGGGCGGAATCGGCAATGGCGACCAGATCGTTGCGGCCATTGCGATGGGCGCGCAGGGCGGCTGGCTGGGCACCCTGTGGATGGCCGCCGCCGAAAACCACACGCCGCCCGCGTTGCTGCGCCGACTGATCGACAGCAGCAGCGAAGACACCGTGATCACGCGCGCCCACAGCGGCAAGCCATGTCGCGTCGTGCGCAGCGATTGGATCGACGCGTGGTCTGCCTCCGATAGTCCCGAGCCCTTGCCGATGCCCTTGCAGCAGGCGCTCACGGGCGATGTGTTCGCATCGATCCACGAGCACGATGACGCACGGCTTATCTATGAAGCGGCCGGACAGAGCATCTTCGCGATCCGGCGCGAGACACGGGTGGCAGACCAGATGGCGGCCCTCGAAAACGAGATGCGCAACGCCTGGCAGCGTCTTTTGAAGATGTGCAGGTGATCGTCCGCATCTACATAGGCCTCCATCGGAGGCTCTGTAGATCACTGTATGACAGGGCCGCCATATGGGTCACGGCCACCTCGATCAACTGTGCGTCAGTCCAATAGCGTCGTTGCTTGACGCACGCTCCTCCCGCCTGAAAGGCAAGAACCGTCGCCAGAACGCACAGAGGGATGGCAATGAACAGGACTTTGATTTTCATCCTGAGAGCTTTTCGCGAAAGTCCGAAGTTGGCCCGCATTCTGAACTGGCGATGGCAGCAGAACGCCTCGGAATTGACAGGAGGGACAACGCGTGCAATCGCTGATGGGCAACGCCATCCCACACGACGGGCTGTTGGCTTTTCGCGTGCAGATAGTGGTGGGTAAACACCGCCAGGTAGGCTTCCAGCGTTTGGTCGGCGATGCGTTCGCCCGCGAGGTTCATGCACAAGGCGGCGACTTCGCTGGTGCAGAAATGGTCCGTGCGCCCGGAGTTGCGCAGCTTGTATTGCGATGTCCGGTCGGGCTCCAGGCTGAGCACCGGCAGTCGGTCCAAGTAGGGGCTTCTTCGGAACATCTTGCGCGCCTCGGACCAGGTCCCATCCAGAAGGATGAAGAGCGGGCGCTTCTGCGCGGCCGCAGTCGGCAGGCTTTCGGGCGGTTGAACGGTGCGCACCACCCGCTCCGGCGCTGCGTACTGGCCCGGGAACACTACGTAGGGCTGCCATTGCGAGTCACCCAACAAGGCCAGGAGGTCCGGGTCGGCTTCGGTGCGAGACCAACCGAAGGCGAAGGTATCGGCCACCACATCGGCGACCAACCAGCCCGTGTTGGTGGGTTTGAGTGGTTCGATGTCCGCCATGAGCAAACACACCCCTGCGCGCGTGTTCAACGAAGGGCGCAAGGTACACATGCAATGGCTGGGCACCAGCCGGCAGTCCATGCAGCGCTCTCGCTTGAAACCACCACGAGCGAGAAAGGGTTTGGCGCTGCGTGCGAGGCGGGCAGAGCGCAGGTGGGAGACTGCATGGGACATGCGGAGATTCTCGGGCATGCGCCCCAAACTCATCAGGTCCGCTAGTGCTCCATGCGACCAAGCCGAACCATGGTCTCGCGCAGCCAGCGCACGGCTCCATCCGCGTCCGATCGTGCATTCCAGCAAACGTACAAGCGGTAGCTGGGCAACTCGAAAGGCAAGGGCAACGCGTCCAGCAGCTCTGCGTATCGACTAGCCACGCGCTGCGGGAAGACCGCGATTGCATCGGTGCTCGCCACAAGGTCCGACATCTGGCTGAAGGTTGTGACGGCGGCCTGCAGATGGCGGACCAGACCGCGGCGCGCAAGGATCTGATCGATGGTGTCGTCGAGCATCGAACGGCTCTGCCCCAGCACTACGTGCGGCATGGCGCAAAAGCCTTCGAGATCCATTCCGTTTGCATATCGAGGATGGCCACGGCGCGCGACCGCCAAGTACGTATCCTCATACAGCAGCACCGATTCCACACCTGCCGCCGGCGCCATGCGGGGCAGTAGGCCGAGGTCGATGTCGCCCTTGCGCAGCCTTTCAGGCAATTGACTGTAGTCCGCCAGCTCCCACGCCAGGCGGATGTGCGACCCGCAGGCCGTGAGTTCCCGGCACAACAGCGGCAGCATCGCGCGGCTGCTGTGATCGCTGCCCGAGACGCGCAGGATCCGGTCCGATGTCGCCGGGTCGAATGCGCGGTCCATGTTCAACAGCCCCTGCAGATCGTTCAATACGGCTTCGACGCGCGGCGCGAGCGCGAGCGCGAACGGCGTGGGCGCTATGCCATGGGGCGTGCGCGTGAAGAGCGGATCGCCGAAGGCCTCGCGCAGTCGCTTGAGGGAAGCGCTGACCGCCGGCTGGCTCAGGAACAAGCGAGAGGCGGCTCGCGAAACGCTTCGCTCGCGTAGCAGCGCATCGAAGGCTCGAAGCATCGCGAGGTCGATGCCGCGAATATCAGCACGATCCATATCAGTTATCCAAACGTTCGAATTGATCGCTCCAGGCAGCACGCCTATCGTATGCGTACTCACAAGATGAAGGAGACCACACCATGACCGCTCGCCGTCCCCTTGGCGGTATCCAGGCGCGCAGGCGCGCCTGGGTGACCGGCCTGATCGCACTCACTCTGGCCGCTGCGGCGCCGCTCGCCTCGGCACAGACCGGCGCCGCCTTTCCGACCAAGGTGATTCGCATCGTGCCCTTCGGCACGGCGGGCGGGCCGATCGACGTGATCGCGCGCGTTTACGCCGAGAAGCTGCAGCAGCGCTGGGGCCAGAGCGTGATCGTGGAAGCCAAGCCGGGCGCGAGCGGGATCCTCGCGTCCGACGCCGTGGCGAAGGCATCGCCCGACGGCTACACCGTGCTGTTTACTCTGCCGCTGACCCACATCAACAACGCGATCCTGCAGCCCAAGCTCCCCTATGACCCGGTGAAGGACTTTGAGCCGATCTCGCAGCTCGCCACCGGCGGGCCGATGCTGGTGGCGCGCGCGGACGCGCCCTACTCCAACCTCAAGGAATTCGTCGCTTATGCCAAACAACACCCAGGCCTGACCTATGGCACCTGGGGCAACGGTTCGCAGGCGCACCTGATGGGCGAACTGCTCAAGCGCCAAAGTGGCATTGCGCTGACCCACGTGGCCTACAAGGCCGAGGCGGCCGCGCACAACGACATGATCGGCGGCGTGCTGGACTTCGCGTGGGCCAATCCGTCCACCGCACGCGCGCAGTCACAGGCCGGGCGCATGAAGGTGCTGGGCATTGCGGGAAGCCGCCGCGTTTCGACCATGGCCAACGTGCCCACCTTCGCCGAGCAGGGCTTCGCTGGTTTCGATCTGGACAGCTGGATCGGCGTCTATGCGCCCGCCAAGACGCCGTCTGCCGTCATCGAGCAGTGGACGCAGGCGCTTCGCGAGATCACTCGCATCCCCGAAGTACAGCAGAAGCTGATCGCATTCGGATTCGAGCCGCTCGGTAACACGCCGGCGGAATTCAGAGCCAGCTATCAGGCCGACTTTCCGCGGGTCGCCGAGCTGATCAAGGCCGCAGGCGTGACCGCCGATTGAAGCACCAGGAACACCGATGAACTCCACGACCGCCGAAAAAGTGATCCCGATTGCCGTCGATACTGGCACTGCATATGGACGCAAGCCCGGGACCCACAACCCGACACTGACCGAGGTGGGCCCAGGCACGCCGATGGGCGAACTGCTGCGTCGCTACTGGCACCCGATCGGGCTGACAGGCGATGCCAGCGACACACCGCGCAAGGTCCGGGTGCTCGGTGAAGACCTGATCCTCTTTCGGGACAAGAGCGGGCGGCCCGGCCTGGTGCATCCGAACTGCGCCCATCGCGGCGCGTCGCTCTATTACGGCCGGGTCGAAGAGCGCGGCATCCGCTGCTGCTACCACGGCTGGTTGTTCGATGCGGAGGGTCACTGCCTGGAGCAGCCTTGCGAGCCTGAACTCGGGCGCGCCCGCGGCCGCATTCGGCAACCCTGGTACCCGGTGCAGGAGCTCTACGGCCTCGTCTGGACCTACATGGGGCCGCCGGAAAAGAAGCCGACGCTGCCGCGCTACGACGCGCTGGAGCGCTTGGACGAAGGCGAGATCATCGAAACCAACGATGCGAGCATCGGCGGCGGCGGACCGCAAGTCATCCCTTGCAATTGGCTGCAGCACTACGAGAACCTGGTTGACCCCTTTCACGTGGTGGTGCTGCATTCGAGCTTCAGCGGCACCCAGTTCGTCGAGCAGATGGCTCAGATGCCCGAGGTCAGTTGGGACACCTTCGAACTCGGGGTGCGCACAACCTCTGTTCGGCGCCTGGCGGATGGCAAGGTGTTCCGACGCATCAGCCAAGCGGCCATGCCGACGTTGCGCGTCATTCCTAGCCCTCGCGTCGGACGCTACGGCCGGGTGGAGTCGTTGGGGTGGATCCTGCCGATCGACGATCGCAGCTTCCGCATCTTCGTGGTCGGCCGCGTGAGCGAAAGGGGCGAGCTCACTCGCATGCGATCGCGCATGAACGGCAAGCTCTGGGAAGAGCTCACCGAAGAAGAGCACCAGCGTATGCCGGGTGACTACGAGGCGATGGTGAGCCAGGGCGCGATCACGCAGCACTCGGAGGAGCATCTGGCGACGTCCGACCGCGGCATCGCGATGCTGCGTCGCTACCTGAAGGCGCAACTGGCGCTTCTTGAAGCAGGCGAAGACCCAGCCGGAGTGAGCTTCGACCCGGACGCGGAGCCGGTGGTCTTTGACGCCGGCAACTACCTGGAGGATCGATGAGGCTGCTGCTGGACCGTTGATCGTCGTGTACGCTGCGGGTCGACTGCGGCGTTCAGGCTCAGACCCTCACTGAGCCTCTGAACCCTCGCGCGGCATAGTAAGACTCGGCCCCGTTGTGATAAACGAAGACCTTGCCGTAACGTCTGTCGCAGAACAGAGCGCCACCGAGTTTTCTGACGTCAGACGGTGTTGCCACCCAACTGGACGTCTTCAAGTCGAACTCCCCGAACTGCTGAAGTTCGCGATATTGCGCCTCCGTCAATAGCGAGACGCCCATAGCCGCAGCCATGTCGATGGCGTTGTTCTGCGGCTTGTTCTGTTTCCGGGAATTCAAGGCTTGTGCGTCGTAGCACAAGCTCCTGCGCCCCCGCGGACTTTCGGCGGCGCAATCGCAAAAAAGGTATGCGCCGCTATCGTCCGCTGTCCCGATGACATCGGGTTCGCCTCCCGTCCTCTCCATCTCATGAAGCGACCTCAGCTTGTCGGGGCTGCTTTGCAAACGGCCATGGACGTCGGCCCAGTCGACTCCAACGTGTCTACGCATGTTCTGCCTGAACCGCAACTTCAGTGCGTCGATGAAGACCTCGGGTTGCTCTGCTTTCATTTCGCTTGCTTCCGTTCCTTCACGTCGGTGCCCATACAGTCTCGTGGATGCCACGGCCGGATTGAGGGAGCAGACCCTAGGTCAAACACTAGGCGCAGTCAATCTGGTCAATTGTTGGCGAACTAAGGGATGGCCCTGCAAAAATGAGCCCTGCCCTTTGGCACTCCCCCATCTCTTCGCTTTCCTTAAGGTCCAATGATGCACAGTCGCGGAAGTAGCGGTCGAATCTTTCTCATGGGGGCGATCCTCGCCAGCGCACTCTCATCGCAAGATGTGCTGGCCCAGGCCCGAATGGACCAGACGGCCGGCGATGATGCCTGGCGCTTCTCCGCTGGTCTCGGAGTCTTCAGTCGACCCAAGTATCCCGGCAGCGGCGATGCCCAGATCGTGGCCTTGCCACTGGTCACCGCCAACTATGGCCGCTATTTCATCGGTGGCACCCCGGGGGCCGGCTTTCCATTTGGAGTGGGCTTCAATCTCATTCAGAACGAATCCTGGCGTTTCGGTGTGGCATTGGGCGGAGAACTGACCAAGCCTCGCAAGGCTTCCGATGCGCCGATCCTTCAGGGTTGGGGCGACATTCCCGAGGCGGCACTGGGCAGCGTATTCGCTGCATACACCCACGATTGGCTGACTGTCCGGGGCTTCCTCGTGTCCGACATTTCGGGCAAGGACCAAGGGACTCGAATCGCGATTGACGTCGAAGGGAAGTACCCCGTCAATGAAAGATTCGCTCTGTCCGCTGGGCCCGGCGTCACCTGGGCCAACGGCAGATACACCCAGACCTTCTTCGGAATCAATGCCGAACAAAGTGTGATTGCCGGAGTTCCCCAGTATTCGGCGGGAAGCGGAGTCAATACGGTCCGCTTTTCCGTCGGCGCCCAGTACCAGTTGAATGCCCAATGGGGCCTCGGCGCAAGCGTGGTCGCGGCCTGGCTCCAGGGGGATGCCAAACGCAGTCCGATCACGGAGGACAAGATCCAAACCACTTACGGCGTCTTCGCTTCATACCGGTTTTGACGGCTCGTGAAGCGGATGCCGTCGAGCTGCCTGAACTGCTGAAGTTCGCGGTTGCCCGCCGTGACAGGAACCCGCAACGCCACAATCCCTCCATGCGCATCAAAGTCGGCGACCTCGCCCGCTCCACCAGTCTTACCGTCCGCACCCTCCACCATTACGACGAGATCGGACTGCTCAAGCCCTCCGCCCGATCCGACTCCGGTTACCGTCTCTACTCCGAAGGCGATGTCGCCCGCCTGCACGCCATCCAGGCGCTGCGGCACCTGGGCTTGGCCCTCGCCGAGATCGGACCTCTCCTCGATGGCAGCGAAGCCGCGCCGCAGCGCGTCATCGAGCAGCAGATGCACGCACTCGACCACCAGATCCGCCAGGCCACCGAACTGCGCGAGCGGCTGGCGCTGATGCACGACATGCTGCGCAAAGGGGGCAACCCCAGCATGCAAGACTGGGTGCAGACGCTTTCGATGATGACCACCTTCGGCCGCTACTTCGAAGCGGGCGAGCTGAAGCAGATCCTCGGCGCCTATGCCGGCGTCGAGCTGGATTGGCTGCAGCTGCAGGTTGAGGTACGGCGCTACATGGACACGGGCGGCGGCATCGACACGTGGGAGTGCCAGGTGCTCACCCGCCGCTGGACGATGCTGATGGTGCGCTGGATGGGCGGCAACTACGCGCTGATGAACCGTTGGGGCGCCATGTTCCGTCAGGAGTCGAAGGTGCGCGGGCAAGGCGGGGCGCCGCCGACGGACATGATGGAGTTCATGGAGTCGGCCATCCAGCTGCGCGTGCGGTTGATGCAGGAGCACTGCGGCGACGTGGAATTCCGCCTGCCGCCCATGCCGGACACCGAGGCGCAGACGATCGATGCCGAGGGCCAGGCTTTGCTCCGGGCGGGCGAGCCGCGCGATGGCGCGAAGGCGCGGGCGCTGCGCAAGCGCTGGGCGGCGTTGCTGCACGAGACGTGCGGTGGCAACGCCGCGCTGTTCACCATGCTCGCCACCCTGCACCTTGGGCACCCCCTGCTGCTCGCCGGCCTGCCGCTCGGGCGCGAAGTGCGCGAATTCCTGTCGCCCGTCGATGAAGGTGCTTGACCCTCACGTAGCGTGAGCCCGCACAGTCGGCCCCGTTACAGAGGACCGACATGACGACGAAGACAGACCCGGCCGCGCGCGCGGCCCTTTTCCAGGACCGAAACTTCCGCTGGCTGATAACCGGCAGTGCCATCTCGCTGCTGGGCGACCAATTCACCCTGCTCGCGCTGCCTTGGCTGGTGCTGCGCCTGACCGGCGACACCGTGGCGCTGGGTACCGTGCTGGCGCTGGTGGGCATTCCGCGCGCCGTATTCATCCTGGTGGGCGGCGCGGTGGTCGACCGCTTCTCGCCGCAGCGCGTGTTGATGCTCACCAAGCACGTCAACTTCGTGCTGCTGGCGCTGCTGGCGCTGGGCGTGTGGCGAGGCGCGCTGACGCTGCCAGCAATCTACGCGTTGTCGCTGGCGCTGGGCATCAGCAGTGCCTTCAGCATTCCATCCGGGACGTCGATCCTGCCGCACGCTTTGCCTCCCGCGCAACTGGGTGCCGCCAACGGCGTGATGATGGGCGTGCGCCAGCTGAGCATGTTCGTCGGGCCACTCGCGGCGGGCGTGCTGATCGCGGTGTTCGGCGGCGGCTCGGGTGGCGTGCAGGACGCAGGTGGAGTCGCGGCGGCTCTCGCGCTCGACGCCGTCAGCTTCGCCCTCTCCGCCTGGACACTCGCCCAGGTGAAGATGCGCGCCCTTCCGACGGACCCCGCGCGGCACGCGCCGATCTGGGCCTCCATGGTCAGCGGCATGCGGCACGTCTGGGACGATGCGCAGCTGCGCACCCTCTATCTCTATTGGGCTGCGGTCGCATTGCTGGTCCTGGGTCCGTTGCAAATCGCGCTGCCGGTGCTGGCGGAAAGCCGGCCCGCGCTGGGCGCTTCGGCCCTCGGGGTGATGCTTGGGGGCCACGGCGCAGGCGCCTTGCTCGGCATGGTGATGTCTGGACTGCGGCCGGGACTGCGCATCGGCACTCTGGGTACCAGCGTGCTGCTGGCCGACATTGCCATCGGGCTGCTGTTCGTGCCCATGGGCGGCATCACCGCCGCTTGGCAGGGCGCCTTGCTGATGATGCTGGTGGGTGTGCTCGGCGGCTTCATGCAGGTGGCGGTATTCACCTGGGTGCAGAAGCGCGTGCCGCCCGCCATGCTGGGCCGCTCGATGAGCCTGTTCATGTTCATCTTCATGGGGCTCGTGCCCGTGGCTTCGGCGGCTGCAGGGTGGCTGTTGCGGGTGGTGTCGTTGCCGCAGTTGTTCGCGGGCTCGGGGTTGCTGTTGGTGGTGGCCGCGGTGCTGGCTTGGGTGGGGACGCCGATCCGTGCGGTCGATGAGGCGGTGGTGGCTCCCCAATAACGAGTGGCAGTCCTACCTCCAGCCCGGCGGGATCAGCGAAAGCGCGTCCGGGTCGGAAAGCGCGTACTGCCGCACGTAGGGCTCACGGTCGAAAAGCTTGGCGTGAACTGTCGGATCGATCCTGGGCTTGCGCAAGTCCTGCTTGCCGAGGAACGCTTTGACGCTGTCCATCGAGTCCCACAACGCCAGGATGACCACCTCGACCGTTCCATCCGCCTGATCGCGAAACAGCGCCGTCGACCGCAGGTTGCCAGGGCTCTCGATCAATTCCTTGAGCGTGTTTGCTTCGAGGAACTCGCGACATTCATCGCGCAGTGACGACAGGATCCAGAAGCCGTAGGTGCGCAGGATGGTTTCAGTATTGCGCTTGGTCATGTTGACTTTGAAGTGGGTGTGGTGATCCTATCGGCAACGATCGGTGAAACCGCCTCACAGGCAGCCTTGTCTCTCCACAATTGCGGTCGAGCGCGAAATACCACACCTTTTGCTGTCAGTCGAGCCGCGCCCGGGTTGTGAGTCCGCTCGCCTTGTCCCATTGTTCAGGCGTCAGCTTTTGAACGGTCACGCCGAAAGTCCAGATATGGCCCTCGGGATCTTTCGCGCGATAGGTCCGATCGCCGTAAAACTGAGTTGCAGGCTCCTGCAAGATGATGGCGCCGGCCCCCCGTGCACGCGCGCAGTGCGCGTCGAGATCCTCGCCTTGCGCGAGTTGCACATGGACAGACTGGGTATTCTTGCCGCCGATGGCGCGAGGACTCTTGTGGTCGTCGCTCCATTGGCTACCAATCATGACGACCGAATTGCCGAATGACATTTCAGAATGAACAAGATTGCCGTCGCCATCAAGAATCACGAAAAGCGGCTCAAACCCGAATGCGGTTTCGAGCCAGCGGTAAGCAGCCTTTGGATCTTGATAGGTCACTGCGCTTGAAAGCCCTTTGGGGCGGTAGACATCACTCATTCGGATTCTCCTTTTTCTATGTTTCGATCGGGACTTCCAGGCTATCAATTTTGGGCCGGCTACAGCCAGTCGCGACCGCCGGAGCATGCTAAACCTTCATGGCTCTGCTGACCGCTCTCCCGTTCTCAAGAGCACGATTTCTTGGCCGAAGGGAGCGCGAGAATATGAGGAACACTCCAGGAGAACTCGCCGTGTCGACCGTCGCCATCACCTCCGCAATCAATGTCTGCAACACCAATGCCTTTGTGCTGTTTGGCGGCGTCAACGTACTCGAGTCGAAAGACATGGCACTGCGTGCCGCGCAGGAATACGTCCGCGTCACGCGGAAGCTTGGCATCCCCTACGTCTTCAAGGCAAGTTTCGACAAAGCAAATCGCTCGTCTATCCATTCGTATCGAGGTCCCGGTTTACAAGAGGGCCTGAGGATCTTCGAGGCCGTCAAGGCAGAGTTCGGCGTTCCCGTCCTCACCGACGTGCACGAGCCATGGCAGGCGAATCCCGTCGCCGAAGTGGCGGACGTTCTACAGCTACCTGCATTTCTCGCCCGCCAGACTGATCTGGTCGTCGCTCTTGCCAGGACGGGCAAGGTCATCAACGTCAAGAAGCCTCAGTTCCTGAGTCCGCCGCAGGTGCTCAACATTGTCGAAAAAATCAGGGAGGCCGGGAATTCTCCCGTCATCCTGTGCGACCGAGGAACCTGCTTCGGCTACGACAACCTGGTCGTGGACATGCTTGGCTTCGGTGCCATGAAGAAGGTCACCGGGAACTTGCCCGTCATCTTCGACGTTACCCATGCCCTCCAGCAACGCGAGGCGAATGCCGCTGTCTCTGGCGGGCGACGCGAGCAAGTGGTTGAACTGGCGCGTGCCGGCTTGGCCGTGGGCTTGGCGGGCCTTTTTCTTGAAGCTCATCCTGACCCAACGCAGGCCAAATGCGACGGTCCCAGCGCTCTGCCGCTGGATCAGTTGGAGCCTTTCCTCGCGCAGTTGAAGGCTTTGGACGACCTGGTGAAGTCGTTCGCACCGCTCCATATCCTTCCCTGAACGAACCCGACAAGGGCATGCAGTTTTCCGGGCTGTGGGCCTACACCACGGGATGAGACGCGACCCATACCCTCCTCTCATGCGAACGCGCCCGCGCCTGTTCCCTGCAATTGGAGCTTCATTCAATGGAGGCCTGCGCATCACCGTCGCCGTCGTGGCCGCCACCGCGATGCTGGCGGGAGGCTGCAACGCACCACGCGCTGAACTCGATCCCGCAGATCTGCGCCAGGCTGCCCGCGCTGTCTCAAGCCTCGCCGCCGAATCAGCGCTGATGGCAAAGTTGTTTGCAGAGGGCCACGTGAACGAGAACTTCGTGTGGACGCACCAGCGTGCACTCCAGGAGCATGCGTTGCAGATCCGGCGCGACCTGCACCGGCACGTGCCGCCCGCGCTTCAGGCCCGCGTTGAGCAGGTGGCCGCTGTCGACGGGCTCGTGGAATCTGCGCTTGCGCGCATCGGGCCGTCGCGTGACGATCAGGAGCAGCTCATCGCGCTCGTTTCGACCTTCGGCGAACTCGGGCGCCGTGCCCAATCGCTCGAGGAGCCCCAGTGAGCCAGTGGCTGGAACTGATATTGGGCGTGATGACCGCTCTGGGCGGCTTCGTCGACATCGGCGAATTGGTATTCGCGATCGCGGGAGGCGCGAAGTTCGAATATGCGCTGCTATGGGCGGTGCTGCTTGGCACGATTGGCATCGCGTTGTACTGTGAGATGTCCGGCCGCATCGCCGCCGTCATCAAGAAGCCGACCTTCGAGATCGTGCGCGAGCACTTCCGTTTTCGGCCGGCTCTCGTGATTCTGGTCGCCTCCAACTTGGTGAACCTGCTCACCTGCGCGGCCGAAATCGGCGGCATGGCGATCATCCTGCAGGTCCTGTTCGGATTGGATTTTCGGCTCATGCTGCTGGCCGCCAGCGGCTTGCTGTTGTTGACCGTCTTTGTTCTTCCCTTTCGCTGGATCGAGCGGTTGTTCGGCATTCTCGGACTGACATTGCTTGTCTACGTAGCCGCTGCATGGCGCCTCGGCCCCGACTGGCATGCCGCTGCGCGCGGGCTGCTGCCCGGGCCGCCGGGCCCGGGGCAGCCGGGCTTGGCGTTGTACGCCTATTACGCCGTGGGTGTGCTCAGTTCGCTGCTGATGCCATACGAGGTTTACTTCTACTCGTCGGGCGGGCTCGAGGACGGCTGGACGCCGAAGGACCTGACGGTCAACAAGGTCACGGCTGGCGTGGGCTTCGCTCTCGGCGGCGTGCTGACCATGTCGCTCATGGTGGTGGGTGCAGCCATGTTTCTGCCTCAAGGGATTGATCCGCAACACCTCGGTACCGCGCTGCTGTCTGCCGGAGCGACGCTGGGCCGCAACGGCTTCGTACTGGCGCTCTGCGGCGTTTTCTTTGCTGTGGGGGGCGCTGCGGTGGAAACGGCCTTGGCGGCGGGCTACAACATCGCACAGTTTTTCGGGTGGCCCTGGGGCAAGAGCAAACGGCCGCGCGAAGTGCCACGCTTCACGCTCGCGTGGGTGACCTGCATCGTGGCCGGCGCGGCGATCGCCTCGACCGTGCTCAATCCGGTGGACATCGTGGAGTATTCGGTCATCTTCGCCGTAGTGGTGCTGCCGTTCAGCTACTACCCTATTCTCAAGCTGGCGGGCG
This sequence comes from Variovorax sp. 01N429, assembly GCF_056399425.1. Taxonomy (NCBI): domain Bacteria; kingdom Pseudomonadati; phylum Pseudomonadota; class Betaproteobacteria; order Burkholderiales; family Comamonadaceae; genus Variovorax; species Variovorax sp. 01N429. The sequence goes on along the minus strand of NZ_JBFTRG010000006.1, from coordinate 40,066 downwards.
ACCGCACACGCATGGGCCAACATGCCAACTCCGGCTTCATTCAAATGCTCGGCTGGCTGTACTTCGTGATCATCTGCGTCGTCGCTGTCGCGGCGGTGCCGTTGATGATCGCGACAGACATGGGGCAGCGCGGCTAGGCGGAAGGCGCAAGCGGGAGTCGCACCTGTCAGCCGACACCGGGCGCAGTCACCGCACGCGGCCCGCGCCCGATCATCACCCACGCACTCAAGGCACTCATCAGCGCCAACCCCGAACACAACACCATCACCCATCGAAACCCCGATACAAACGACGCATTCACCGTCTGTCTCAAAGCCGCAGCCGCCGCGGCGTCGATCCCCTCGGGCAACCTCGCGCCGGCCAACTGACTGCGCTGCGCTTCAACGAACGCAGCCGCTTGTGCGGATGCACCGACCTCGCGCAGCCCTTCGGCAAGGCGCGCATCGAAGGCCCAGGCCATGACGACGCCGAACACCGCAATCGCCAACACAGAGGCCGTGCGCGACACAGCGTTGTTCACCCCCGATGCGATTCCCGCAAGATCCGGCCCCACTGCATTCATCACCGTGGTCGTCAATGGCGCGACCGTGATCGTCATGCCGAAACCCAGCACCACCACAGCCGGAAAGAAGGCCGTCCAATAGTTGACACCAACCCCCGGCAGCGCAAAGAGCGCGAAGCCCACGGCCGCAATGCTCGGCCCGATCACCAAGGGCAATCGCGAGCCGAACCGATCGACCAACTGCCCTGCCCAGCCAGACAGCGCGAACATGATGAGGATGAACGGCAAGAATGCAGCGCCCGCCGCTGTGGCCGAATAGCCTTGCACCTGAATGAGATTGAGGGGGAAAAAATACAAGCCGCCACCCAGCGCTGCATACAACAGCAAAGTCAGCAGATTCGCGCCGCCGAAGTTGGCAATGCGCAGCAGCGACAACGGCAGCATCGGCGAACGCACCCGCAGCTCGACGATGACGAACGCAATGCTCGCCCCAACCCCGATGACCAATGCTGAAATCACCGGCACTGACGACCAGCCTTGCGTCGGCGCCTCGATGAATGCGTACACGACGCCGCCCAGCGCGATCGTTGCAAGCGCCGCGCCCCATAGATCGAGGGGCGCCGCCGAATCTCCGCCGCGGCTTTCAGGCACATGGCGCCACACGATCAGCAGCACGATCGCCGCCATGGGCACATTCACCAGGAACGCCCAGATCCACGAATAGTGATCGACAAGGAATCCGCCTGCCACCGGACCAATCGCTGCAGTGATGCCGCTGAACCCGGACCATGTTCCGATAGCGCGCCCGCGTTCCTTTTCGGGAAAGGACGCACTGATGAGCGCGAGACTGCCGGGCACCAGCATCGCACCGCCAATCCCCTGCACGGCACGCGCAACGATGAGCTGCTGCACGCTCCCCGCCATTGCGCAGCCGATGGAGGCCAGTGCGAAGAGCCCGACGCCAATGGCAAAAATTCTGCGCCGTCCGAAATGATCGCCCAGCGATCCGCCGACAAGCAAGAGCGCCGCAAGAAACAACGCGTACGACTCCACGACCCATTGCGCCTGGAATGCGGTCGCGTGCAGGTCCGCCTGTATGGCGGGCAAGGCCACGTTGACCACCGTGCCATCGATGAAGGCCATGCTCGAACCGACGATCGCCGCGGCCAGCACCCATGGCTTGGATGCCGGCGGGCAACCTGTCGGCTCGCAGCCGACGCGAATGAGAGCGTCGTTGCCCGGTGGCTTGCCGATCTGACTCATGGGATGAACCTCAATGCCGAGCAGAACCTCGTGATAGATTGCGCGCGGGTGCCGACGACGTGTCGCTTGCCCGCTGCATGCACGAGAAGGGCAATCATGGTATCCCGGTTGGCGAGGCTTCTGAAATGGACTGCGTTGGTGGTGGGCATCGTCATCGTGACCGCAGTCGCACTGCGCACCTACGACATTCAGCGTGGGCCGCCGCTCGAACTCTGGCACACCTACGTGCCGCACGAACTCTCGCGCGACGAGCTTCGCAAGGCTGACTGGGCCACCTACATCGCGGCCGAGAACAAGGCGCTCGAAGAGGTTCGCACCCACGTGACCGAACAGCTGCCACCCGAGGCGCAGGTTCCGAGCAATCGTTACTTCACTGGAAGCCCGATCTATCCGGGCCACTTCGCGCAGGACTGGAACCGCTCATACATCCTCGAACCGCAAGGCACGCCGCGCGGGGCCGTCGTGCTTCTGCACGGATTGACCGATTCGCCATACAGCCTTCGGCACATCGCGGGCATGTACCGGGATCGCGGATTTGTGGTCGTGGCAATTCGCTTGCCGGGCCACGGCACAGTGCCTTCGGGCCTGACGCATGTCGATTGGGAAGATTGGTCCGAGGCAACGCGCCTCGCTGTCAGGGAAGCGCGCCGGCGCGTGGCGGCGCCCTTGCCTCTGCACGTCGTCGGCTTCTCGAATGGCGGCGCGCTGGCGATGAAGTTCGCGCTCGACGGGCTGGACGATTCGAACCTGGCGCGGCCTGATCGGCTGATCCTCATCGCGCCGATGATCGGCATCACCGAACTGTCGCGCTTTGCAGGCGTGTTCGGCTGGCCGGCTATTTTTCCTGCCTTCGCCAAGGCAGCGTGGCTGGGCATCGTTCCGGAGTTCAATCCGTTCAAGTACAACTCCTTCCCGGTGAACGGCGCACGGCAGTCGTCACTGCTCACGCGCGACCTGCGTGCGCACCTCGCCCGCGAAGAAAGCGCGGGCAATCTTGCCAAGCTGCCGCCGATCCTCACCTTCCAGTCGCTGATCGACTTCACCGTCAGCACCCGCGCGATCGTCACCGGCATGTATGCGCGCCTGCCCAGCAATGGGAGCGAACTGGTGCTCTTCGACCTGAACCGCAGCATCAAGTTTGGCCCACTGCTGCGGTCGGGCAGCGACCTGCGGCTCGACCGGGTGTTGCCGCCGGCGCCGAGGAATTTCCGCTCGACGGTGATCACCAACCGGGGACCGGACAGCCGCCAGGTGGTGGAGCGCGTCACCGAAGCCGGCGCCACGACGGAGCAGACGCGCAGCCTCGACCTGGAGTTTCCGCTGGAGGTGTTCTCGTTGTCGCACCTCGCGCTCCCCTTCCCCATGGACGATCCGCTCTACGGCATGCGGCCCGGGAACAACGACGAGTTCGGCGTCAATCTCGGCGCGCTGGCGGTTCGCGGCGAGCGCGGTGCGCTCATCATCAGCCTGGACTCGCTGTCGCGGCTGTCTTCGAACCCGTTCTTTCCTTACATGGCGGAGCGGATCGCCGAAGTCATCCCCGCCAAATAAGAACGAAGAACGCCGCCTCAGGCGTGCCGAGGCGCAGGCTGGCGAGTGCGCAGCGTGCTGCAAACCGCCGCCACCGCGGCGCAAGTGGCGGCCAGCGCCAGCGCGATGACCTGTCCCCTGCCCTCGTGCGGGCTCCAGACGCTGAAGATGCCAGCCAGCGCCGCCGCACCGAGCGTCTGGCCCGTGAGCCGTGCGGTACCCAGCATGCCGCTCGCGGCACCGCTGCGATGCGGCGGCGGCGAGGTCACGATGGTGTGGTTGTTCGGCGACTGGAACAAGCCGAAGCCAAGGCCGCACAGAACCATGCGCCATGCGATGTCCACGTTGGTTGGATGCGCGGGCAAGGCGGCGAGCAGGGCCAGCCCTGTGGCGAGCAGCGCCAAGCCGATGCCGCCGAGCAATCCGTCCGGGTACTTGCCGATCAGCCGGCCCGCGATCGGCGCCATGAAAACGATCGCCAGCGGCCAGGCGGTGATCAACAGGCCCGCTTCGAAATGCGACTTGCCATAGGTTTCGAGCAGCAGGAAAGGCAACGCGATGAAAGAAAGCATCTGCGCGCAGAAGGCGCCAACCGAGGTGCCCATCGACAGCGCGAACACCGGAATCCGCAGCAGATCGACCGGAAAGAGCGGCAGCGTCAGCTTGAGCTGTCGGCGCACATAAATGAAGCCCACCGCCACGCCGCCGATCAGCAGCGCCCATGCGCCGGCAGTGGTGCCCGCCTGCCCCACGGCGCCTTCGCGCACGCCCAGCCGGTCGGCGCCGATGAAGATCAGCGCGAACATCAATATGTTGAGCAGCACGTCCACGACGGAGAATCTCGAGCCCGAAGCCGAAGCGCTTTCGCTCGCCGGCAGAGATCGGTAGCCCAGCACCAACACCAGCGCGCCCAGCGGCACGTTCAGCGCAAAGAGCCAAGGCCATGACGCCACGGACAGGATCCCTGCGGCAACCGAAGGCCCGGCCACCGATGCCGTCGCCACGACCATCGAGTTGATCGCCATTCCGCGCCCCAGCTGGTCGCGCGGAAAGATCAGTCGGACCAAGGCCGCATTGACACTCATGATCCCGGCGGCGCCCAGGCCCTGCAGGGCGCGTGCGGCAATCAGCGTGCCCAGCGAATCCGCCAGCGTCGCGAAAAGCGAGGCGACCGCGAACAACACCATGCCCAGCAAATACACCCGCCGGTAGCCGAACAGGTCACCGAGCGATGCCAATGGCAGCAACATGACCAAGGTGGCGATCTGGTAGGCGTTGATCACCCAGATCGCATGCGATGCGTTGGCGTTGAGTTGGTGCGCGATGCCCGGCAGGGCGAGGTTCACGATGGTGCCGTCGAGCACCGCCACGGCGATGCCCAGGATGATGACCAGCATCGCTTGCCAGCGCTGCGGCTGGGGCAACCCGTCGCGCACGACGGAGGCGGAAAGGTGCGACGTCGGCATCGTTTCAGCTTGCTGCATACGCGGTCGCCTTGTGTTTGGAGGTCTTGGGGGCGATGGCGATCTTCGAGGAGCACGGGGAGCACAAGCAATTCATCCACGCATTGTCGCCAAGGAGTCGATGGGCCATCGGCAGCATGAAGCGGCGTGCTGTGCTAGAGCCAGCGGCAAGCGATCGCCAGATCATGCCGGCCAGCGGCGACCCCAGGGGCGGACTATCCCCAACTGGTCACCAGCCCGCGCAGAAGATATAAGAACCGTCGGCGGGTATTTCGCGGCCGACCCGTCCTCGGCTTCCTTGCTGCACCAACGACAGTTCGGTAAGGAGACAATATGCAGGTTCTGCAATCTGGATTCCCGGTTCGATCGCTCCGCCTCGCGGCAATGGCCCTCGCGCTCACGTTCTCGGCTCCGATCCTTTCATTCGCCGCGGGAGTCAGCGTCAAGCTTGATTTTTCCAGTCCGAGCACCAGCCCATTTCCGAGTGACCGGTTCACGCAGCCGGACTGGACGCAGAACACATTCAAGCGCGTCAATCTTCCGAAGCCCAATTGCGCCGTGCGAGTGTCCGATTGCCAGGACATCGACGTCCTCAATACGCTCGACGGCTTCAATACGCAGCCGCGGATCACCGTGCCTTTCACGGGCGACATCGACTTGTCGACGGTCAACAGCGACACGATGTACCTGTTGAACCTGGGCGACACGCTCTCCGGCGCAGGGTTCGGCCACAAGGTCGGCATCAACCAGGTGTCGTGGGATACCGCCGCGAAGACGCTGGTCGTCGAATCCGACCAACTCCTGCAGGAGCACTCGCGCTATTTGCTGGTGGTGACCAGCGGGATTCGCGACAAGGCAGGCGACCCCATCGAAGGAGGCGCCTTTGCGCGGCTGGGCCTGCCCCTCGGCCGCGGCGAAGCGCAAGACCGCGACAGCATGGATTACCGCGGAGCTCTTCAGGGCGCCCAACGCTGGGTCCAGCCCGGCCGCAACCGGCTGGTCGCGCTGAGCCTGTTCACCACGCAAAGCATCAGCGCCGACCTGTTGAAGATCCGAGAGCAAATCCGGCGCTCCACGCCGGGCCCAGTGAATTTCGTGATCGGCAATGCCAATGGCAGCCCGGTGCGCGCCGTGTTTCCGGTGGCCGACCTGACTGGCATTCAATGGGTGCAGCAGACGGGCACCGCGCCTGCGTTCACGACTTCGACCGTCCCGACCACCGCATTGAATGTTGTGCCGGGCGCGGTCGGGCGCATCGCGTTCGGCAAGTTCCGCTCGCCCAACTATGAGAATGCCGCCCAGGTCATTCCGCCGACGGGCACCTTGCTCGGGCATCCAGCGCCGCAGTCCACCAATGACTTGGTGGTCGAAGTCTTCCTGCCGAGCGGCGCGCGTCCGCCGGGTGGTTGGCCGGTGGCGATCTTCGGGCACGGCTTCACCGACAGCATGTATGGCGCGCCATGGACCGTGGCGTCGGTGTTCGCCTCCAGGGGAATCGCAACCATGGCGATCAGTGTCGTGGGACATGGCGGCGGCGCATCGGGCACGCTCAATGTCGTGCCCAAGGCCGGTGCGCCAGTCGTGGTGGCCTCGGGCGGCCGCGGTTTCGATCAGGACGGCAACGGCATCATCGATTCGACCGAAGGGGTGAGCGCAGTCGGCGCGCTGTCGCTGGTGTCCAGCCGCGACGGCCTGCGCCAGACGGTCGTCGACCTGATGCAACTGGTGCGGCAGATCCAGGCCGGCATCGACATTGACGGCGACGGCTCGGTCGACATCGACAAGAGCCGCATCTACTACGCAGGTCAGTCCTTCGGCGGCATCTACGGCACCATCTTTCTCGGGGTCGAGGGCGCGGTGAGAGCGGGTATTCCGAACGTGCCTGGCGGCTCGATTCCCGAAGTCGCACGGCTTGGCGGTTTCCGGGTGCTGACGGCGGTTGCGCTCGCAACGCGCCAGCCGCAATTGCTCAATCTGCCGCCGACGCCGAATGTTCCCGCGCCCTACAACCTCAACTTCAACGAGAACGTTCCGCTGCGAGACCTGCCTCCGCTGGTGAACGACGTCCCGGGGTCCACGGCGATCCAGGAGGTTCTCGAACACAGCACGTGGGCTCAGCAGACGGGCAATCCGGTGTCTTACGCGCCATACATCCGCAAGCAGCCGCTGCCGGGCAACGGCCCCAAGCCGGTGATCGTGCAGTTTGCGAAGGGCGACGAGACAGTTCCGAATCCGACGACCACTGCCCTGATTCGGGCTGGGCAATTGGCGGATCGCGCCTTGTTCTATCGCAACGATCTGGCCTTTGCCGCCACGTCAGGTGCCGTCGGCAAGAACCCGCACACCTTCCTCACCAATATCGCCGTTCCCGCGGCCGCACCATTCGCTGTCGCTGCACAGACGCAGATGGCCGTGTTCTTCGCGACCGATGGCGCGCAGATCATCGATCCGGACGGCGCCGGTCCGGTGTTCGAGATGCCGGTGAATCCGCCGCTGCCTGAATCACTCAATTTCCTGCCGTGATGATGACTTCCTTCACCCCAGGACCATGAAAAGGGAAGCCGCGAAGCCAAATAGCGACCGCGATCAGCAGGTTTTGCAAGTCACTTGATGCACGTGCCTACGCGCATTGTGGTCAAGCGAGGGGTCCGAGGCAGTAGATTAGGGTTTACCCCAAAATCCCTTCCTTGTGACCACCCCTTGAAGCGAAGTGATTTCATGCTGACCCTTTTGATCGTTCTCGGCGCAGCCGGCGCCCTCGTTTTTCACGGCGTCAAGACCTCCAAGATCGTCGACGAAAGCTGAGCCAAAGCTGAGCCGGCAAATCTCTCTGCAAGCTCTCTTCAGCTCTCTTCCCATGGCCTCGTACAGCAATGCACGAGGCCTTCTTGTTTGTGGCGCCAGCCGGGGCACCGGTACACAATGCGTGCTCCTCGCCCCCACCTGAAAGTGAAGATCGCTTTGGCATCCTCTTCCCCCTGGCCCGACAAGATCATGGCGTTGCTTCGCGCCGGCAATCCCGACGCGGCCATCGCGCAGATCAAGGTGGCTCCAGGCGTTCGTGAACTGCGCGCGCTGCAAAAAGCGCTCACGGCTGCGCACCTGACGGGCCGCTGGAGCAATGTCGACATCGCCGTGACAGAAAGCCTGGAGGCGCTCTCCGCGCCAAGGCTGCACCGGTCGCCTTAGCCGGGCAAGATTCCGGCCGCGTCTAGCCAAGAACGTCGTTCACCTGCTCATGGAATTCCGTCTGGCTGATCGCCGCGCCAAGCTCCCGCGGCAGGGCGTCGCGGACCGAGAACACGCCAAGGATCTTCTTGCCCGACACCAGCGGCAGATGGCGAAAGCCCCGCTCCAGCATCAGCACGATGGCGTCGGACACGCGTGTTTCCGGCGCTACGCAAATCGGATTGGGCGTCATGACCTCGCGCGTCGGCGTGCGGTCGGGATCGAGCCCCCGGGCCAGCACCCGCGTCATCAGATCGCGCTCGGTCAGGATGCCCAGCAGGATATCGGGCGGTTCCATGATGAGCACGCTGCCACAACTGGCGCGCGTCATCACGCAGGCGGCATCGCGCACCGTGGCCTGCGGGCTCAGGCTGATCACGTGTTTGCGCGAGATGGACTGGAAGACGGTGCGTTCGTCCATGGTGTTTCCTCCAACAGCCAGGCGCTATGGTGCGTCTTGCTTCCGGTCAGCGCAAGGAGATGTTGAGCCGCTCCAGCGCACCAGCTCCCGGACACAGCTCCGCCGCACCCAACGCGTTGAGAGGCCGCGCACTGGTGTTGAGCGCCGTGTGCAGGTCGGTCGCGAGCGGATCGACGTAGAGCAGGCCCGTGACGACCTCGCCCATCTCGTGGTGCCGCTGCATATACGCCATCGCGGCATGCCGATCGCCGGGGTTGTAGCCCTGATGCAGGCTGCGAAGCCGCAGCAGGCTTCCATCGTGCTGGCGAACGTCCATCACTTCGCCGGGCGCCAGGTCGACGGTGATTTCGTCGCGTTCGCTGATGAAATCGATGCGGCTKACCGCTTCGTTGTGTTCACGCACGTAGTCGTAACTCTTCGTGCTTCCGGGGTGGTTGTTGAAGGCGACGCAGGGACTGATCACGTCGATGAAGGCGGCGCCGCCGTGGCTGATCGCGCCTTTGATCAACGGCACAAGTTGCGCCTTGTTGCCTGAAAAGCCGCGCCCGACGTAGGTGGCGCCCAGTTGCAGTGCCATCGCGACCAGATCGACGGGGCTGTCGGTGTTGACGACGCCCTTCTTGCTCTTCGAGCCTGTGTCCGCCGTGGCCGAGAACTGGCCCTTGGTCAGGCCGTAGACGCCGTTGTTCTCCACGATGTAGGCCATGCGCACGCCGCGCCGCATCGCATGCGCGAACTGGCCAAGGCCGATGGACGCCGAATCGCCGTCGCCGGAAACACCCAGGTAGAGCAGATCGCGGTTGGCGAGGTTCGCGCCGGTCAGCACGCTGGGCATGCGGCCATGCACGGTGTTGAAGCCGTGCGACGCGCCGAGGAAATAGTCCGGCGTCTTCGAGCTGCACCCAATGCCCGACAGCTTCGCGACACGATGCGGCTCGATGTCCAGCTCCCAGCAGGCTTCGATGATGGCAGCGGAAATCGAGTCGTGTCCGCAGCCGGCGCACAGCGTCGAAATCTTGCCCTCGTAGTCGCGCCGCGTGTAGCCGACCTTGTTCACGGCCAAGGTCGGATGGCGCAGACGGGGCTTCGCGAGATACGTCATGCAATCTCCTTCTTGTCGGCGACTTGGGCCTTCTTGCACACGTGCGCGTCGATGGCCTCGATGACGAAGCGGGCCGTGATGGGTGTGCCGTCGAAATGCAGGACCCGGATGAGCCTGCGCGGGTCGGCGTCCAGTTCGTTGATCAACAGGCTGCGCATCTGGGCGTCGCGGTTCTGCTCGACGACGAACACTTCGTCGTGGTCCGCGAGGAACTGCGGCACGCTCTGAGGAAACGGAAAGGCCCGCAGCCGCATCGCGTCCAGATGAACGCCGCGTTGCTCGAGCGCCTCCAGCGCTTCGTCCATGGACGGGCTGGTCGACCCGAAGTAGATCACTCCCAACCGCGTCTTCTCTGCAGCAGGTCGAAGCACCGGCTGCGGCACCATCGTGGCGGCAGTCGCGAACTTCTTCAGCAGACGCTCCATGTTGTAGACGTAGTCGGGCCCGCGCTCCGAATACCGTGCATAGGCGTCGCGCGTCGTTCCGCGCGTGAAGAAGCTGCCCTTGGTCGGATGCGTCCCCGGCAGGGTGCGCCACGGAATGCCGTCGCCATCGACGTCCTTGTAGCGGCCGAAGTCCCTGCCCGCCTCCAATTCCTCCGCGGTCATGACCTTGCCGCGGTCGTAATCGCGGGCGTCGTCCCACTCAAAGGGCTTGCACAGGCGCTGGTTCATGCCGATGTCCAGGTCGGTCATGAGGAACACCGGCGTCTGCAGCCGATCGGCCAGGTCGAGCGCGGCCGCCGCGTGCTCGAAGCACTCGTGCGGGTCTTCCGGAAACAGCAGCACGTGCTTGGTGTCGCCATGCGACGCATAGGCGCACGAGAGGATGTCCGCTTGCTGCGTGCGCGTCGGCATGCCGGTGGAAGGCCCTCCGCGTTGCACATTGATGAGCGTGACCGGAATCTCCGCGAAGTACGCCAGCCCGATGAACTCCGTCATCAGCGAGATGCCGGGCCCTGAAGTTGCCGTGAAGGCGCGCGCGCCGTTCCACCCTGCCCCGACGACCATGCCGATGGAGGCAAGCTCGTCTTCCGCTTGGACAATGGCAAAGTGATGCTGGCCGGTGGCCGGGTCGACACGAAACTTGGAGCAGTACTTCTGGAAGGCTTCGGCCACCGACGAAGACGGCGTGATCGGATACCAGGCCGCGACCGTCGCGCCGCCATAGACGCAGCCGAGCGCCGCGGCACTGTTGCCGTCGACGAAGATCCGGTCGCCAACCCGATCAGCGCGCCGAACCTGCAGGCCGACCGCCGCGCGCAAATGCTCGCGCGCGAAGTCGCATCCCAGATGCAGCGCCTGCACGTTGGAGGCAAGCAGCTTCTCCTTGCCCTTGTATTGCTCGCCGAGCAGTTTTTCGACCACCTCGGGCTCGATGCCCAGCAGCACGGCCAGCGCACCGACGTAGACGATGTTCTTGAAAAGCTGCCGCTGCCTCGGGTCGTGATAGACCGCATTGCAGATCTCGGTCAGCGGCATGCCGATCACGCGGATGTCATCGCGAAACTTCGATGGCGGCAGCGCCCGCGTGCTGTCGTAGAACAGGTAGCCGCCCGGCTCCAGTTCGGCCACGTCGGCGTCCCAGGTCTGCGGATTCATCGCGACCATCATGTCCGTGCCACCGCGCCGTCCCATGTGGCCCTGCTCGGACACCCGCACCTCGTACCAGGTCGGCAGTCCCTGGATGTTGCTCGGAAAGATGTTGCGCGGGCTCACCGGCACGCCCATTCGCAGGATCGCCTTCGCGAAAAGCTCGTTGGCCGAGGCCGAGCCCGAGCCGTTGACGTTGGCGAACTTGATGACGAAATCGTTGACCGCTTCGATCTGCCTGATGCTCATGCTCATGCGGGCACTCCCTGCTTCGGCGCGGGCTGCGCATCGCGAGACTTAGGCCCCGCCGGCGTCATCTTCAGCAGGAACTTCTGCATGTCCCAGGCACCCGTGGGGCAACGCTCGGCGCACAAGCCGCAGTGCAGGCAGACATCCTCGTCCTTGACCATCACCCGCCCGGTTTTCAGTCCGCCGGAAATGTAGAGGTCCTGTGCGAGGTTCAGCGCGGGCGCTTTCAGCCGAGGCCGCAAGTCCGCCTCCTCGCCGTTCTGGGTGAAGGTGATGCAATCCATCGGGCAGATGTCCACGCAGGCATCGCATTCGATGCAGGCGACTTCGGTAAAGACCGTCTGCACGTCGCAGTTGAGGCAGCGTTCGGCTTCCTTGAAAGCCGTCGCGGCATCGAAGCCCAATTCGACCTCGACGCGGATGCTCGCCAGCGCGGTCTCCGCCTTGGCCCATGGCACGCGGAAGCGCAAGTCGTTCGACGTGTCGTTGTCGTAGCTCCACTCATGGATGCCCATCTTCTGCGAGACGAGGTTGGTCATCGGCGCGGGCCGGACGCCGACATCCTGGCCATGGAGCATCCGGTCGATCGACACCGCCGCTTCATGCCCGTGCGCGACGGCCGTGATGATGTTCTTGGGCCCGAAAGCCGCATCGCCACCAAAGAAAACGTGGGGCGCGGTCGAGCGGAAGGTCTTCGCGTCCAGCACGGGCAAGCCAGACTTGTCGAAGGCGATTCCGCAGTCGCGCTCGATCCACGGAAATGCATTCTCCTGACCGACCGCCACGAGCACTTCGTCGCATTCGAAGAAGACTTCCGGATCGCCCGTGGGCACGAGCGAGCGCCGGCCCTTGTCGTCATAAGCGGCACGGACGATCTCGAAGCGCATGCCCACCAGCTTGCCGTCTTCGTGCACGAAAGCCTTCGGCACATGGAAGTTGATGATCGGTATGCCCTCGTGCTGCGCGTCTTCCTTTTCCCAGGGCGACGCCTTCATCTCGTCGAAGCCGCTGCGGACGATGACCTTCACGTCGACGCCGCCGAGACGCCGCGCCGAGCGACAGCAATCCATCGCCGTATTGCCGCCGCCCAGCACGATCACACGCTGGCCGATGCTCGTGACGTGCCCGAACGACACTGAATTGAGCCAGTCGATGCCGATGTGGATGCCGGCTGCAGCCTCCGCGCGTCCGGGCAGGTCGAGGTCGCGTCCGCGCGGCGCGCCACAGCCAATGAAGATGGCGTCCCAGCCCTGCGCCATCAGCGACTTCATCGACTCGATGCGCTCACCGCCGCGAAACTCGACACCCAGGTCCAGGATGTAGCCGGTCTCCTCGTCGATGACCGTCTCGGGCAGCCGAAAGCGCGGGATCTGCGTGCGAATGAATCCGCCCGCCTTCGCATCACTGTCGAACACCGTGACCTCATAGCCCAACGGTGCGAGGTCGCGCGCCACAGTAAGCGAAGCCGGCCCGGCACCCACGCAGGCAATGCGCTTGCCGTTCTTTGCGTCGATCTTCGGCATGCGCGCGCGGACGTCTTCCTTCATGTCGGCGGCCACGCGCTTGAGCCTGCAGATCGCCACCGGTTCCGGGTCCTTGGCGTTGCTTTCTTCCACGCGCCCCCGGCGGCAGGCCGGCTCGCACGGGCGATCGCAGGTGCGCCCGAGGATTCCCGGAAACACATTGGAGACCCAATTGATCATGTAGGCATCGCCGTAGCGGCGCTGCGCGATCAGTCGGATGTATTCGGGGACGGGGGTGTGCGCCGGACAGGCGTACTGGCAATCGACGACCTTGTGGAAATAGGCCGGGTTGGCAATATCGGTTCGCTGCAATGCGGTCTCCTGGCTGCCGCTCGCGGCCCCGGGGATGGGGCCGACGCGGGTTTTCGCCAGTATGCGCCGCGCGCGGCAAACAGGGCTCTTGGTGAAACCCCGCAGCAAGGCACGCTCGTCGCGCCCCCGATACACTGACTCGCTTCCACCCCGCACACCGAGGAGTCGATGCAATGTCCGCGAACGCAAATGTCACTGGCGAAGTCGAGTACCGCGCCGGTGACGGCCCCTTGATCCAAATCCCCAAAGGCCCGGTCGAAGTGAACCTTTCGTTCGACAGCGCGGTGATCAGCTGGGGGGACGGCGGCAATCCGCAGATCACCGCCATTCCGATCGCCGAGTACGAGCGGTACGTGCGCGAAGGCAAGATCGAGGCGCACCCCTAGGGCTAGAACAAGGGCGCCGTATCGCTTTCCGGGCGTGCGCCTTCGATCGCAAGCATGCGCAGCTTCGACGCCGTGCCGCCCGGCGCCGAAAAGCCGCCCCATTTGCCGCCTGCGGCCAGGACGCGATGACACGGCACCACGGGCGCAAAGGGGTTGAGCCCGAGTGCTTGTCCTACAGCCCGTGCAAGGCCCTTGTCGCCGAGTTCTTCCGCAATGTCGCCGTAGGTTCGTGTGCGGCCCGGCCGAATCCGGCGCGCAATTGCATACACCCGCTGATGAAAATCGCTGATGCCGTCGAAATCGAGTTGGATGTCCGCAAGGTCGAGCGGCTCGCCATCCAGCAGCGCACGAATGGCGGCGATGGCGCGCTGCACATCCAGAGGCGGCTCGGACTCGCTCGTCTGCGGATAGCGCCGCGCCATGTGGGAGCGAGTGGCTTCCTCCTCTGCTTCGGGCAGTTGCACGCCGACGATGCCGCGCGGGCCCCACGCGATGCCGCACGCGCCGATGGCGGTCGGAAACAGCGCGAAACCGTCGGGGCTCATGATCATGGCCGCCTTGAAGTTTTCAGACCGCCGCGCAGGCCGGCACCTGATTGGCCTTGATGGCCGAAACGCTGCCGGCGATCGAATCGGCCAGCTTGGCGGTCACGCGCTGCGCACCTTGCGCCAAGGCGTCGAATCCGGCGCCGACCGGCTCCGAAATGGACAACTGGCAGCCCGTGGCCGGTCCTTCGTCGGTGCGGCGGACTGTCCATGTAAAGCTGGCCTCGACACCGCTGCCCTCCACCGCGTCGAACTGACCCAATTGCACCGCGATGCGCGTTGCCGGCTGGCCGCGCTGGCGGCCCGTCTTGGTCACGTCCACGGCGCCGAGACGGCTGGCGATGCTGCTGCCCAGCGCGTCGCGCATTTCGTTCTCGAAAGAGGATGACCAGCGGTGATCTTCGAGGATGTCGACGGCGGGGCTGCCCGGGGCACCCTTCTTGCGGACGACCATTTGCGGCCGCGCGAAGCGCTCGGGCATGGCGATGGGCGCCAGCTCGATGTAAGCCGGCGCGGCGGCGCTTACCGCAGGCGCTTTGGTCGAAGCCGAAGTCTCGGCGAGGCTGTAGTACTGGGGCCCACCGGTGCTGCCGCAGCCGGACCCCAGGAGCGCCAATCCCAGGGCCGATGCCATCGCGGCGAGTCGGAGTCTTGCCGTAGCAGCTTTGGTTGTCGTCGTCATCATTTCTGCTTGTCCTCCGGCTTGCCGCGGATCAGTGATTCGGGATGGCGTTCCAGGTAGTCGGTCAGCACGCGCAGCGAGCCTGCCGCGCGCGTGACTTCCTGCAGCGTCTGCCGCAGGTCCTGTTGCAGCGGCGAATCGTCGGAGATGGTCTTTTCCGCCGAGTTGAGCGTGCGCCGCACATCTCGCATGGCGGCCGCCATCTCTGGCGACACATCGTTGTTGAGCGTCTTCGCGAGTTGCTCCGTGCTGCCGAGCGTCCTGTTCATCGACGCCAGCGTCTTGCGCAGATCGGCGCTGAGCTCGTCGAACGGCACCTTGTTGACCTTGCGCATGATGTCCGTGACCTGCGACTGCAGCTCATCGAGGCTGTTGGGAACAGTCGGGAACTCGATCGGCGACTGCCTCGAATCGAACTTGACCTTCGCCGCTTCCGGGAAGAAATCCATTGCGACATACACCTGCCCCGTCAGCAGGTTGCCGGTGCGCAACTGGGCGCGGAGCCCCTTGCCGATCAGGAAATTCCAGCGCTCTTCCGGCGTTGCCTGCGCAAAGCGCGACGAAGACGGTGCGCCTGTTGCAGCGGCCGCGGCGACCCTGCGCCTCAGGCGGTCCGGATAGATCTGCACCACCACCGGCATCCTGAAGGCACGTTCGCCCACATCGAACTCGACACCGATCGACTTGACCTCGCCGATGACCACGCCCCGGAAATCGACCGGCGCACCCGGCGAAAGCCCGCGGAGCGACTGGTTGAAATACAGCAGGAAGGTCTGCGACGGACCGTCAGGCTCCTTCATGGCCATGACCTCGTCGCTCGCGAGCGTGAAAGCGGCGTTCTCTTGTGCGACTGGCCCGCTCACATCGTCGGGGGACTGGAAGGCGATGCCGCCCAGCAACACAGTGACCAGCGACTGCGTGCGCACCTTCAGCCCGCCGGCGCCCAGCTCGACGTCGAAGCCGCTGGCATGCCAGAAACGCGTGTTGACGCCGACGAACTTGTCATAAGGCGCGTTGACGAAGACCCGCATCGTCACGCCGCGCCCGTCGCCGTCGAGTTCGAAGGCAGCGACCTGTCCCACCTTGACGCGTCTGAAATACACCGGCGAGCCGATGTCGAGCGAGCCGATGTCGCGCGCGTGCAGCATGAACTGCCGCCCCGAGGCATCGCGCGTGACGATGGGCGGGACCTCCAGCCCGGTGAATTCGCCGGCCGTGTCTTCCGACGTGCCCGCATCGGCGCCGATGTAGGCACCGGAAAGCAGCGTCCCCAGCCCGGAGATTCCGGAGGTATCGAGCCGCGGCCTGACCACCCAGAAGCGTGTGTCCTTGGCGGTGAAGGCCGAGGCCTCCTTCCGGAGCTGGACCAGCACGCGCACATGGGACCGGTCGTTCGCGAGCCGAATCGTCTGCACCGTGCCGATCTGCACGTCCTTGTACTTGACCGCCGTCTTGCCGGCTTCCAGGCCCTCCGCGGTGCGGAAGGTCAGCACGATTTCAGGGCCGCGCTCCATCAGAATGCGCGCGACCAGCGTGATGCCGACCAGCGCGGCCACGATGGGGATCAGCCAGACCAGCGACGGCAGCCAGTTTCGTCGTCTCGCGACCACCGGTGGCGCCAGCGGAGGTGTCGTCATAGGGTTCCTTCACTTGTCTTCATTGCCTCGTCCGACGCCGCCGGGCTCTGGCGAGTTTTCCGCATGTCCCACGTCAGGCGCGGATCGAAGCTGATCGACGCCAGCATTGTCAGCACCACCACCGCGCCGAAGGCAGCGATGCCGACGCCCGCGGTGATCTCGGCGAAGCCCTGGATGCGCACCAGCCCGGCCAGCAGCGACACCACAAAGACGTCGAGCATCGACCATCGCCCGATGACTTCGAGAACGCGGTAGAGCTTGGCACGCTCCAGCTGGCGCCAGTCGCTGCCGCGCTGCGCCATGAGGTTCAGCAGCGTCAATGCCGTCAGCTTGAAGAGCGGCACCAGAAAGCTCGCGATGAAGATCAGCGCGGCAAGGCCGTAGGCGCCCGACACCCAGAAATAGATCACCCCGCTGAGGATGGTGTCCTGCTGCGTGCCGAAGAGGCTCTTGGTGATCATCACCGGCAGCATGTTGGCGGGCAGATAGAGGATGGCCGCCGCGACCAGCAACGCCCAGGTGCGATTGATGCTGTCGGGCTTGCGCGTATGCAGGCGCGTGCTGCAGCGCCCGCAGCGTTCGCCCTCTTGCGCGCCTTCCCAGACGGCGCTGCAGTGATGGCAGCTCATCAGGCCGCGCTCGGCGGCGGTCTCGACGGGCTCGGCGGGCTGCGGCGCAGCGTTGTCGTTCATTCGTCCTGTCCCGCGCGCGGCTCGAAAGCCATTTCCCAGAAGGACCGGGGGTTGAACGACAGCACTGCAGTCAACAGCACCGTCAGCGCCACGAAGGCCCAGAGCGCCGGCCCCGGTATGACCTTGGCCATGCTGCCGAGCTTGATGATCGCGACCAGCACCCCCAGCAGAAACACCTCGATCATTCCCCAGGGCCGAAGCGCCTGCAGCGCGTTCACCAGCACCGTGAATCCGGTCGGGCGCCGTTCGTACGCCATCGGCACCAGCAGATAGAAGAGGATGCAAAGCTGCATCAACGGAAACAGGATGGTGGTCGCCAGCACCAGCAGCGCCACCGGCGACATGCCCTCGGTCGTCAGCGCGATGACGGCGCCTGCCAGCGTCGTTTCGCTCGTCAGCCCCTGGAGCTGGATCTCGACGATCGGAAAGAGATTGGCGATGGTGAAAAGGATCAGGCAAGCAACGGTCAGCGGCAGCACGCGCGCATTCAGGTCCCCGGAGCAACGGTCGAGTTCGGTGCCGCAGCGCGGGCAGCGCGAGACCTCGCGCGCAGCCAGCGGCACGCGCCGGTAGATGGCGTCGCAGCCTTCGCAGACGATGGCGTCGGGTACTTCTTTCATGGCTTCGGCCGCCCATTGTCCGCGACGTTGGCGACCAGAAAGTCAAGCAATGCGCGCACCCGCGCCGGCAGACGGCCCGCCTTGCCGAGATAGACCGCGTGAATGGGTGCGATGTCGCCCGGATTGAACTCTTCCATCACGGGCGTCAGTCTGCCTTCGTCGATGTCCGACTGCACGTGATAGAGCGACAGCCGGCCCAGCCCGACGCCAGCAATCAGCAGCGCGCGAAGCGTTTCGCCATCGCCGGCCCGCACGTTGCCTGCAATGGGCATGTCGATCGCCTTGCCGTCGACACGCAAGGGCCAATCAGGAATCGTGCGCCGGTAGCTGAAGCCGAGGCGGTTGTGCGCCTCCAGTTCCTGCGGGGTACGCGGCGTGCCGTAGCGTTCCAGATAGGCGGGCGAGGCGACGATGGCCTGCCGGGTTGCACCAAGACGGCGCGCGACGAGATCGGATGCGGGCAATTCGCCCCAGCGAATCGCCACGTCGGTGCGCTCGTCGATGAGGTCGACCACGCGGTCGGTGACCACGATGTCCAGCGTCACTTCCGGGTATTGCTCCAGAAAGCGCGGAACGAGCGGCACAAGCACGTGCTGACCGAACGAAACACTGGCGTTGATGCTGACTCGGCCGCGCGGCAGCGCCCCGGCCGCGGCGGAGCGTTCGGCCTCGTCCATATCGGCCAGCACGCGCACGCTGCGCTCGTAGAAATTCCGGCCCTCCGGCGTGAGTTGCAGCTTGCGGGTGGAACGATGCACCAATTGGGTTGCGAGCCGCGCCTCCAGCCGGGCAATGAGCTTGCTGATCGCCGATGGAGTCATCCCCAGCACGCGAGCGCCTGCGGAAAAGCTGCCTCGCTCCACGATCTGGACGAAGGCTTCCATTTCACCGGAACGATTTACCTCGATGCGTGGCATGGATGGGGCGGTCGGTATATGTGACTTGAACTCACAGTTGCAATTCCGAGCGGCATTCTAGTCATTGAAGGCAGGCGACGGCACAGTACGGAACATCATGCCCATCGCTCTACTTGCCCTCACCGCCGGCGCCTTCGGAATAGGCACCACCGAATTCGTCATCATGGGCCTGCTGATGCAGGTTTCGTCGGATCTTCATGTCTCCATCGCCTCTGCCGGTCTGCTGATTTCCGGCTACGCGATCGGCGTTGCAGTCGGTGCGCCGTTGCTGACCATCGCCACTCGCCGATTGCCCCGCAAGACCGTGCTGCTCGCGCTGATGGCAGTGTTCACGATCGGCAACATCGCCTGTGCCCTCGCGGCCAACTACGAGATGCTGATGGCCGCACGCGTCGTCACGTCGCTCGCGCACGGCACCTTCTTCGGCGTCGGCTCGGTGGTCGCGACGGGGCTCGTGCCGCCCGAGCGCCGCGCTTCGGCGATTTCGATCATGTTCACGGGCCTCACTGCCGCCACACTGCTTGGCGTGCCGGCTGGCGCATGGCTCGGCCTGCACTTCGGCTGGCGCGCCACTTTCTGGGCCGTGGCGCTGATCGGCGTCATCGCCTTTATCGTGCTGGCTGTTTTCGTGCCGCGCGGCAAGGCTGAAACCCGGCACGCCCCGCTGCGCGACGAGATCGCTGTGCTGGCCCGGCCACAGGTACTGCTGGGGCTCGCCATGACCGTGCTCGGCTTTGCGGGGGTGTTTCTCGTGTTCACTTACATCCAGCCGCTGCTGACGCAAATCACCGGCGTCTCCGAAGCGGCGGTGTCGCCCATCCTGCTGGTGTTCGGTGGCGGCCTTGCGATCGGCAATCTGCTCGGCGGCAAGCTCGCGGACCGTGCGCTGATGCCGGCGCTACTGGGATCGCTGCTCGCATTGGTCGTGGTGCTCGGCGCGATGCAGTGGCTCATCCACACGCCCGTCACCGCCATCGCGTTCGTGCTGCTGCTCGGCATCGTGTCCTTCGCCACGGTTGCGCCGCTTCAGATGCGCGTTCTGGAGAAGGCTTCCGGCGCGGGACAGAACCTCGCGTCCAGCCTCAACATCGCTGCCTTCAATCTTGGCAATGCGCTCGGCGCGTGGGTGGGCGGCGTGGTGATCGATCGCGGGCCTGGACTTTCGGCGCTCGGCTGGGCAGCGGCGCTGATCACGCTCGCAGGCTTGGCGATTGCACTCTGGAGCCGCGCGCTGGACCGTCGCGAAGCGCTACCCGCTTGCGCGGTTGCCGGCGCCTGAGGCGAACCGGACGCGCCGCAAGCTGCTTCAACCAAAGGTGAACGCATAAGCCTGCACCCCGCTATCGAGAAATTCGATGTCGAACAAGCGATCCTTCCCGTTCGTCTGCTGGCGCACGAGCTGATAGAGCTTCTGCGCCTCGATGGTGCCGTAGCCCTGTTCGTCGGTGTCCGCGCCGTGGTCGGCCAGCGGAGGTTTGCCGTCCACCAGCACACGGAAGCGCACCGCCTTGCCATCGGCAGTCGGGCCGAGCACCAGATGCAGGTCGCGGGCCTGAAAGCGATAGACGATGTGGCTGTTCGAGCGATTCGACACGGCACGTTCGGCCTCCACGGTCCAATCGCCATCGAGCGCCCATTGGTTGGCGCGCAGCATTGCGGGGCGCTGGTAGGCATGCGCGCGACCGCTCACGAGGCCACCGGGCGACGCGAAGCCACTGGCACGCTCGGCGCCCACATAGGTCTCGCCGGACATCGCGAGCTCAGGGCCGGGCGCAGCTTGCGTGCCCTGCCCCTTCGGCGCGACCAGACCCGAAGGCACGTTGCGCTGTCCCGCTTCGGCGAGCAACTGCTGGATGACCTGCTCGGCCCTGCCGTAGCCGCTTTCGCCGAACTGGTGATGCCGGATGCGGCCCTGGGCATCGATGAAATAGAACGCGGGCCAGGATTCGTTGTCGAAGCCACGCCAGATCTTGAAGTCGTTGTCCTGCGCCACCGGAAAGCCGATGTCCAGATCCTTGGTCGCCTTGCGCACGTTGGCCGAGCGCTTCTCGAACGCGAATTCGGGCGAATGCACGCCGATGACGACAAGGCCCGTGTCCTTGTACTTCTCGGCCCACGCACGAACATAAGGCAGCGTGCGCAGGCAGTTGATGCATGAATAAGTCCAGAAGTCGACCAGCACGACCTTTCCGCGCAGGGCCTGGGGCGTCAGGGGTGGCGAATTGATCCATTCGGTCGCGCCTGAAAGTGACGGGAAATCGCCTTCGACGCCAAGCTTGCGCAGGGACAGCGGCGCCGGAGTGATGTCGGCTGCGGGCATGAACGCCACGTCCTTGTCTTGCGGCGTTGGAGGTCTGGGCCTGTCGATCCGCTCCACGAGTGCCTGCTCCAGCGCCGACGTGGTGCCAATCGAGAGGCCCGCCAGCAACCCGGTATCGAGCCCCAGCGCAATCGCGCCCACACCCACCAGCACGGCGGCGCCGGCAGCGCGGCGAACCCACTCGCCCGTGTGCAGCGAACGCTTCATGAGCGCGAACATGCGTCCGCCGAACAGCAGCGCTGCCGCCAGCGATGTGCAGGCGCCAGCCGCATACGCCAGCAACAGCAGCGAGGTGCCGGCGCTCGCACCGTTGAGCGCCGCCCCGGTCAAGATGAGCCCAAGGATCGGCCCTGCGCACGGCGCCCACAGAAGGCCGGTGCCGACGCCCAGCAGCAGCGGCGAGAACATGGACGCCTTGGCTGCCCTGCCCTCTGGTTGCGGTTCGGCCAGGCGGATGCCCAGCATCACCAGCGGTCGGCTCATGCGATCGGCAAGGCCGGGGAACAGCAGCGTCAGGCCGAACAGCGCGAGCATTGCAATCGCGACATACCGCCCGCCTTCATTCGCCGCGACCACCCAACCGCCACCGACGGCCGCGAGCGTGGCGACGGCGGTAAAGGCCACGGCCATGCCCAGCAACATCGGCAGCCCGTGCGAGCGGAATGGCCGGTCAGCCCGCGCGAACACGAAGGGCAGCACCGGGAGAATGCAGGGGCTCAGGATCGTGAGCACCCCGCCCAGGTAGGCAATGAGAGGAATCAACATGGTTCGGACCTCGGCATGGAAGCGTGGAGAGCCTTTGAGGTGTTCATGGTGAGGTGGATGGTGAGGAGTGCCTCCAGGCCGCCTTCGGGGCGGTTCTTCAGCGTCAGCTCGGCGCCCATAGCCATCGCGAGCTGGTGCGCGATCGCCAAGCCAAGTCCCGTGCCGCCAGTGCTGCGATTGCGGGAGCTCTCGACGCGGTAGAACGGCTTGAGCACGGCGTCCAGTTCGTCGGGCGGAATGCCGGGGCCGTTGTCGATCACGGCGATCGCCAGCTGGCCTTCACTCGGGGACACACGCACGCGAACGTCGCTGCCGAAGATCAGCGCGTTGTCGATCAGGTTCATGACGATTCGGCGCAGCGCGTTCGGCCGGCTCACGATGGGCGCACCGGCACGGCCTTCCAGGTGGACTCGCTTGCCGGCATCTTCGTAGTCGGCCAGCATGCTTTCGAGCAGCGCGTCGGCATCCATGCGCATCGGCGGCTCTGTGGCACCGTGCAGCGTGCGGGCATAGGTCACGCCTTCGCGCACCAGCGAATTCATCGCATCGAGGTCCTGCCGGAACTTGGTGCGGTCGTGGAGGTCGTCCATCATCTCCGTGCGCAGGCGCATCCGCGTGATCGGCGTCTGCAGATCGTGCGAGATGGCCGCGAGGATCTCCACGCGCTCTGACATATAGCCGCTGATGCGCTCCTGCATGGCGTTGAAGGCGCGCGCGGCGTGCGCGACCTCGGTCGGACCTTCTTCCGTCAGCTTCTGTGCCTTCAGATCGGGCCCCAGTTCGTCGGCCGCAGCCGCCAAGTCGGCCAGCGGCCGCGTGACCAGCCGCACGGCCGACCATGCGCAGATAGCCAGCACCAGCAGTTGAATGACGAGCACCCACATCACCCACGGCGACACAGGCATGCCCACGCGCATGGCATGAACCACCACGGAGGACCCATCGGTCAGCCGCACCTCGATCTCCAAACCCTCGGGCGGCTGGGCCACTTCCCCTACCTTGACGATCTGGAAGGGACGCATCGCGTCGACGATGGCCGTGGCGAACTGCTGCGACAGCTTCGATTGCGGAGCGCCGCCCTCCGCCGTGCCGCCAAGCACAAAGCGGTAGTTGCGCCGCTCCAGCCGCTTGAGCCATGCGGGCCTTTCCCCGGCGGGCAAGCGGTCGAGGATCGCCACCGAGCTGGCGATGTCACGCTCGATGCCCATCATCATCAGCTCGCGCATCGCCATGCCGCGCTCGTAGCCGATGACGGCGAAGGTCAGCAGTTGCGCAATCGCAAGCCCCACCACGATGATCAGCGTCACCCGGGAGAACAGCGAGCGCGGCACCAGGCGGCGCAGGCCGGTTGCGGTCTGTGCCGGTGGGACGATGGAGCTGGAGGGTGTGACCATGGGGCTGTTTATAGAACGGGGAAGGCGCTTCACTGCTGGCGTCGGCAACATAGTGTCGCGCTGCCCCTGCCGGATACTTGCGAATACAAACGGGGTCGCAGCGGCGCTTCGGCCCGCTACATTGCGGCTGCGGCGCATATCAAACCCATCCATGCCATGACCTCCAGACCCTCCGACCACATCCTCATCGTCGATGACGACCGGGAAATCCGCGAACTGCTCACGACCTATCTCGTCAAGAACGGGCTGCGCGTGGTGGCGGTGCCCACCGGGCGGCACATGCGTGCGGCGCTGGAGGAATCGGGCCCCTTCGACCTGATCATTCTCGACCTGATGCTGCCGGGCGAAGACGGACTCACGCTCTGCCGCGACCTGCGCACAGGCAAATTCAAGGCGACGCCGATCCTGATGCTCACCGCGCGCAGCGAAGAGGCCGATCGCATCCTCGGCCTCGAGATGGGCGCTGACGACTACCTGGCCAAACCTTTTTCCGCGCGCGAACTGCTCGCGCGCATTCGCGCCGTGATGCGGCGCACGCGCATGCTGCCGCCGAACATGGGCACGGTAGAACCCTCGCAAAAACTGGCCTTTGGAGACTGGCACGTGGACACGGTGGCGCGCCACCTCCTGGACGACAGCGGCACGATGGTGGCGCTCAGCGGCGCCGAATACCGCCTGCTGCGCGTGTTCCTGGACCATCCGCAAAAGGTGCTGAGCCGCGACCAGCTTCTGAGCCTGACGCAGGGCCGGGAAGCCGAGCTTTTCGAGCGCTCGATCGATCTGCTGGTGAGCCGCCTGCGCCAGCGGCTGCGCGAAGATGCCCGCGAGCCGCGCTACATCAAGACGGTACGCAGCGAAGGCTATGTCTTCGCCTCGTCTGTCGAAGCAAGGGACGACTGAGCGTCCTCTCCCAGAGCTTCTTCATCTCAGCCGCCCGTTGCCGGACCCTGTTCGGCCAACAGCGTCCGGATTTTTTTCTCCGTGGCGCCATAGCTGCCTTCGCCGAAGTGCGAATAGACGATCTTTCCCTGCTTGTCGATCAGGTAGACCGCCGGCCAGTACTGGTTGTCGAAAGCCTTCCAGGTGGCGTAGTGGTTGTCCTGCGCGACCGCGTGCGTGATCTGCAAGCGGCTGATTGCTTCCTGCACATTCCTGGTGGACTTCTCGTAGGCGAACTCCGGCGTATGCACGCCCACGACGACGAGGCCCTGGTCCTTGTACTTCGCGTTCCACTCCTTGATGTAGGGCAGGTGGTTGAGACAGTTGATGCAGGTGTAGGTCCAGAAGTCGACGAGCACCACTTTGCCGCGCAGGTCTTGCAGCTTCAACGGCTGTGAGTTGAGCCAATGGTCGATGTTCTGGAATTCGGGTGCCGTCCGCGCGGTGCTGGATGCGACGTCGCCGCCAGATGCCGGCGCCGCAGCTGTGAGGATGCCGATGGCCGCCGCAACGGCTGCGAGGCCGAGAAGCACATTGGATTTCATGGTCATGGCGGTTTCCTTGAAGAACGTATGGATCGAGTGAACGGATTGTTTGCCGCGCTCCTCTCTTGCGGCGGGCATTGCGTATGCCTTTGTGTCCAGCCCTCCCATTGCACACATTACGTTTCTCAATCGAGACGGCTCCACTTGCGGACGGCCATCGACGCGCCGCCTGTGAAAAGTAATGTCTAAGAAAGAGCGCGGGATACAGAGCGATACGCAATGGCGGATGAAGCGCGGCGCCGCCGGCAACATGAGGTCCTGCCAGTCCTCCCTTCGCTCTTCACGCCACTGTCTTTCCCCAGGAGAACCCGATGACAACCTCTTTCCAACTGCCCCGCAGAGCCTTTCTCACCGCAACTGCACTGAGTGCTGCTGCCGTTCAAGTGGCGGCTGTCACGCCTGCCTTCGCCCAGTCCACCGGCGCGCTCAAGCGCCTCGAACCGCTCAAGAGCATCGACGCGGGCACTCTCAACATCGGCTATTACGAAGCAGGCCCGGCCAGCGGAACGCCTGTGATCCTGTTGCACGGCTGGCCATATGACATCCACATGTTCGTGGACGTGGCGCCGGCGCTGGCGGCGTCAGGCTTCCGCGTGATCGTGCCGCACCTGCGTGGCTACGGCACCACTCGCTTCCTGTCCGCCGACACGCCGCGCAACGGGCAACAGTCCGTGGTGGCCGCGGACATCATTGCGCTCATGGACGCGCTGAAGATCCAGTCAGCCACCGTTGCCGGCTGCGACTGGGGTGCGCGCACCGCCTGCATCATGGCCGCGCTTTGGCCGGAACGGGTCAAGGCGCTGGTCTCTGTCAGCGGCTATCTGATCGGTAGCCAGGAGGCCGGCAAGGCGCCTCTGCCACCACAGGCCGAACTGCAGTGGTGGTACCAGTTCTACTTCGCGACCGAGCGCGGCCGCGCGGGCTACGAGAAGAACCGCCACGACTTCGCCAAGCTCATCTGGCAAACCGCGTCGCCCAAGTGGAACTTCGATGCCGCCACCTTCGAACGCAGCGCCGTGGCACTAGACAACCCCGACCACGTAGCCATCACCATCCACAACTACCGCTGGCGCCTCGGTCTCGCCGAGGGCGAGCCGAAGTACCAGGCGCTCGAAGACAAGCTCGCCAAGGCGCCCGTGATCGGCGTGCCGACCATCACGCTCGAAGGCGATGCCAATGGCGCGCCGCATCCGGAACCCAGTGCCTACGCGAAGAAGTTCTCCGGCCCCTACGAGCATCGGCTGGTGACCGGCGGCATCGGCCACAACCTGCCGCAGGAAGCGCCGCAAGCCTTCACGAAGGCCGTGATCGACGTCGCACGCGCATAGGAGGAACAAGGCCCTGACGCGAAGCCGGCTCGATCAGGCATCGAGCAGCACGTCGAAGCCGCCCCAGAACATCCGCTTGCCGTCGAAAGGCAGGCGCTGGGGATCCATCATGTTGGCGAGACGTGGGTCGGTCATCACCAGCGCGTTGACCTCATCCCGCCGGTCGCGCGACTCGAAGGTGACGTAGGAGAACACGACGACTTCGTCATCCTTCAAGTGCACGCTTTGCGGGAAGGACGTCAGTTCGCCGGACTGCACGTCTTCGGCAATGCACTCGCGGTATGAGAGGGCGCCATGTTCGCGCCAGATTTTTCCCGCGCGCGTCGCCATCTCGCGGTACTGCTCGATGTTGCGCTTGGGAACGGGGAGGACGTATGCGTCGACGTAGGCCATGCAAGTGTCTCCTTTGGGGCTGGAGCGTCAACAGTAGCGGAGTCTCGGGGCATTCGCAAAGCCGGGTTGATCACTGCACGCAAAATATGGACTATTTATGAAGGCCATTCCTGCTGAACTCGCCGTAAACGTGTCCGAATTCAAGATGAACCCCGCGGCCGTTCTGAGAAAGGCGGGCAACCGTCCCGTAGCGGTGTTCAACCACAACCACAGCCGCGCCGCGTTCTTCGTGGTCGAACCTTGCCTGTTCGAAGCAATGATGGAGGAGCTTGCAGACCAAGAGCTGTACCGCAAAGCAGTCGCCCGGCTGGCCGAGAAGTCGCAGGCTGTCGAGGTGGACATTGAGGATCTCTAACCGCACGCCAACGCGCCTGCTCTCCGCGTGCTGTTGACGCATTCGCCCGGATGGTTCACTCTTGTCATGTCCCGCCGGACGGAGGTTGTCATGCACGCTGACCCGATCGCGCTTCGCAAAATCAAAGCACCCAAAGCACCCAAGGGCCGCCTCTTTGCTGCCCTCATGCTTGCAGCCACGTCCGCGCTCGCCGCCCCGCCTGACCCCGCGGTTGCGCAAGTCCCGTACTTCTACGTCGTGAACGCCGGCACGCTGATGATGGCCGAGGTGCTCGCACACCGCACGGACGATGGGGCCCCGGTCGTGCTTTGGCCGAACTACGGCAGCCCGAGCCAGCAGTTCAGCATCCAGCGGCTGCCTCGATCAGGCGATACCGAGCCCTTGCAAGAACAGTGGTTCCTGTTGAGGGCGCGACATTCAGCGAAGTGTCTGGGCACCACGGGTTTCCAGGCCGGCGCGCCGGTGGTCCAGGAGACATGCAGCGGAGACGCTTCGCAGTTGTGGCGGCTGCGCGCTGTGGCAATGACGGCGGCTGAATGCGCGCCCCGAAGCCGATGTGTCATGGGGCGCCGGACGGTGCTGGAAAACTATCATGACCGTGGCCGCCGATGCCTGGATGCCGCGAACGGCCACATCACGGGCCTGCCGGAACAAGGCTCGGGGCTGCAAGCGCGCGAATGCGTCGCCAGGTTCAGCGCACCCAACGCTGCCAACCAGGAGTGGGAACTGGTCGACGTTCAAGACTGGGACGCGCCGTTCAACCTGAGGTGAGGTCCGCTGCCGCCGCTCCATCGAGGTCGAAGAGAAACGACTGGCCCCGAAGCCTTCTCCTGTCGAATCCGCTCTCCCATGGAAACCGCTCCTTCGCATCGGGCCAGACGATCTGAAAATATCGATGCCGGCCGCGCGCGAGCTGCGGCGGAATCAACAGCTCGAGGCGCTCGGCGTCGGCGGCCCGAGGCATCAAAGGGGCTGGTGCCGCGCCGACGATCATGACGCCCTCGTACAGCGGCTCCCCGGCCTTCACCCGCTGCGCAATGGCTTCCAGAATGCCCTCGGCCTCCGGCGGTGCGATGCCGAAGATGATCAGGTCAGGATGCGCGAAGGTCTTCTGAAGCCCCACCGTATAGACGTAGGTCAGGGCCGTGCTTCGGGTCCCGACGGCCGCCATGGCCCATCCTTGCCGGGCAATGCGCCGCTTGAGCGTCGCGACAACCTCGCGCTCGATGAACATCTATCGCACTCCATCGATCTGATGCCGAACATTTCTGCGGCGTCAGTATCCCTCGGAAAGCGCGATTCAGCCCTCGCGAAGCTGTGCCCGCAGTTGCGCGCCGATGTCCGGCCTCTCCAGGAAAGGATCCGCCGGATTGGTGATGGAGACGATGTTTTCCATCCGGCTCTTCACGTTGCCCAGGGCCTTGGGGTGGCTGAACACATAGAACTGGTTGGCGGTGATCGCTTCGAAAACCTTTTGCGCCACTTCGGCTGCCGTCACCTTGCCGCTGCTGACGGCCTTGTTGCTCATCGCCTGCCCGATCAGTTGGCTCTTGGTGAGTTGGCCGGCGGGCAGTGAGCTCGGCCGATTGCGATCGCTCTGGGTGATGCCGGTGGGCACGAAGTACGGGCACAAGAGGCTGGCGCCGACCTGGTCCGTCACGAGCTTCAGGTCCTGGTAGAGCGTCTCGGTCAGGCTCACCACTGCGGCCTTCGCGGTGTTGTAGATGCCCATGTTGGGCGGCGTGAGCAGGCCGGCCATGCTCGACGTGTTGACGATGTGGCCACGGTAGGCCGGGTCCTTCGCCGCCGCTTCCAGCATCATCGGCGTGAACAGGCGCACACCGTGCACCACGCCCCAGAGATCGACGCCGAGTACCCATTCCCAATCGGCGACGGTGTTTTCCCAGACGAGGCCGCCGGCGCCGACGCCCGCGTTGTTGAAGACGAAGTGCGGCGCGCCGAAACGCTTCTGCACGGCCTTGGCGAGATCCTCCATCTGCCCGGCGTCGGAGACGTCGACCTTGCGCGCCAGAACTTGCGCCCCGGCGGCTTCCATCTCGGCCTGTGCGCGATCGAGCGCGTCCTGCTGCACGTCGACCAGCACGAGGTTCATGCCGCGCTGGGCGCCGATGCGCGCGCATTCAAGCCCGAAGCCCGAACCCGCGCCAGTGAGAACGGCCGTGGTGCCCTTGAAATCCTGAATCATTTGCGCCAATCCTTTCGTCTCTTGTCTTGGAATAAACCGCTATTGAAATACGGAATCAGCGACGCCGCAGTCGCAAAGGTGCTCGTCCACGCGGCCTTCAAGCCGGCGCACGGCCGAACGGGCAATGCAGGCCATTCTGGACAGGCTCGGCCATCTGCTGCGCGATCCGCTCAGCCCTCGGCCTGCCGCAGCACGAATCCGACGCGCGGAAAGTGAACGTGCACGGTGCCCGTGCGCTCTCCGGTGCGGCGCAACGTGTAGTGCGTGCGCGTGGCGGCGATCAGTTCGCCTTCGGTCGACTCCGGGCCGAAGCTCTCGGCAGTGACGGTGACGCGCGAGCCGAGCGCGATGCCATGGTCGTCCTGGAAGGTGCTGTCGGACAGCAGCGTGTGCGGCGTCGAGGCGGCGGCGATTTCGATGGCTTGCGCGGCATCGAAGGTCTCCATGGACCCGTGGCCGATAGCTGCCATGCGGTCCATCCAATCCACCACCGCGGGCGTGAGGTGCAGGATGCCCGCCATGGAAGGCGTGCGCTTGCGCGTGAACCAGAGCGCGTGGTAGCACGAGAAATCCGCCACCGTGGGAAAACCGCCCAGCAGGTAGTCGGTGTCGTCCAGCATGTCGGACAGCCGCCGCAGATACGACTTGTAGGCCGACGCGGCATCACTGGGGCGCAGCCGCACCAAATTGCCACTCATCGCCTTGCGATCGTCGCTGAAAGCCTTGGCGACTTCGGGCGGCGCCTTCGCGAATGCGTCAGCGAGGCCCTTGCCGCTGAGGCTGTAGGCCATGGCGGCCCAGAACATCGTGCTGTCGGCCCACTGGGCAACAAGACGCGACAGGCCCTTGCCCGGCTCCGGGTAGATCGAAGGCAGCGGCGACAGGTGCTCGAGCACATCGCAGATCAATGCGGTGTCGCAGTAGATGTCGGCCCCGATCTGAAGCACTGGCGTCTTGCGATAGCCCCCGGTGAGCGCCACGAGGTCGGGCTTGGGCATGATGGCCGGAATGATCACCGACTTCCACGCCAGCTTCTTGTAGCCAAGGATCAGGCGGATCTTCTCGGAAAACGGCGAGGTCGCGTAGTGATGCAGGATCAGGTCGGCCATGAGAGTCCTTTTTGCTTTTGAGTTCTTGCTGGTCAGTGGGGCTGCGCACGCGCAATGATCGAATCGAAATCGATGCCTGCGCCCAGGGTGCCGAAGGCTTGCCCCCAGTCGCCGCCGATGCGCGATGCGCAGAACGCACCGACGACGGCCCCCGGCGCGGTCTGGGCGAGCAAGGCACCCTGCACCGCCAGCGCCACGTCCTGCGCGAGGCGGCGCGCTTCGGCCTCGGTCGCCATGGCCTCGATGCGCGCAGGCAGGGCGTCGGCGAGGCGGTCGAGCGCCGCATCGGTGCCGCGTGCGGGCGCCAGCTCATCCGTGAGCGCTGCAATGGCATCGCCCTTGCGCAGGCCGCGAAGCAGGTCGAGCGCCATGATGTTGCCCGCGCCTTCCCAGATTGAATTGAGCGGCATCTCGCGGTAGACGCGCGCCATCGTGCCTTCGCCGCCCTCTTCCACGTAGCCGTTGCCGCCAAGGCACTCCATGGCCTCCTGGGCGAAGTGACTGCCTCGCTTGCAGATCCAGAACTTGGCCACGGGCGTGAGAAGCCGGGCCATGAAGCGCTCGTGCGCATCATCCTGACGATCGAAGGCGCGCGCAAGACGAACCGCGAGCGCGGTCGCAGCCTCGCTTTCGAGCGCGAGATCGGCCAGCACGTTCTTCATCAAGGGCTGCTCGATCAACGGCTTACCGAAAGCCTGGCGCTGCGTCGTGTGATTGAGCGCGAGGCTCAGGGCCTGGCGCATCAACCCGCTGGTGCCGAGCGCGCAGTCGAGCCGCGTCATGGTGCCCATTTCGAGAATCTGCGGAATGCCGCGCCCCTCTTCGCCGACCAGCCATGCGCTCGCGCCGTGAAACTCCACCTCAGAACTCGCATTGGCCTTGTTGCCGAGCTTGTCCTTCAGGCGCTGGATGTGGATGGCGTTGAGGCTCCCGTCTGAAAGCACTCGCGGCAAAAAGAAACACGTCAATCCGGCCGGCGCCTGCGCAAGCACCAGGAAGGCATCGCACATCGGCGCGGAGAAGAACCACTTGTGTCCGGTGATCTCGTAGCGCTCGCCCCAGTCGTCGCTGCCGACCCGAACCGCGCGCGTCGTGTTGGCCCGCACATCCGATCCGCCCTGCTTCTCGGTCATGCCCATGCCCATGGTCAGGCCCGGCTTCTCGCTCCAGTGTTTGAGGGCGGGGTCATACCAGAGGCTTGCGAGCTTCGGACCCCAGTCGGCATGAATGGCCGCATTGCCGCGCAGCGCGGGCGTTGCGGCATAGGTCATCGAGATGGGGCAGAGAATCGACGCCTCCAGCTCGGTGAAGAGCATGAAGCCCGCAGCGCGATGCACATGCGCCGACGGCCCCGAAGCCGCCCACGGCGAGCCGTGCAGCCCGGCGCCCACGGCCGCGGACATCAGCGCGTGATAGCTCGGATGGAACTCCACCTCGTCGACTCGCCGGCCGAAGCGGTCGTGCGTATGCAGCACCGGCGGATGGATGTTGGCGAGACGCGCATGCGTCTGCATCTCCGCCGATCCGACGGCGGCCCCCAAATGGCTGAGCGCTGCCGGATGAAGGTCCGGCGCATTGAACTTCAACGCATCGCGCAACGGCCGGTTGGTTTCGAAGAGGTTGTAGCCGGTCAGCGGAGCCGGCTGGTTGAAGACCTCGTGAGTCGTATCCATTGCCAGTCTCCTTCCGAGGCGAATCAGATCAGCTTGACGAGTTGCTTGCCGAAGTTTCTGCCTTTCAGCAGGCCAAGGAAAGCCTCAGGTGCCGACTCGATGCCTTGCGCGATCGACTCGCGCGGACGCAGCTTGCCGCTCGCGACCAGGGCGCCGAGTTCGGCCAGCGCTTCCGGCCACACTTCCATGTGCTCGCTGACGATGAAGCCTTCGAGCTTGATGCGATTGATGAGAAACAGCGCAGGGTTGGCCAGCGGCAGCGGCTGGCCGTCGTAGCCCGCGATCATTCCGCACAGCGCGACACGCGCAAAGCTGTTCGTGCGCAGCAGCACCGCATCGAAAATGTAGCCGCCGACGTTCTCGAAGTAGCCATCAATGCCGTTCGGGCAGGCTTCCTTCAGTGCGGCGCTCATGCTCTTGATGTCCGGGTGCTCGCGGTAGTCGATGCAGGCATCGAAGCCGAGTTCGTCCGTCACGTATTTGCACTTGTCCGGGCCGCCGGCAATGCCGACCACCCTGCAGCCCCGCGCCTTGGCAAGCGCGCCGAAAGCGCTGCCCACGGCACCGCTGGCGGCGGTGACGACCATGGTTTCGCCGGCCTTCGGATTGATGATCTTCACGAGCCCGTACCAGGCCGTCACACCCGGCATGCCCACGGCGCCGAGGTAATGCGACAGCGGAACGTGCGTCGTGTCGACCTTCTTGAGCGCGCCCGGCTGCGAGGCATCGACCACGCTGTATTCCTGCCAGCCGCCGAAGCCGACGACCTTGTCGCCCACGGCGTACTTCGGGTGCTTGCTCTCGACGACTTCGCCCACGGTGCCGCCCTGCATGACCTGCCCGAGCGGCTGCGGCTGCGCGTAGCTCTTCGACTCGTTCATGCGGCCGCGCATGTAGGGGTCCAGGCTCATGTAGTGATGGCGAACCAGCACCTGGTTGTCCTTGAGCGCGGGCGTTTCGGTGCTGACCAGCTTGAAGTTGCTGGCGACGGCCTCGCCTTCGGGGCGGTTGTCGAGAAGTTGCTGGCGATTGATCGGCATGGCGTACCTTTCTGTCTACGTATTCATTGGGAAATACCGCGGAACCGGCTTTGCCGGGCCGCTGGTGTTGCCCCCTGCAAGGGGGTGGAGGCCACACGAAGTGGGAAAGCCTGGGGGTGTGTCGTTTAGTCTGTGGAAGGGGGTCGCATTTCGTTGGCGCTCGCCGGGCCGATCGGCAGGCGTCGCTTCACGTACTTGAAGGTGCCGGTGGCGTGCGCGCAGACACGCTCCTGGGCGTCGTAGATCTTGGCTTCGGTGAAGGCCATGGTCGCGGTTCGATGCAGCAGCTTGCCGCGCGCGATCAGCGGTCCGACGGAAGGCGCCATGAAGGTGGTCTTCATCTCGATGGTGACCACGCCGATCTCCGGCGTGTCGCTGCGCGCAGCCGCGGCCTGCGCGATGTCGAGCATCGTCATCACGGCGCCGCCGTGCGTCACGTCGAAGGTGTTCAGGTGCTCGGGCTTGGCGGTGTAGTGCAATTCGGACTCGCCGCCTTCGAACTTCGCGATCTCGATGCCGAGATACATCGCGAAGGGAATGCGGTCGATGTAGGAGCGAAGGTGAATGTTGTCTTTGGTCAAAGTCATGTCAGCGGATCATGCGCCAAGGACGACGCTGACGCCGCCGTCGACTGCCAGCCATTGGCCGGTGATGTGCTTGCCGGCTTCGCTGGCATAGAGCAGCGTGATGCCCTTCAGGTCTTCGTCGTCGCCAAGGCGGCCGAGCGGTGCGTGGGCAGCCATCTTTTCTTCTCCCACCGCCTTGATCAGGCCGGCCGCCAGCTTGGTCATGAAGAAGCCGGGGCAGATCGCGTTGACGTTGATGCCGTACTTGCCCCATTCGGCGGCCAGCGTGTGCGTGAAGCCGATCACCGCGCTCTTGGATGTGTTGTAGGCAATGGTCTGCATCTCCGGCGGATTGCCGTTCAGGCCGGCGATCGACGCGATATTGATGATGCGGCCGCTCTTCTTCGGGATCATGTAGCCGCGCGCGATCTGCTGCGCCAGCACGAAATATCCGCGCACGTTGAGATTCATGACCTTGTCCCAAGCCTCGATGGGATGGTTCTCGGCCGGTGCGCCCCAGCTTGCGCCGGCGTTGTTGACGAGGATGTCGACCGCGCCGAGCCGCTCCAGGGTTTCATCGGCGAGGCGCCGCGTGTCGTCTTCCCTGGAACAGTCGGCTGCGATCCAGCGGGCATCGATGCCAGCGCTCTGGAGTTCGGCGGCCGCCTGCTCGAGGTCATCGGCCTTGCGCGAGCTCAGCATGATCTTGGCGCCGGCTTCGCCGAGTGCGTGGGCCATCTGCAAGCCGAGGCCGCGAGAGCCGCCGGTGACGAGCGCCACCTTGCCGGTGAGGTCAAAAAGCTTCTGGATGTTGCGTGCAGTCATGTGGGCTCCGTTATCGTGATTCCTTCGGGTCGTCCAGGCGCGAGCGCACGTAGATGAGCACGACGCCCACCAGCGCAATGATCGCGCCCGGCACGGCCATGGTCCAGCCAAGACCCTCCTCCGTTCGCCCCGTCGCGATGCCAAGGATGACGAGGAAGAGGCCACCGTAGATCAGGATCCATATCCACTTTTCGAGCGTGGCATGGGGTTTGGCTTCGGCCATCAGAAAGCCTCCTCGGGCAGCGCCGCGCAGGTCGGATCGCGGCTTTCGACCACGTTCAGCCAGGCGCCGATTTTGGGCAGTTCGTAGTTGAAGAAGTAGTCGGTCGCGCCGACGCGTCCCGCAGTCGCGGGAGCCGACTTGGCTGCGTCCTGCTCGAGTGCGCGCTGCGCGACGTCCAGCCAGATCCACGCCAGCACCACGTGCCCGAATGCCTGCATGTAGGGCACTGCGTTGGCGAGCGCGTCTTGCGGGTTGCCCGTGGACCAAGCGGCCTTGGTCGCGCTGCCGATGCGTTGCAACGCCGCACCGAGCGCCTTCGCATGGCCAGCGAGCGCGGGCACCTTGCCGGCGCGGGCGATCGTTTCGGCGATGCGTCCACCCAGCAGCGTCAGGCCGCGACCGTCTTCCATCAGCACCTTGCGCCCGAGCAGGTCGGCCGCCTGGATGCCGTGCGTGCCCTCGTGGATCATGTTGAGCCGGTTGTCGCGCCAGTACTGCTCCACCGGAAAGTCGCGCGTGTAGCCGTAGCCACCGTGGATCTGGATCGCGAGCGAATTCGCCTCCAGACACCATTCGCTGGGCCAGCTCTTGGCGATCGGCGTCAGCACTTCGAGAAGCAGGCGGGCATCGTCGGCGGCCTGTGGGCTGCCGGTCTTCTGTTCATCGACGAGGCGCGCGCAATACAGCTCGAGCGCCAGCGCGCCTTCGCAGTAGGCCTTCTGCGCGAGCAGCATGCGGCGCACATCGGAGTGCTCGATGATGCGCACTTGCGGCTTGGCCGAATCCTTGCCCGCCGGGCCGGCGGGGCGGCCTTGCGGGCGGGTCTTGGCGTAATCCAGCGATGCGTAGTAGCCGGCCATGCCGAGCATCGTCGCTGCCGTGCCGACGCCGATGCGAGCCTCATTCATCATGTGGAACATGCAGTGCAGGCCCTTTCCGGGCTGCCCGACGAGATAGCCCACCGCACCGGGCTTGCCGCCCACGGGATACTTGCCCTCACCGAAGTTGAGCAGCGTGTTCGTCGTTCCGCGCCAGCCGAGCTTGTGATTGAGCCCTGCCAGCGCCACGTCGTTGCGTTCGCCGGTCAGTTGCCCTTCGGTATCGACCATGCGCTTGGGCACGATGAAGAGCGAGATGCCGCGCGTGCCGGGAATCAGCTTGCCGTCCGCGTCGGGGATCTTTGCCAGCACGATGTGCACGATGTTCTCGGTCAGCTCGTGGTCGCCCGCCGAAATCCACATCTTGTTGCCCGTCAGGCGGTAGCGCGGTCCGAGTGGATCGTCCTGGAAATCGGGGCCATCCGGCACGGCGCGCGTGGCGACGTCGCTGAGGCTCGAACCGGCCTGCGGTTCGGACAGGCACATCGTGCCCGACCAGCGCCCGGAAAACTCATTCTTCGCAAACACCGTCTGCTGCATCGGCGTGCCATGAACCATCAGCAGATTGGCGTTGCCGCTGGTCAGCATGCCTGAGCCGATGCTCACCGAAGCCATCGCGAAGAAGCTATTGGCCGCCGCCTGCACCGTGTAGGGCAACTGCATGCCGCCGATGTCATAGTCCTGCGCGGCGCTGAGCATGCCGGATTCGGCAAAGGCCTTTTGCGCATCATGCGTGGCCTGCGGAAGAATCACCTTCTCACCATCGAAGTGCGGTTCCTGCGTGTCGACGGTGCGATTGAACGGCGCGTACTTCTCGCGGGCGATGCGCTCGCAGGTGTCGAGCACGGCGTCAAAGGTCTCGCGCGAATGATCGGCGAAGCGCTCGCGCTCGTTGAGCGACTCGGCGTGAAGCCAGTCGTAGAGGAGGAAGTCGAGGGTGGGACGAAGGCTCATGATTCGAAACGCAGTGCGCTCAGTGGGGGATGGGGCTCGACGTCCCCGGAATTACCGCTCGGGCAATCGGGCAATGGTGCCCTGCGCGATGGCGCAGAGCTTTTCTTTGCCGTTGCTGATCGCGAAGACCTCGCAAGTGCAGACGGACTGCGATTTGCCCACGTGCACGGCCTTGGCGCGCGCGATAAGGCGCTCGCCAGTGGCCGGGCGGACGTAGTTGATCTTGTACTCGGCAGTGAGCACAGGCACCTGCATGGCCGTGCCGCCGGCGAAGGTCAGCGCGTTGTCGGCCAGATAGCTGACGACACCGCCGTGCACGAAGCCGTCCTGCTGCAGGACCTTGTCGGTCACCGGCAATTGCATGTCGACCAGACCTGGCGACAGTGCGTGCATCTCCGTGCCGATCAACGCGCTGAATGGCTGTGTCGCCAGCACCTTCCGGCCCATGGCCAGAAACTCTTCGGGCGAGGCCCGTTCGGGCGATGACACAGCCTTCTCCTTCGAAATCAGAGAACCTCGAAGACGCCGGCTGCGCCCATGCCGCCGCCGATGCACATCGTCACGACGACCTTCTTGGCACCGCGACGCTTGCCTTCGATCAGCGCGTGGCCGGTCAGGCGCTGGCCGCTCACACCGTAAGGATGGCCCACGGCGATGGCGCCGCCATCGACATTCAGCCGATCCGCCGGGATGCCGAGCTTGTCGCGGCAGTAGATGACCTGCACGGCGAAGGCTTCGTTGAGTTCCCACAGATCGATGTCGCTGACCTTGAGGCCGAGGCGCTTGAGCACCTTCGGGATCGCGAAGACCGGGCCGATGCCCATCTCGTCGGGCTCGCAACCCGCGACTGCGAATCCGAGGAAACGGCCGAGGGGCTTCAGGCCCTTTTGCTCGGCGTACTTCTCGTCGACGATCACACAAGCGCCGCCGCCATCGGAGAACTGGCTCGCATTGCCAGCGGAAATCACCCCGCCGGGGATGGCTGGACGGATGCCGCTGATGCCTTCCTTGGTCGTTCCAGGGCGGATGCCTTCGTCGTTCTCGACGGTGACTTCCTTGGTGCGCAGACCCATCACCGGATCGGCCACGCCGGCCAGCACGGTGATCGGTGCGATCTCGTCCTTGAAGCGGCCAGCTTCGAGCGCGGCGGTCGCCTTCTGCTGGCTGGCGGCGCCGTATTCGTCCATCGCATCACGGCCGATGTTGTAGCGCTTGGCGACCTGCTCGGCCGTCTGCAGCATGTTCCAGTAGATCTCGGGCTTGTGCTTGACGAGCCATGGATCGGCCAGCATGTGCTTGTTCGCTTCATTCTGCACACACGAGATGCTTTCCACCCCGCCCGCCACATAGACCTCGCCTTCGCCCGCGATGATGCGTTGCGCCGCGGTCGCGATGGTTTGCAGTCCCGACGAGCAGAAGCGGTTGATGGTCATGCCCGACGTCGTGATCGGCAGGCCCGCGCGCAGTGCGATCTGGCGAGCGATGTTCGAACCCGTCGCGCCTTCCGGCGTGGCGCAGCCCATGATCACGTCATCCACCGTGGCGGGATCGATGCCGGCACGCTGCACCGCGTGCTGCACCGCATGCCCGCCGAGCGTGGCGCCGTGCGTCATGTTGAAGGCACCCTTCCAGCTCTTGGCGAGCGGCGTGCGGGCGGTGGAAACGATGACGGCGCTGGTCATGATGTGGTCCTTTGAAAAAGAGGAATGACGATTACTGGGACGATTACTGGGGCTGTGCCGTGTTCTGCAGCAGCTGGTGATAGAACTGGATCGCTTCGCCATAGTTGGCGATTGCGATGCGCTCGTTGGTGCCGTGGAAGCGCGCGAGGTCTTCGCTCTTCACGCGAAACGGGGAGAAACGATAGACCGAATCGCTTACGAGGCTGAAGTGGCGCGAATCGGTGGCGGCAGTCATCAGGCCCGGTGCGACGATCGCATCGGGGAAGGTCTGCCGCACTGCTTGTTCGATGGAGCGGTAACCGTCGCCGTTGGTCGGCGAGACGGGCGATGGCTCCGAGTTGCCGGGATAACGCTTGACCTGGATCGCGTCATTGCCGAGCGCTTTCTTCAGATGCGCTTCGACACTGTCGATGGTGTCGCCCGGAAGGATGCGGAAGTTCACGGCCGCTTCGGCGCGGCCGGGCAGCACGTTGTCCTTGTTGCCGGCCCGCACGATGGTCAGCGCCGTGGTGGTGCGCAGCATCGCATTGCTGCTCGGGCTTTTTTCGAGCTGGCTTTCGACCAGCGGTCCGGTGAGCCACAGGTTGGACAGCATGACGCGATTGATGCCGCTCATCTCCGGCGCGAGCGTGCCGAACATCTGGCCCGCCACGCCTTTGATGCCGCCGGGCATCGGAGAGGCTTCCAGCTTGGACAAGGCCGTGCTCATCATGCCAATGGCACTGTGCGTTGGAGGCATCGACGAGTGGCCCGGCGCCGTGTCCAGCGAAAGGAAGAAAGTGCCATAGCCCTTTTCGGCAAGACCGATCAGCGCCGCCGGCTTCGACAAGCCGGGCAGCACGCCGTCGAGCACCAGCAAGCCTTCGTCGAGCACCCAGTCGAGCCGCACGCCGCGCGACTTGAGCAGCTCCGCGACGGGGAGCGCGCCGCGCAAGCCGCTGACTTCCTCGTCGTCGCCCATCACCAGATAGATCGTCTGGCGTGGCTTGAAGCCGCTGCCGATCAGCATCTCGATGGCTTCCATCTGCGCGAACAGATTGCCTTTGTTGTCGAGCGCGCCACGGCCCCAGACGAAGCCGTCCTTGATCTCGCCGCTGAACGGGTCGACCGACCACGCCTTCTCGGTGCCGGGTGCGATGGGCACCATGTCCTGGTGCGCCATCAGCGCGACGGGCTTGGCCGCGGGGTCGGAGCCCGTCCATGTATACAGCAGCGCATGCTGGCCCACGACTTCCTTCTTCAGGGTGGCATGGACCTTGGGGTATTGCTGTTCGAGATAGGCGTGCAGCTTGTCGAATTCAGCCGCGTTGCCGGCGGGATCGTCCAAGCTGGACACTGTGCGGAACTGGATCGCGCTGGAAAGCCGCTTGGCGGCTGCGGGCAAGTCGATCGGCAACGCCGGCGCCGGCGCCACGGCAATCTGCCGCGACGGCGTGCGCCAGGTATTGAACGCTACCGCTGCCACCAGTGCGGCGAGCACCAGCACCAACGCAAGGAACACACGTTTCAGCATGGAAGCCATCGAGCAACGGGGGTGGCCTTCATCAGCTGAAAGACTTGCCTTCGGCCACCAGCTTCTGGATCAGCGCCGCAGGCTGCCAGAACTTCGCGTCGTCATGCGGGTTCTTCGCAAAACGCTTCATCGATTCGGCCACGTTGTACAGGCCCACCTGCGATGCGTAGTGCATCGGTCCGCCACGCCAGATCGGGAAGCCATAGCCCGTCAGGTACACCATGTCGATGTCGCCGGACTTCGATGCAATGCCGTCTTCGAGGATGTGCGCGCCTTCGTTGACCAGCGCATACACCAGTCGCTGCACGATTTCCTCGTCGGAGATCTTGCGCGGCGTGATGCCGATTTCCTTGCGATGGTCCTCGATCATCTTGTTCACGAGGTCCGAAGGGATCGCGTCGCGCTTTCCGGCCTGGTAGTCGTACCACCCTGCCCCGGTCTTCTGGCCGAAGCGGCCCAGCTCGCACAGCTTGTCGGCCGTGCGGCTGTACTTCATGTCGGCGATCTCGGTGGCGCGGCGCTTGCGGATCGCCCAGCCGATGTCGTTGCCCGCGAGGTCGCCCATGCGGAACGGGCCCATCGCGAAGCCGAACTTCTCGATCGCCTTGTCGACCTGCTGCGGGGTCGCGCCTTCGTCCAGCAGGAAGCCCGCCTGGCGCGAGTACTGCTCGATCATGCGGTTGCCGATGAAGCC